>DASXOM010000136.1:0-18346 GCA_036494245.1 Gaiellaceae bacterium
TTCGATCCCAGCCGCGCCCACTCGACGCATCAGAGGTGGGGTGAGAGACTGGAGCAGTGCTCCCGCTCTCCGACGGACTGCGCGCGCGGCGCTTCCCGATCGTCAACGTTGCGATCATCGTCGCGAACTTCGCGGTGTGGCTCTTCTACGAGCTGCCGCACCTGCGCACGGCGGTGTTCCACGCGTCGTTCTATCCCTGCACGGTCAACAACTCCTGCCACGGGCCCGAGTCGTGGGGAGTCAGCTGGATCACCGCGATGTTCATGCACGGCAGCTGGGATCACATCCTCGGCAACATGCTCTTCCTCGCCGTGTTCGGCAAGAACGTCGAGGACGCCTTCGGCCCGATTCGTTACCTCGTGTTCTACTTCGTCGGCGGGTTCGTGGCGATGATGACGCAGACGGCCATGACGCTCCTCTTCGGCACCGCGGCGGAGGCGCGGGTGCCGAACCTGGGTGCGAGCGGCGCGATCGCGGCGGTGCTCGGCGCCTACTTCGTCCTTTATCCGAGCTCGACCGTGCGCGGGCTCGTCGTCATCTTCCCCGTCCAGCTGTCGGCCTGGTTCTTCCTCGGCGCGTGGTTCCTCTATCAGTTCGTCGAAGCCAACTTCGGGCTCTTCGGCGCGGCCGCGAACGGCGGGGGCGTCGCGTTCTTCGCCCACGTCGGCGGCTTCATCTTCGGGGTCGTCGTCGCCCTGCTGCTGACGAGGGTAGGGCGGATCTCCCCGCAGGACCGGAGCCAGATCCTGGGCGCTCCGGCCTAGGAGGGTTTGGCGGAACGCCGTTCCCGCTTCACGATCTCGTAGTCGACGAGATCGACAACGGCGTAGGCAAGCGCAGCGGCGACCCAGAGCATGACGAGGATGTACGCCACCCGGCCCGTTCCGGCCAGCCAGGCGACGAAGAACGTCACCCCGGCGAGGGCGACGAACTTGCCGAGCTGCATGAGCATCGATCCGCCGCCTCTGTCCATGGGGTCACACTACAAGGCATGAATCTGTTCGGCTTCTTCCCCGGGTACGAGATGCACGTCTACGAGGCGGGGCGGGAGCCGGCGTTTCTCATGCTCGTCACGTTCGTCCTCACGCTGGCCGGGACACAGTTCTACACCCGTATGGCGCGGAAGCGCGGCTGGGGAAGCGCGCACGTCGGCGACGTCCATGTTCATCATCTCGTGCCGGGGATCGTGCTGAGCCTGGTCGCCGGTGGGCTCGCCATCGGCCTCCAGCCGTCCGAGCCATGGGTCGCGCTGCTGGCGATCGTGTTCGGCGGCGGTGCCGCGCTCGTCCTCGACGAGTTCGCGATGCTCCTCCATCTTGACGACGTCTACTGGACGACCGAGGGGCGAGTGTCGATCGACGCCTGCCTGGCGGCGGTCGCATTCCTCGGGCTCGCAATCCTGGCGACGTTCCCTCTTCCGACCGAAACCGCCGGCGATCGGCTCGGGAGGATCGTCGGCGACGGGCTCATCGTGCTCGTCGGCTGCTTCGTCGTGTTGACCTTGCTGAAGGGGAAGCTCAAGCTCGGTCTCTTCGGAATCGTCTTGGCGCCGCTCGCGGTGGGCGGAGCGCTCCGCCTCGCCAAGCCGACTTCGGTCTGGGCGCGACGGCTGTATCCAGCGGGCGGCCGGAGGCGCCGGCGGAGTGAAGCCCGCTTCGCCGCTCGCGAGGCGCGGTGGACGCACCGTCGGGACCGCGTGTACGACCTGATCGGCGGCGCGCCGCACCTCGGCTCGAAGCGAGACGTCACTCCCCGCTAGCAGGCTCCTCCGTGTCCGGGTCGATCTGGTCGGCGCGCGCGCCGACTTGCGCGGCGACCCTGCGCGACTCCTTCGCCTGCTCGGCCTGCTCCTGCGCGACCCGCTCACGCTCCACGGCCTGCTGGGTCCGCGTGTCCGCTTCCTGACGCAGCTCCTGCGCCTGCTCGCGCCGTTGCTTCTTCTCGCGGCCGCGCAGCGCACCGAAGACGACGAGCCCGAGCACTACCAGCACGCCGATCGCAATCAGAATCCAGATCCAAGCTGCCATTACCGCCTCCTTGGTCGTTCAGAGGCAAACGGACGGTGCAGCGGTTCGGTTCCGGCCGTGACAGGCCGGCAGATCACGCCCCCGGAGCCAGAGGTACTCGCGCCGGAAGGACACGTCCGCGCACCTCACCGAGCTCGACGCCGTTCGCCGCGCGCCCACGGAGGACGACTTCGTCTCCGTCCTCGAGGAAGCGCTCGCCGCGGAAGAGCTCGATCATCGAGCCCTCGGACCCGGCCTCTGCGCCCGAGATCGTCCCCGAGGCCATCAGGTCGCCGGTCCGCAGACGTGCGCCGTTCGACGTCGCGTGGGCCAGCTGTTGCGGCAGCGTCCAGTAGAGCGTCTGTGCGTTGCCCCGCAAGAGCGACTCGCCGTTCAGCTCCACCTCGAGCGCGATGTCGAGCGCCCATTCGTGTCCGCCGGCAAGGTGAGCGAGCGGCGGCGGTTCCTGCCGCGGCGCCTCGACGCGCGCGTCCTCGAGCAGCGCGAGCGGAGTCACCCAGGCCGAGATGGAGGTCTGGAACGACTTGCCGAGGTTCGGGCCGAGGGGCACGTACTCCCAGGCCTGGATGTCGCGCGCGCTCCAGTCGTTCACGAGCACGACGCCGAAGACGTGGTCGGCGAACGCCTCGACCGACACGGAGTCGCCGAGCCCGGTTGGAACACCGACGACGAAGCCGAGCTCGAGCTCGAAGTCGAGGCGGCGGCTCGGGCCGAAGGTGGGAGCGTCCTCGTCGGGCGCCTTCCGCTGACCGCATGGCCGCACGACGTCCGTGCCGCTGACGGCGACGCCGGCGGCGCGGCCGTGGTAGGCGACCGGCAACCAGCGCCAGTTCGGCAGGAGCGGCTCCTGGTCGGGCCGGAACATGCGGCCGAGATTCGTGGCGTGCTCGAGCGAGGAATAGAAGTCGACGTAGTCCGCGACGTCGAACGGCAGGCGGAGGTCTGCTTCGCCCGCAGGGACGCGCGGTCCGTCGTGGGCGCGCGCGATCGCGACCGCCTCGCGCCAGCCGGCGGGGCCCTGCGCCATGAGCGGATTCAGCGTCGGCCGGGCGAAGAGGTCGCCCAGGCCCGAGAGGTCGACCGCCTCGTCCCCGTCCCGCCAGAGGAGCCCGTTCGGGCCGGCCCCGAAGCTCACAGCATCCCCAGCTGCTCGAGCTCCTCGACAGACTCGAAGAACGAGCACGTCCCGATCGAGTGCAGGAGCGACGCGCGCACATCGGCGAGCCTCAAGGGCGGCGCCTCCTGGTCGCGCCAGCGGAACGACGTCTCGTCGAGCGCAAACGCAGGCGGCCGCTCGCGCAACGCCTCTTCCTCGTCGCCGAAGACCGCGGCTGCGAGCAGGTTGACGAAGCCGTGCTCGCCCGCCTCGGTCGGGTACGCATGGTGAAGCCCCGCCGTCGCCTTGAAGACGAGCCCGCGCGAGCGGCAGCCACGGACGAAGTCCGCCAGCTCTTCCACGGTGGGTATGCGCTCGCCGCCGCAGCGGATCTTCGCGCGCAGCCCGCGCGCGGCGACGTCGTCGAGCGACACGCCCTCGAGGTACACCGCGTCGTCCTGCCGCTCGCTCCCCGCCTCGACGAGCGCAAGCGCGCGTGGCTCATCCTGCGGCAACTCGGAAAGCTGCGCCGCCGGCCAGACGAGCCGACCAAGCAGCCACGCATGCTCGCTCTGGCGCGCGCGCCGGTCCTCGTCCAGCGCCTCGGCGGGCGGCAGGCTCGCCGGCGGAAACATCGGCGCATGGTCGAAGAACCTCGTCAGCAGGGCGCGGCGGGCGTCGTCCGGCATGCGGGAGGAGGCTACACTCGAGTCGGGCCAGGCCCCGTGCAGTGGGAGCCTGCGAACCGCGTCAGATCCGGGAGGAAGCAGCGCTAAGTAGTCCCTCTCAGGTGTGCGGTGTGCCTGGTCCCTATGATCGGCCCGTGGCTGCGCTCTACCGGAAGTACCGTCCACAGACCTTCGAGGAGGTCGTCGGGCAGGAGGCGGTCGTCCGGACGCTGAGCAACGCGATCTCCACCGACGCGGTGCGCCAGGCCTACCTCTTCGCCGGTCCGCGCGGCACCGGGAAGACCTCGATGGCGCGGATCCTCGCCAAGTGCCTCAACTGCGCGCAGGGCCCGACGACGACGCCCGACGGCACGTGTCACGCGTGCCGCGCGATCGCCGCGGGCACCTCGCTCGACGTGATCGAGATGGATGCCGCCTCGCAGCGCGGGATCGACGACATCCGCGAGATCCGCGACCGCGTCGTCCTCCAGCCGGTCGAGGGGCGCTACAAGGTCTACATCCTCGACGAGGCGCACCAGCTGACGGATGCCGCCTGGAACGCGCTTCTGAAGCTGATCGAGGAGCCGCCGCCGCACCTCGTCTTCGTCTTCTGCACGACCGACCTCTCCAAGGTGCTGCCGACCGTCCGCTCGCGCTGCCAGACGTTCGTCTTCCAACGGCCACGCCTGCAGGATCTCGTCAAGGTGCTGCGCCAGATCGCGGACGCCGAAGGGATCGACGCGCCCGACCAGGCGCTCGCGCTCGTCGCCCGCAGCGGTCGCGGCGCCTACCGCGACGCCGTCTCGACGCTCGACCAGCTCGCGTCCGCGACCGGCAACAAGGTCACCGTGCAGTCGGTGCTCGAGCTGCTCGGGACGGTCGAGGAGGAGGCGCTCTTCCGCCTCTGCGACCTCGTAATCGACCGCGATACCGCCGGCGCGCTCACGTACCTGGAGGAGCTCGCCGAGCGCGGACACGATCTCGGCCGGCTCGTCCTCGACCTGATCGAGCACCTGCGGCAGATCATGCTCGCGCAGCATCTCGGCGACGTTCCGGAAGCCGCCGCGACCAGCGAGGAGGCGCGGGAGCGCCTGAAGGCGCAGGCGACCCAACTCGAGGAGGCGACCGTCCTGCGGCTCGTCGACCTGCTCGCGATCGCGGTCGACGACATGCGCCAGGGCGGCGACCCTCGCCTGCCGCTCGAGCTCGCGCTCGTCAAGGTGACGCGCCCCGCGAGTGACCTGTCCCGCGAATCGATCGCCTTCCGCCTGGAGCGGCTGGAGCAGGGACAGGTCCCGAGCGGACCCGTCTCGGTATCAGATACCAAGCCACGTCCGGAACAGCCTGCCGCGGAGTCGCAGGCCGAGCCGGAACCCGAGCCCGAGCCGGTTCCCGTGCCGGTCGGCGCGCCTGGGCTCGAGATCTCGCAGCTGCAGGAGGCCTGGGCACGCCAGGTGCTTCCGGCCGTGGAGGAGCGCGGCGGCATCCCGACCGCCGCCCTGCTTCGCGAGGCGCATCCGGCTGAGCTCAGCGGCGACACGCTCACGCTCGAGTTTCCGCCGAGCGCCCAGTTCCACCTCGACCTCGTCCGCGAACCGAAGAACGCGGGCCTGCTCGCCGACGCCCTCTACGACGTCACCGGCCGCAGGCTCGAGCTCGTCTTCGCGCTCGGCGAGGCGCGCGAGACGCCGACGGTCGACGAGGAGCCGGCCGGCGAAGAAGAGTTCGTCGCGCGGTTCCAGCAGGAGTTCGATACGCGCGAGCGGGAAAGCTGAGTCGATGTCCTCTTTCGACATGGACAAGCTGATGCAGCAGGCCGCGCAGATGCAGGAGCAAATGGCGCGGATGCAGCAGGACGCGGAACAGGAGACCGCTCAGTCGTCGGTCGGGGGCGGCCTCGTGAAGGTGACCGCGAACGGCGCCGGCGACGTCGTCGCGATCGAGATCTCCCGTGACGCGATCGACCCGGACGACCCGGAGGCGCTCGCCGACCTCGTCCTCGCCGGCGTGAACGAGGCGCTGCGCTCCGCGCGGGCCGGCGTCGAGGCGAAGGCGCAGCAGATGCTCGGCGACATGGGCCTCGGGGGCCTCGGGCTTCCCGGGCTCGGCGAGTGAGCACCCGCGGCCGGTACATCTTCTCGAACTGGCTCTGGGCGCTGATCGTCCTCGCCCTGATCGGCGTCGTGATCTGGGGCTGGGCGTTCGATTTCTCGCCGCGCTAGCTTCGGAACGTGCGCCGGAACCAGAGGTCGATCCGGCGGATGAGCCCGACCGGCTTCTCGTGCTCGACCGGGTGGATCGCCTTTCCCTCCACCTCGCGCACGTCAGCCCCGATCGTCTCACCGAGGCCGTGGTGGTCGCTGGGCTCGATCTCCGCGGACGTCGCAGGCTCGAGGAACTCACTTGTCTCCGCGAAGTCCGCGCTCGACAGCGAGAGATCGACGCGACCCTCCGTGATGGTCGTGACCTGCTCCGCCGGGACGTACTTCGGCTTGCCCAGCGCGCTCGCCGCGACCGCGAGCCCGTCGAAGATGTCCGCGTTGTCGTCGCCCGTGACCTCGTCGACCTGGCCGACCTCGGTGCCGTCGGAGGCATAGACCTTCCAGCCGGGCCTGATCATCAGCCAAGAGACGGGGTCGCCCACGGCAAGATCTTGCCAGGACTCGTCCGGAACGGACGAGTACCCTCAGGGCGCATGCTGAGCCCCTCCGTCGAGAACCTCGTCGCGCAGCTGACGCGCCTGCCCGGCATCGGCAGCCGCACCGCACAGCGGCTCGCGTTCCATCTCCTGCAGACGCAGAAGGAGGAGGCGCTCGCGCTCGCCGTCGCGATCGAGGACGTGAAGGAGCGCGTGCGCTTCTGCCGCGAGTGCGGCAACCTGACCGAGGAGGAGCTGTGCGCGATCTGCCTCGACGCGCGGCGCGACCGGACGACGATCTGCGTGGTCGAGCAGCCCGTCGACCTCGTGTCGCTCGAGCGGACCGCGGAGTACCGTGGCCTCTACCACGTCCTCGGCGGCGCGCTCTCGCCGCTCGACGGCGTCGAGCCCGAGCACCTGCGGATCGACGAGCTCATGCACCGCGTCCAGAGCGACGGCGTGGTCGAGGTCGTGCTCGCGACGAACCCGAACGCGACCGGCGAGGCGACCGCGTCGTACCTCGCCGGACGGCTGCCCGACCGCGTCCGCGTGACGCGCCTCGCCAGCGGGCTACCGGTGGGCGGCGACCTCGAGTACGCCGACGAGGTCACGCTCGGCCGCGCGCTCTCCGGCCGCCGGGAGATGTGACGGTGGCGACGACGCAGTTCGAGACGGTCCCCGAGATCGCAGCCGACTCGGAGGCCCGCGGTCCGGATCTCGTCGTGATGAAGTTCGGTGGCTCCTCCGTCGCCGACACCGAGAAGATCAAGGACGTCGCGCGCCGACTGGTACGGGCCCGCGAGGAGGGCAAGCGCGTCGTCGGCGTCCTCTCGGCGATGGGCGACACGACCGACGAGCTGATCCGCCTCGCCCACGAGATCTCGCCACGCCCGCAGCCGCGCGAGTACGACATGCTCATCTCGGTCGGCGAGCGGATCTCGAACGCGCTCTGCGCGATGGCCGTCCACGACCTCGGCCACGAGGCGATCTCGCTCACGGGCTCGCAGGCGGGCATCGTCACGGACACCGTCCACGGCAAGGCAAAGATCGCGGAGGTCCGCGCGACCCGCATCAACGACGCGCTCGACGCCGGGAGGATCGTGCTCGTCGCCGGGTTCCAGGGCGTCTCGGCCGACTCCCACGACGTGACCACGCTCGGCCGCGGCGGTTCGAACCTGACCGCGGTGGCGCTCGCCGCGGCGCTCGGGGCAGGCGCCTGCGAGATGTACACCGACGTCGAGGGCGTCTTCACCGCCGACCCGCGCCTCGTCCCGCACGCGCGGCGCCTGCCGGCGGTCACCTACGAGGAGATGCTCGAGCTCTCGGCGAGCGGTGCCAAGGTGCTCCAGCTACGCTCGGTCGAGTTCGCGCGCAACCACGACGTGCGCTTGCAGGTGCGGTCGACGTTCTCCGACGCCGAGGGGACGTGGATCGTGGACGAGGAGGATCCGGTGCTCGAGAAGGCCATCATCAGCGGCGTCGCGCACACCGACTGCGAGCCCCTCTACCGCGTCCGGCGGATCGGAGCCGCGCGCCTCTTCGAGCGGCTGGCGGAGGCGAATGTCAACGTCGACACGATCCTCCAGGTATCGAGCGACGAGATCGTCTTCAGCGCTCCGGTCGAGGATCGTCAGGCCTGCGAGGAGCTGCTGGGCGGGCTGGACGTCGAGTGGTCGATGCGCGACGACCTCGGCAAGGTGAGCCTCATCGGCGCGGGCATGAAGAGCCACCCGGGCATCGCGGCGCAGGCGTTCTCGACGCTGGGTGGGATCGGCGTCGAGCCCGAGGTCATCTCCACGTCGCCGATCAAGATCGCCTGCCACGTCCGCACCGAGGACGTGCCGAAGGCTGTCGCCGCGCTGCACGACGCGTTCGAGCTCGGAGCGGCATGAGCCAGGACGCACGCATCGGCGTCGTCGGCGCGACCGGCGCCGTCGGCACCGTGACGCTCCGCCTCCTGCGAGAGCGCGGCTACGAGAATGTCCGCGCCTTCGCCTCGGCGCGCTCCGCCGGGCGGGAGCTCGAGGGCGGCCTCACGGTCGAGGAGGCGACGGCCGACGCGCTCCTCGCGGGCGGCCTCGATCTCGTTCTCTTCTCGTGCGGCACGAGCGCGTCTCGCGAGCTCGTGCCCGACGCGGTCGAGGGCGGCGCTCTCGTCGTGGACAAGTCGAGCGCGTACCGGCTCGAGGAGGGCTACCCGCTCGTCGTGCCCGAGGTGAACGGCGACCGAGCCCGCGACGCGATCGCGACGACCAGGGTCGTCGCCAACCCGAACTGCTCGGCGATCCCGCTCACCTGCGTCCTCCAGCCGCTGCACGACGCGGCCGGGCTCGCGCGGGTGCGGGTCTCCACCTACCAGGCCGTCTCCGGTGCCGGCGCGCAGCGAATGGAGAAGCTGCGTGCCGAGCCGCCCGAGCAACACGACCTTGCCTTCGACTGGACGTGGGAGGGCGACGAGACCGAGGAGGAGTCGAAGATCCGCGCCGAGACACGCAAGATCCTCGAGCTGCCGGAGCTCCCGCTCAGCGCGACGACCGTCCGTGTCCCCGTCCTCGTCGGCCACTCGCAGTCCGTCTGGATCGAGACGGAGCGGCCGCTACTGCCCGAGCACGCGGAGGCCGTGCTCGCAGGCGCTCCCAGCGTGCGGCTCGTCGAGAGGCCAACGTCGCGCGCGGCGGCCCAGACGGAGGACGTGCTCGTCGGCCGCATCCGCCCGGACCGCGCTGCGGAGGGCAACGGCCTCGCCCTCTTCCTCGCCTGCGACAACCTCGTCAAAGGCGCCGCGCTCAACGCGCTCCAGATCGCCGAGCTTCTGCTCGAGCCCGCCCGCACGGTCGCGCGTTAAAGATTGATCGAAACTTGATCTTTCGCTAACCAGGCGGCCGTACATTCGGGATCCCCCACCGGAGGTGACACGAATGACGCTTGGCCGGGCTTTCCTCGTTCTGACTGCCGGATCGCTGTCGGGCCTCGCGCTCGTGGCGGGCGCAGCGGGGACGACCGCGACGCACAGCACGCAGGTCAGGCACCTCCAGGGGCCGGTGGCGGCGCTCGCGATCGACGGAAGCCGTATCGCCTACGACGCCAGCGCGAAGTTCGTCACGAAGCCCCATGCGACGAACAAGGTGCTCGTCTGGAATGTTCGAACCGGGAAGACGGTCAGGGTCAGCGGCGCGAAGACGGCCGTTTCCGACGACGTCGTCGGCGCCGGCGTGTTCCAGCTCGCGATCGCCGGGCGGCGCGTGGCGTGGCTCCTCAACGAGGGCGGCAACCTCGAGAGCGACGACTATCTCTTCACCTCCTCGGTGGCGAGCCCGAAGGAGCGGCAGGTCGCCTCGGCCCTCCGCACCGGCGAGAGCTGCGGCGCCGGCGGAGGCTCGCACTGTGCCGGCCCCTGGCTCGGCGGCCTCGTCGGCTCCGGAAACCTCATCGCCACGAACCGCTGGACGACCGACGCCACCGGCGCGGTCACCGCCGGCGAGCTGGACGTGCTCAACGGCACCAAGCTGAAGCAGGTCGCGGCCGGCGCGAACACCCTCCCGGCGACTGCCGCCGACGGAGGACGCGTCGCTGTGCTGCATTCCGACGGATCCGTCGCGGTCTACTCGAAGTCGGGGCAGGTGCTGATGACACTGCCTCCCGCGAGCGCGAAGGAGGCTGCGCTCGATGGTAAGAACCTCGTCGTCGTAAGCGAGACCCGGCAGCTCCAGGTGTACGACGCCGGCAGCGGCTCGCTCAAGAAGACGCTTCCCACCCACGGCAGTGGCCTGCACAACCTCGACCTCCAGGGGAACATCGCGATCTACACGACGGGGCCGTCGGTCCGCGCCGTGAACCTGTCGAGCGGCAAGACCCGCGCGGTCGTGACGCTCGGCAAACACAGCGAGATCCTGTTCGCCCGCATCAGCAGTGCCGGGGTGGCGTACGCCGTGAACGGCGTCCGCGTGTTCTTCGGCAAGGGCAAGGTCGGCTTCGTGCCGATGGCCCGACTAAAAACTGCCGTCGGCTAGAAGCGCTGCGGCGCGGGTGCGGGCATGAACGCCTCCTGCACCCGCGCCAGCACCTTTTCGCGCGTCCCCTCCTCCACCGGCTGCAGGCCGCCGAGCTCGAGCCGCGCGAGCTCGACCCTTCCCTTCGCGCGCACCGGCACGAAGCCGAAGTCGGCGAGGAAGTCCGCCGGGAAGATCGTCTTGTGCACGTGGAACCGCTCGAAGTTCGTCTCACCTTCGGGGTAGCGGTAGGCGAAAGCCTCGAGCGCGCGGGCTCCCCGCTCGCGCGAGTCTCCGATTGCGGTGAGGAAGAGCGACTGCATGACCCACGGCCGCGACGGATCGGTGAGGTAGGCGCACGTCACGAGCACGGCGTCGTCGCTCGGCGGCCCCGCGGGAAGCTCGCGAGCACGCGGGAAGAGCTCGGCCGGGCCGTACTGCATCGACCCGAGCAGGTTGCCGTCGTCGTCGTGGTAGACCGTTCCCCACGCCCCCCAGGCGTCCTCGGCGTCACGGATCCATTTGCGCTTGTCGGCGCTGCGCCCGTTCCGCGTCTGCCACCAGATGCATTCTTGGCAGACGGTCGGCGCCGTCTCGATCGTCGCTCCGGTCAGCCCGGAGATCCGCGTCGTCATGCGTCGGGCCCCACGGCGTCGACGACGACCTCGACGGCCGCCGGCTCGACGTCGGCCATCTCCCGGAGGTACTCGCGCACGCGCTCCTGGACGAGCCGGCCGACCGTGGGGATCGACGTCCCCCACTCCGTGACGAGGTGCAACTCGACGCGCACCGCACCGTTCTCGCCCGAGACGCGTACTGCGTGCTTCCGCGGTAGCGGACTGTCTGCGAGCCCTCGCACTCCGTCGACTTCCTTCGCCGCGTCCGCGGCGTAACGGGCGAGGATCTCGGTCGAGATCGACGCCTGACCGGCCATACGACAAGGTTAGCCCTGTCTGAGCGTGAGCTCCGTCGCCTCCGGCCTCGCGGCGAAGCGGAGAGGGACAAATGTCGTCCCCAGCCCGGCCGAGACGTGCATCGTCGCGGCCGGGCTGCGGTAGACGCCTGCGTTGAAGGGAGCGGTCGGATGCGCGAAGCGAACCTTCCCGCCCGGCAGCGGGAGCGCGATCTGGCCGTCGTGCATGTGACCCGCGAGGACGAGGTCGAAGCGGCCCGGCTCGAGCTGGTCGAGGACGCGCGGATAGTGGCAGAGCAGGAGCGAGAAGTCGGCCTCCCGGGCGAGAGAGTTCGGGTCGAGCCGCGCGCGACCACGGACGATCAGCCGCGGATCGGCTCCCGCGATCCACACGCTCCGGCCGCGGAGCTCGAGCATGCGCCCGTCGTCGCGCAGCAAGGTGGCCGGCTCGAGCTCCCGCAGGTCGGACCGGCGCGCCTGCGGGTCCCGGCTCAGCGCGATGTCGTGGTTGCCGAGCACGGCGACGGTCGGCCGCGGCAGGACCCGCATGAGCCGCCGCAGCATGGGCTCACCCCGCGGGTGCGTCAGCAAGTCGCCGCTGATCGCGACGAGGTCGGGCTTCCGCTCCCGCGTCCATACCGCCGCCTCCCAGACGGCGCCGATCCCCGGCGACGGGACGCCGAAGTGGAAGTCCGAGAGATGCACGATCCGGAGGCCGTCGAGCTCCGGCGGCAGCCCCGGCAACTCGAGGTCCAGCTGCCTGAACCGCACCCAGCCGGCTTCGAGCAACCCCCAGCCGACAGCGGCGCCGGCGAGCGCGCCGAGCCGCTTCAGACTTCCAGCCGCTCGAGCGCCGGCCGCGGGTCAACGATGTGGCGCTTGAACTTCAGCTCCGCCTCCTCGAGCCCCGCCGCCACACCCACCAGCTGGGCGAGGTGGAGCACCGGCATCTTGAACTCGCGCCCCGTCGCCGCTTCGAGCTTCTGCTGCCAGGCGTCGAGCGAGAGGTGGCAGAGCGGGCAGGGCGTGACCATCACGTCGGCGCCGGCCTCGATCGCCTGCTCGACCGGCTGGATGACTTCGCCGAGTGCCGTCTCCTCGCGCGCTGCGATGATCGGGAAGCCACAGCACTTGATCTTCGCCGGGTAGTCGATCGCCTCGCCGCCACAGGCCTCGATGATCCGCTCGAGCGACCACGGCCGGTCCGGATCCTCGAAGCCCATGATCTTCGAGGGCCGCAGGATCTGGCAGCCGTAGAACGGTGCGACCTTGAGCCCCTTGAGCCCGCGATGGGCGACCTCCTTCAGCCTCTCGTAGCCGTTGCCCTCGGCGATCTCCCAGAGGAAGTGCCGCACTTCGACGGCGCCCGAGTACTCCGGGACGCCCACGGTCGCGAGATTCTCGTTGATCCGCGCGAGGAGGTCGGCGTCGCCCTGGAGCATGAAGTTCGCCTGGCGCAGGTTGAGCGTGCAGACATTGCAGACGGTCATCAGCATCTCGCAGCCGGTCGCCTCCGCGTAGGCGAGGATCCGCGCGTTGAGGTGGAGGTAGTAGTCCGGTTCGGCCTCGTGGATGTCGCCCGCACCGCAGCAGGTCACCGATTCGAGCTCCACGAGCTCGAGGCCGACCATCGGCGCCAGAGCCTTGGTCGAGCTGTCGAGCTCCTTCGCGGACAGCGACGCGAGACAGCCCTTGTAGTAGGCGACTCGCTTCACCGGTGTCTCGGTCGCGCTCACGCTTTCGCTTCCTCCTCCGGTTCAGGTAGCCACGGCCTCGGCGCGGCACCGGGCCGGTCGTAGATCTCCTCCAGCGACTCCGGCTGGTACCCATGGTCGAGCTTCGCCAGCGCGTGCTCGCCCTGCACGTGGCCGAGGGCGCCTTGCCGGTCCTGCTCCTGCACGACCTTCCGCAGGTTGCGCGCCTCGTTCACGTCTCTCGCCGTGTGCGGGATCGGAACGGGCCGCACCTTGCCGTGGCGCGCGAGGCTGGCGCCGAACTTGAGCTGCTTGATGGCCGAGACGTAGCCCTGCGTCTTCGGGATCAGCTCCTCCTCGCGCAGCCAGCCCGTGGTCTCGGCAGAGCGGACGAACCACTTCGCGTGCTTCGCGCCCATGTCGCGATCGATCCCGAGCCGGATCGACTCGGCGCCGAGCTTCGCGATGGCGTCGCGCGGGTCGACGCCCTTCGGGCAGCGCTCGTTGCAGAAGTAGCAGCGCGTGCAGTCCCAGATGCCGTGTTCTTGGTTGTAGCGCTCGAGCCGTTCCACGGTCGTGCTGTCGCGCGGATCGCCGACGAAGCGCATCCCCTTCGCGAGCGCCTGCGGCCCGAGGAACTCGGGGTCCGACTCCATCGCGTTGCACTCCGAGACGCAGCAGCCGCAGTTGATGCACAGAGACTCCTTGTGCACGACGTTCATCCGCTCCTGCGAGATCCGGTACTCGCGCCCGTCCTCCGGACGCTCGTAGCCCGGCTCCAGCCACGGCCACATCGCCTTGAACTTCGACCAGAACGGATCCATGTCGACGACGAGGTCCTTGTGGATCGGGAGGTTCCCCATCGCCGAGATGACGGGAACGCGACCCTCCTGCGCGATGTCGTACATCCGTGTCTTGCAGGCGAGGACCGCGGCGCCGTCCATGCGCATCCCGCAGGAGCCGCAGATCATCATCCGACAGCTCTTGCGGAAGGCGAGCGAGCCGTCGTGCTTGTCCTTGACGATGTCGAGGCAGTCGAGGAGCGTCGCCCACTCGGGCGCGTCGAACTCGTACTCCTTCAGCGCCCGGTCGCCCGTGGCGGAGTCGTAGCGCCAGATCTTGAGAGCCATCTGCATCAGTACTTACGCTCCTGTGGTTCCCATTTGGTCATTCGCACCGGCTCCCACGTGAGCTGCGGCGCACCGTCCACCAGCCGGACGATCGTATGCTTCAGGAACTTCTCGTCGTCGCGGTCGGGATAGTCGTCCGGGCGCGCGTGGGCGCCGCGGCTCTCCTTGCGCTCGATCCCGGCGACCACCATGCACTCCGCGAGGTCGAGGAGGAAGCCGAGCTCGATCGCCTGCGTCAGGTCGCTGTTGAAGACCTCGCCCTTGTCCTCGAGCAGCACGCGCTGGTAACGCTCGCGGAGGCCGGACACGATCTCGCCCTGCTGCTCCATCTGATGCTCACGGCGGAAGACGCCGAAGTTCTCGTGCATCGTGGTGGCCAGCTCGTCGCGGATGCTCCACGGGCGCTCGCCGTCGGCGCGTTCGAGCAGCGCTTTCAACTCTCGCTCGGCGTCGCGCTCGACCGACTCGGGCACGTCGACGTTCGTGTGCGAGAGCGCCCACTCCGCCGCGTGCCGGCCCGAGCGCTTGCCATAGGTGATCGTCTCCATGAGGGCGTTCCCGCCGAGCCGATTGGCGCCGTGCACCGAGACGCAGGCGCACTCGCCGGAGGCATAGAGGCCCGTGAGCTCGGTCTGGCCCCAGATGTCGGTGGCGACGCCGCCCATGTGGTAGTGGGCACCGGGCCGTACGGGGATCGGGTCGTAGATCGGATCGACGCCGAGGAACGTCATCGCGAGCTCGCGCGATCCGGGCAGCCGCTCGATGATCCGCTCCGCGCCGAGGTGCCTCAGATCGAGCAGGACGTTGCCGTCGACGTCGCGGCCGGCATCGATCTCCATCTGCTCCGCCCGCGAGATGACGTCACGCGAGGCGAGCTCCATCGTGTTCGGCGCATAGCGCTTGAGGAATCGCTCGCCGTCCTTGTTGAGGAGGTAAGCCCCCTCGCCGCGGCAGCCCTCGGTGATGAGCACCCCCGTCGGAGCAAGCGTCGTGGGGTGGAACTGCATCATCTCCATGTCCTTGAGCGGCAGGCCGATGCGTAGGGCGAGGGCCATCCCGTCGCCGGTGCAGGAGTAGGCGTTCGTCGTCCCCGTGTAGAGGCGACCGGCGCCGCCGGTGGCGAGGATCACGGTCTTCGCGCCGATCGTCTTCAGGCCGCCGTCGAGGAGGTCCCAGCAGACAACGCCTTGGCAGCGGCCGTCGTTCTCGACGAGGTGCCAGGCGAAGTACTCCTCATAGGTGGGGATGTCGCGCTTGCAGATCTGTTCCCACAGGACCTGGATGAGGACGTGGCCGGTGATGTCGGCGGCGTATGCCGTGCGCGGTGCGCCCGCGGCGCCGAACGGACGCTGCGCGATGCGGCCGTCCTCCGTGCGCGAGAAGACGGCGCCCCAGTTCTCCAGCTGGTAGACGTCGCCGGGCGCCTCGTCGCAGAGAATCTGGATCGCGTCCTGGTCGCCGAGATAGTCCGACCCTTTGACCGTGTCGTACGCGTGGATCTCGGGGTCGTCCTCCGACGCGTTTCCGAGCGCCGCATTGATACCGCCCTCGGCCGCACCGGAGTGCGAGCGCGTGGGATGGATTTTCGAGATCATCGCCACGTCGGCGCCCGCGTCGAAGGCTTCGATCGCGGCGCGCATGCCAGCGCAGCCCGCTCCGACGACGAGCACGTCGTGCTTCGCGATCACACGGGTCACGCTAACGAAAGGGAAAGGAACGACGCCCGGCGAACCGTCCTCCATGGACGCTCGCGCAGCAGCCGACCGCTTCCTCGCGTCGCCCGCGCTGAGCGAGGCCACCCGGCGCGCCTACGGAGGGGACGTCGGGGAGTTCTGCGCCTGGCTCGAGGATCGCGGCACGGACCTCGACTCGGTCGACGTCCGTGTCCTCGCCGACTACGTAGCGTGGCTCGGCGGAGCGCGGCGCGGCAGGAAGCTTGCCCCCGCCACGATCAGCCGCAAGCTGGCGGCGATACGCGCCTTTCTCCGCCAGGCGCTCGGGCCCGAACGCGTTCCCGACGCGCGCCTGGGCCCGCGCCGCGCGCGGCGATTGCCCGACGCGCCCGCCGCCGCCGACGTCGAGCGGATGCTCGAGGCGCTCGAAGGCGAGGGGCCGATCGCGCTGCGGAACCGTGCGCTCGTTGAGCTCGTGTACTCGGCGGGCCTGCGCAGCGCGGAGGCCGTCGGCCTCGACCTCGGCGACGTCGACTTCGAGCAGGAGCTCCTGCACATCCGCCGCGGCAAGGGCGGCAAAGAGCGAGTCGTGCCGCTCGGCGAAGAGGCCGCAGCCTGGCTCGCGCGCTACCTACGCGAGGGCAGACCCGAGCTGGCGAAGGGAGCACAGGACGCGTTCTTCGTCTCCGCACGCGGTCGCCGCCTCGACACGAGCACGCTGCGCCGGATCGTCCCCCACCCGCACCGCCTCAGGCACGCCTTCGCGACGCATCTGCTCGAAGGCGGCGCCGACCTGCGCACGATCCAGGAGCTGCTCGGGCACAGCTCGCTCTCGACGACGCAGGTGTACAGCCACGTCGACCCCCGCCACCTGCGCAGGGTCTACGACCGCTCGCATCCGCGCTCGTAGCGGAAGAATGCAGGGATGCGGGTCTCGGCCAAGGTCGACTACGCACTCCGGGCGATGGCCGAGCTGGCCGCGGCGCCGCCCGGCCTGACGACGGCCGAGCAGCTCGCCGCGGCCCAGAGCATCCCGCCGAAGTTCCTCGAGAGCATCCTCTCGCAGCTCCGCAGCGGCGGGCTGGTCGCGAGCCAGCGCGGCGCCGAGGGCGGTTACCAGCTCGCACGCCCCGCGGAGGACATCTCGGTTGCCGACGTCATCCGCGAGCTCGAGGGCCCGATCGCAACCGTGCGAGGCGTGCGGCCGGACGAGCTCGAGTACGAAGGCGCGGCCGCGGGGCTGCGCGATGTCTGGCTCGAGCTACGCACGCAGATCCGCGGCGTCCTCGAGCAGACGACGCTCGCGGAAATCGCGGCGGCGCAGCGCAAAGCCTGATCGTTCGGATTCTGTTCGGATCCGCATGGGCGGCCGTACTTATGGTAAGTATCAGCATCGCCAATACCTATAAAGCCGGTAGGTAATCCCGAGAAAGGATCCTCGCACGATGCGGAAACTCTTGCTCCCCGCCCTGGTCATCCCCGTCCTGTTCGGCTGCGCAAGCAGCGCTGCACAAGCTCGGCAGACGAGCACGACCGTGAATCTCGTCGCCTATTCGACGCCCAGGCCCGTGATGGCGAAGCTCATCACCCGGTTTCAGCATCAGCCAGCAGGACAGGGCGTCTCGTTCAACCAGTCGTACGGGCCGTCGGGCTCCCAGGCCAAGCAGATCGTCGCCGGACAACCGGCCGACATCGCCTTCCTCTCGACCGGGCTCGACATCGACACGGTCGCCGACGCCGGCCTCATCTCCAAGTCGTGGACCAAGGCAAAGCTCGGCGGGATCGCGGCCGACTCGGTCGTCGCCTTCGTCGTGCGGCCGGGGAACCCGAAGCACATCCACAGCTGGAAGGACCTGGTCAAGCCCGGAGTGCAGGTCGTGACGCCCGATCCGTTCCCGTCCGGCTCGGCGAAGTGGAACGTGCTCGCGGCCTACGGCCAGGCGCGGAAGTCGGGCCTGAACGACCACCAGGCGATTCAGTGGGTGACCAAGCTCTTCAAGCACGTGGTCTCGCAGGACTCGTCCGGATCGAACGCGGCGAACACGTTCTTCTCAGGGAAGGGCGACGTCCTCATCACGTACGAGAGCGAGGCGTACGCCGCGTTCGCCGCCGGCAAAGCGGGGAAGCTCGTCGTGCCAAAGCCGACGATGCTGATCCAGTTGCCGATGGTGGCGACCAAGAGCGCTCCTGCGGAGGCAAAGGCGTTCATCAAGTACGCACACGCGCCGAAGCAGCAGAAGATCTTCGCCGTCAACGGCTACCGGCCCGTCGTGGGGTCGGTGCTGAAGAGCCCCGACCTCGCAGGCTGGCGCAAGAAGTTCAACACCGGCCCGACCTTCAACATCCGCGACAAGCTCTTCGGCGGCTGGCTGAAGGCGAACAAGGTGTGGTTCGACCTGGACAACGGCCGGATGGTCAAGATCGAGCAGGCCGTCGGAGGCCCCACCCATTAGCGCCGTCGCGGCGCGCGCGACCGCGCCGGCACGCAGGCTCAGCGCCGACGGACGGGCCAGTACGG
>DASXOM010000137.1:0-5424 GCA_036494245.1 Gaiellaceae bacterium
GGGCTTGATCACGATCGTGTTCCCGGCCGCGATGCCCGGCGCGATGAGCTCGACCGGGATCAGCGTGGGGAAGTTCCACGGCGTGATCGCCGCGTAGACGCCGTTCGGCTTGCGAAAGGTGAGGATCCGCTTGGCCGGGTCCCGCGACGGGATGACCGCCGTCTCCATCCGCTTCACGTCCTCGGCGGCGATGCGGAAGTTCTCGGCGGTCTCGTCGATGTCCGCGAGTGCCTCGCTCGCGTACGGCTTGCCCTGCTCGAGCGTCAGCGCTCGGGCGAAGTCCTCGCGTCGCTCTGCGATCAGGTCGGCGATCGCGTGGCAGATCTCCGCTCTATCCCAGGCTGAGCGCGCAGCCCACAGCGGCTGCGCGCGGCGGGCCGCCTGGACTGCGGCGTCGACGTCGCGCGGGCTCGCGTCGGGAGCCTCGGCGAGCGTCTCGCCGGTCACCGGGGAGACGATGGGGCGGACGCTGTCGCCGGTTGCCGCCGCCCACGTTCCGCCGACGAAGTTTTCCAGGGTGCGGACTGCGAGTGCCACGTTGCGCCGATTCTACGAGTCTCTAGGATCCGGATGTGGCCGAGTTCCTCCACACGATGGTGCGAATCACGGATCCTGACCGGTCGCGCGCCTTCTACGAGGCGCTCGGCTTCCACTTCGAGCGGGACATGGACATCGTCCGCAACGGCGAGGTCGAGGCGACGAACTACTTCTTCGGCATCGGCGACCACGGCTCGGTGCTGGAGCTGACCTACAACCACGACGGCCGCACCTACGACCTCGGCACCGGCTACGGGCACATCGCCGTCAGCGTCGACGACCTCGAGCAGTCGCTCGGCGAGCTGAAGGAGCAGGGAATCGAGACCGAGCGCGAGCCGTACCGCGTGCGCGAAGGCGGCTCGCTCATCTGCTTCGTCCAGGATCCGGATGGCTACCGCATCGAGCTGATCGACCGCAGTGGCCGCTAGGTCCCGGCTGACCGTCGTGCTCGTACTGGTGCTCTCGGCCGCCTACGGCGCGGGCGTCCAGTACCTCGGCAGCATCGTCCACCACCCCTGGGGCGCGGACGTGGCGAGCCTCTCGGCCCCGTGGTTGTTGCTCGCCTTCCTCGCCGGCGCGACGCAGCGGGATCCGACGCGCGCCGCCCTGCTCGGGCTCGGAGCCACCTTCGCCGCGCTCGTCGGCTACTTCCTGCTGACCGACAGCCCGCTCGAGGGCGCCCAGTACTCACTCGCCAACACGCACGGGTTCTTCGTCAGCAATGCTCCCGTTATTCTCGGCGGCATCGTCACCGGGCCGCTGTTCGGCTGGTTCGGCCAGCAGTGGCGGACGCGCCGCGCGATCGCGGGCGCGCTCGTCGCGGCCGCCGCTTTCTGTCTCGAGCCGCTCGCTCGCCGGGCGGCAGTGAGGCCCATCCACCTGCTGGGCAGCGGCTATGCCGTCACCAATCCGATCGACTCGCGCGTCGTCGTCGCCGCCGAGGTCGCGGTCGGCTTTGCTGTCGCCGCGGCGGTGCTCGTCCGGCGCCGCTCCAGCAGCAGAACGCGCGCAAGCGCTTAGCTTTCCGCTCTTTGCGGAAGGAGGTAGGCGCTGATGTGGCCGGAGGGTTCCACTTCGGAGCATGTCCGGCGGCTGCAGTCCGTCACCGATGCCGCGCTCGCACACCTCCGACTCGACGAGCTCCTCGGCGCATTGCTCGAGCGCACTCGGCAGATCCTCGAGGTCGACACGTGCGCGATTCTCCTCCTCGACGAGGAAACGAACGAGCTCGTCGCGCGGGCGGCGCTCGGGATCGAGGAAGTGGTGGAGCAGGGGGTCCGCGTCCCGGTCGGCGGCGGCTTCGCGGGGCGGATTGCCGCCGAGAAGCGGCCCGTGATCCTGGACGACGTCGACCACGCGCACGTCCTCAACCCGATCCTGCGGGAGAAGGGGATCAAGTCGATGCTCGGCGTCCCGCTGGTCGTCGAGGGTGAGGTGCGCGGCGTCTTCCACGTCGGCTCGCTCCACTTCCGCGCCTTCGGCGAGGACGAGGTCCAGCTGCTGCAGCTCGTGGCGGACCGCGCCGCGCTCGCGATCGAGCATGCACGCCTCTTCGAGGCCGAGCGCGCCGCGCGCGTGCGGATCGAGCACGTGCAGGCCGTGACCGACGCAGCGCTCGCCCACCTCGAGGTGAACGAGTTGCTGAATGTCCTCCTGCCCAGGATCCGCGACATCCTGGACGCCGACACCTGTGCCGTCCTGCTGCTCGACGAGGAGACGAGCGAGCTCGTCGCGCGCGCGGCGCTCGGGATCGAGGAAGAGGTCGGGGTCCGGATCCCGCTCGGCGCCGGATTCGCCGGCCGGGTCGCCGAGGAGGCGCGGCCGATGGTGATCGACGTCGACGAGTACCCGGTCTACAACCCGATCCTGCGCCAGAAGCGGCTGAAGTGCATGGTCGGTGTTCCGCTGCTCGTGCGCGGCGCGTCGCTGGGCGTCCTCCACGTCGGGTCGCTCACGCCGCGGCAGTTCACGCGGGCCGAGGTCGAGCTGCTCCAGATCGTTGCCGAGCGAGTCGCCATCGCCATCGAGCGGGCGCAGCTGCACGAGGAGCTGATCCAGCTCGATCAGCTGAAGCTGAACTTCGTAGCCATCGCCTCCCATGAGCTGCGCACCCCGGCGACGTCCGTCTACGGCGTTCTCAAGACGCTTTCGGACCGAGGCCCGCAGCTGAACGAGGAATTGCGAGAGGAGCTGATCCGCGTCGGGGTCGAGCAGGGCGAGCGTCTCCGGCGCCTGCTCGAGGAACTCCTCGACCTCTCACGTCTCGACGCGCGAGCGATCACCGTCGCGCCGAGGCCGGTGGTGCTGAAGGCCGCACTCTCCGATGTCGTTCGCGGGGCCCTCGCCACGGCGGATGCGGTCGAGCTCGACATCCCCGAGGATCTCGCCGCCGTCGTCGATCCGCTCGTGCTCGAGCGCGTCGTCTCGAACCTCGTCGCGAACGCCGTCCGCTACGGCGCGCCTCCGATCCGGATCGTTGCGCAGCAGCGTGACCGACATCTTCGAGTCGCCGTGGAAGACGCCGGCCCGGGCGTGCCCAAGGAGCTCGAGGGACGGATCTTCGACCGCTTCGCTCGCGGCGGAGGCGACACCGGACACGGCCTCGGGCTCGCGATCGCGCGCGCGTACGCGCAGGCGCACGGGGGAGACCTCTTCTACGACCCGCGGCCCGGGGGTGCGCGGTTCGAGCTCCTCATCCCGCAGGAGCGAAACGGGCTGAGCAAGCAGCCCGCTTGAACCCCGACTAGCCCGCGACCGCCTTTTGCAGGGCGTTGAGGGTCGCCGGCCCGACGATGCCGTCCTCGCCGAGGTTGTGGGCGATCTGGAACCGCTCCACCGCGTTCATGGTCGACGGGCCGTAGTCGCCGTCGGGCGTGCCGGCCGAGTAGCCGAGCGACGCAAGTGCCTTCTGGAGGGTCTTCACCTGCGCTCCCTGGTCGCCGGGCTTGAGCGTCTGCGACGGCGCCTCCACCGCGGGGGCGGTGCTCGCCGGCGTCGTGGTCACGGTCACGGTGCTGATCGGGTGCGTCGGAGCCGTAACAGGCGGTACCGAAGTCGTGTTGCCGTTGAAGACGCCTGCGGCCGCGAGGATCGCGAAGAAGATGGCGAGGAGGGAGAGCGCGATGATCGCGACCTGCGTCGTCGTCAGCGTCCGTCCGGCGATCACGAACTCCCTCTGCCCGGAGGAGCCCGAGTCCTCGTCCTCGGGAAGCACCCACACTTCCTCGGCGTCCTCGTAAATGCCGCGATTGGCGCCGCTCTGCGTCTCGCTCGGCGGTTCGGGCTCGTCGAACCAGTCGTCGTACCCAGGATCGTCGTGCCCGGGAGGAGCCTCCATGGCCCGGGACCGTACCCTGTTCGCGGGTCTGCCGACAAGCCGTATAACGTCGGCCGGCGTTGACCGGGCTCCTCATCGTCCTTGCGATCGGCTTCGCGTGGAGTATTGGCGCCCACTACACGGGCGCGGTGATGGGGATGCCGCACGCCCTGCGAGCGATCGGCGCCTGGCACGCCCTGCTCCTCATGGCGCCGCTCGCGTTTCTCGGGGCGACGTTCGCGAGCCATGCCGTGGAGAAGCGGGTCGGCTCGGGGCTCACCGCGGTGCCGCTCTCGGTGGAGCGGCAGGTCGTCGTGATTGGCGTCGCCTTCGCGGTCACGACCTTCTTCAACCGGTTCCGGATGCCGACCTCGACGATCCAGATCCTCGTCTTCTCCATCATCGGCGTCAGTCTCGCGACCGGCATCGGCGTGAACTGGAGTGCGATCGGCCACCTCGTCATCGTCTGGGCGTTGGCGCCGATCGCGGCGATCTTCCTCGGTTATCTCCTTACTCTCGGTCTGGACCGCCTGAGACTCGGGGAACGGATCGGGACGGTGCTCGTCGCGATGGGAGCGATCGCCGCCTTCGCGATGGGGGCCAACGACGTCTCGAATGCGAGCGGCGCGCTCGTCGGCACCGGCACCTTCAGCCCGCTCGAGGCAGGAGCGGTCGGGGGCGCGGCCATCGCCGTCGGTGTCCTCACGTGGGGGAAGCCGCTCCTGCAGCGGGTCGCCTTCGAGATCGTCGAGGTCGATCGCGCGATGGCGACGGCGGCGCAGCTCGTTCAGGCGGCAGTCGTTCTCGCAGCCGTCGCCTTCGGCTTCTTCACCTCGATGAACCAGGCACTGGTGGGCGCGATGGCGGGCGCCGGCTTCGCCCGCGGCCGCGAGACGGTGCATCTCGCGACGCTGTACTCGATCCTCCAGGGCTGGGTGCTCGGCCCGGCGGTGTCGATCGCGGCCGGCTACGTCTTCGGGTTGCTCGTCCGCTAGGCGGAAAGAACCGCCAGCAGCGCATCGACGACCCGGGGGTCGAACTGCGTGCCGGCACAGTGACGGAGCTCCGCCACGGCGGCGCCGTGCGGGAGGGCGCGGCGGTACGAGCGGTCGGTCGTCATCGCGCTCCAGGCATCGCAGGTGCAGACGATGCGTGCGACGAGCGGGGTATCCTCGCCGGCGAGCCCATCGGGATAGCCGTTCCCGTCCCAGTGCTCGTGGCAGGAGCGGACGAGCGGCCCGACCTCGCCCAGCAGGCCTCCGGCACGCTCGAGCATCTCCTGGCCGAGGATCGTGTGGGTGTTCATCAGGGCGCGCTCCTCGTCGTCGAGCGGGCCGGGCTTGTTGATGATCTCGGGCGGGATCCTGATCTTCCCGACGTCGTGGAGGAGTGCCGTGAACTCCGCCATTCGCTGCTCGTCGGCGTCCAGCCCGAGCCGCTCGGCGACGGCGAGGACGAGCTCGACGACGTCCCGGCTGTGCGAGCCGGTGTAGGCGTCGTCCGCTTCGATCATGTCGCCGAGCAGGTACGACGTCCCCTGGTACGCGTTCTTCAGCTCGAGCACCTTGTCG
>DASXOM010000138.1:0-3429 GCA_036494245.1 Gaiellaceae bacterium
GAAGACGCCGACGATGTCGAGCAGCACCACGAGGTTGAGCGCTCCGATCAGCAGGAGGAACACGCCCGAGACGGAGGCGCCGATGGTCGAGCCGTAGGTCTGCAGGGTCGGGATCGTCGAGTGCATCGTCTCGAAGGCCACTGCGAGCGCGGCCGTGAGCGAGAAGACGATCGTCGAGTGGCCGAGCGAGAAGAAGAAGCCGGTGCCGAGCGGCCGCTCCCCGTCCTGCAGCAGCTTTCGCGTCGTGTTGTCGATGGCCGCGATGTGGTCGGCGTCGAAGGCGTGCCGCAGCCCGAACGTGTAGGCGAGCGTCGCAAGGCCAGTCAGCGCCGGGTTGCGCGGCAGGTAGTAGAGGAAGAGCCCGAAGCCGAGCACGTGCAGGAGCACGACACCGGCCGAGAAGCCGCCGAGCCGGGTCCACTCCGCGCGGGTCATGCCTGCGCTCCTGCGACGGACACCTTCGCAGCGTGCCGCTCCGCGTAGACGGCGAGCCAGATCGAGCCCTCGAACAGCGCCCACATCGGCAGCAGCTCGAGCAGCGTCGTAACGGGATCGGGCCCGGGCAGCGCCAGCGCAACCGCCGCGACGATGAAGTAGCCCTTGCGCCGGTTCCGGCGCAGCGTGGCCGAGGAGAGCACGCCGAGGTTGACGAGCGTCAGCACGACGAGCGGCGTCTCGAAGACGCAGACGACGCCGAGCAGCACGGTGACCACGAACGAGTAGTAGCTGCTCGCCCGAATGAGAAGCCGGAAGTGGGTCGGGTCGTAGCTCGTGAGCCAGTGCACGGCACGCGGGAGAAGAATCCCGTACCCGAATGCGAGCCCCGCCACCCCCAGCACGAGACCGAACACGGCGAACAGGAGAATCCGACGCTCGGCCGCAGGGTCGAGCGCCGGAGCCAGGAACGACCAGACCTGCGAGAGGATCACCGGCAACGCGAAGAGGAGCCCGGCGTACAGGCTCACCGCGACCGAGACCGAGAACGGCTCGGTGACACCGAACGCCGCCAGGTGCCGATGGTCGGGCGGCAACGGACGCGCGAGCCAGTCGAGGATGCGGTTGTGGAAGACGAATGCGACGGCGGTCGCCACCGCGACGGCGGCGAGGCCGACCATGATCCGTCCCCGCAACTCCTCGAGATGCTCGACGAGCGTCGCCTCTTCTTCGCGTGGAAACCGGCGCGGCCGCATCAGTCGGTCGTGTCGATCTTCTCGTTCGCTTCGGGCAGGGCCTCCTGCGCGACGGACTCATGCGTGATGGACTCCTTGAACTCGCGCATGCCGGAGCCGAGCGAGCGGCCGATCTCCGGCACCCGCTTGGCACCGAAGAGCAGAAGCGCGATCAGAAGCAGAAGCGCGAGGTGCGTGGGGCTGGTCAAGCCGATCATTCGTGTTCCTCCTTGATCGAGAGGTCGGTGACGGCCGCGCCGGCCACTGCGACATGGCGCCGCAGCGGCTGGTCGTCGAGCCAGAGCGTGTACTCGCCGGCGGGCAGAGAGTCGAAGACGGCCCCGTAGAGCGGCCGGCCGGCGATGGGCCGCTCGTGGACCTGCTTGTGGGAGCGCTCTTCGTCCCGGCCGGCCGGGCTGATCTCGATCTCCTTGCCGTGCAGGTCAGCGCCGGTGCGGAGGACGAGGGCCCCGACCCCCGGCCCGAGATCGAGCAGCACGTGCTCGGGCCGGGGGTCCTTGGAGTGGTGCGGGTTAGGGCTCACGACGAAGGCGTGTGGTATCCGTCGTGCGGCGTTCCCAGGTACGGGAACGTCGACTGGTAGCGGTTCGGCCCCGGTCCGGTGCCGTCGGTGACCAACGAGGCCGCAGCGTCCGGCGTGTAGCTCGGCTTGACGAGCGGAATCGTCGCGCCGGCCACGGCCTTCAGCTCGATCGCGACGACGTCGTCGAACACGCGTCGGCCGTTCGGGAAGCCGGCAGGGTCGCCGGCCACCAGGCCGATGGGGTTCGGGTTGTTCACGGTCGGCGGGATCGCGACGTTGAGCCGCAGCATGTCCGCGGGCCTTGGTCCGGTGAAGTTCTGGAACCCGGGGACGATTCCGCCTGGAATGCCCGTGAGCAGGATCGCGTGGAGGTCCGCCCGGTTGTCGGTGAACCCCGCCAGGTTCGGGAACACGCCGGGGTAGAGGACGGGCAGGAGCTTCGCGAGCTCCGGCTGGTTGACGTACTCCTCAAACTCGTCGTCCTCGATCGGGTCGATGGCGTTCCAGCGGTCCTTGTCCCCGATGTGGACGATCACCTCGTTGAAGAGCGGGTTGCCGAGGCGCGAGACCTGCACCCACGGCCCGCTCCCCTTCGTCCCGTTCCCGTTGTCGTCGCGGACCTGCACCTTGCGGCGGCTCGCGCCGCTCCAGACACCGAGCACGGAGACCGCGCTCATCGGGTCGCTGGGCGTGGAGCCGTCCCTCGTCAGCATCGAGATCGGGACCTTGATGGCGATCGTGTGGATGTTCAGGTCCTTCAGCGGGTCGACGCCCGGCGCCGCGCCCATCGGGATCAGATGGAGGTTCTGGAACGGGCGGAGGGCGGCGAGGTCGAAGACCGAGCCCAGGTCGACGAAGAAGCCGTCGTTGCGCTGGCCGGCGAAGACCGTCTCGCCGGTCGGCAGGTGATGCACGGCCGCGGCCGCGAGGGTGTCGTAGTTTGGCGTCGAGCGCGGCCCGATGTTGCACGGCGGGCACGCGAGGTTGGCGCCGACGACCGTGCCTTTGCCGTCCGTCTCGTGGTGCTGCTTCGTGCCGTTGTTGCGGCCTTGCTCGCGGATCACGGAGACGTCGTAGAGCTGCCGCTTGTTCCAGTTCGGGTCGGTGAGCGAGCTGATCGGCCCGGTGTTGTAGAGGAACGTCTCCTCATTCTGGTACGTCGTCCGGAACTGGAACTGATACGTGAGGTCCGGCAGGGCGTCCCCGTCGTTGTCGATGAAGATCGAGTAGAGGACGTCGTCGCCGAACTCGAAGAAGTTCGGGCCGCCGGCCGGCCCCTGGAGGGGCACGAAGTTGCTCAGGATCGTGACCGTCGTGGGGTCGTCCGGGCTGACGAACGCGTAGACGTCGGCGTTGTCGGCAACCGGGTCCTGACTGATCGAAGGGGCTTCGCGGTGCGAGGACATCTAGCTCACGTCCCTTCTGGCCGCACGCAGCAGCCGCTGCACGAGAGCGCGATCGCGGTACGTGTGCTCGGCGGTGCCGGAGGTGACGGTCACCTCGCCGCGCTCGGCGTCGCGCACGTACGCGACGAGCGGCTCCTCGGGGACGGCGCTCTTCGGATCGATCTTCTGAGCGCCCTCCTCACCCATCGCGGCCCGCGCGATCGGCGGCGCCGAGGCGAGCGCCGCTGCGCCGGTGGCCGCGCCGGCGATCTTCATGAACGAGCGCCTACTCAGGCGTTCCATTTGCCCTCTCCCTTCCCGGCGGTTTCCG
>DASXOM010000139.1:0-2026 GCA_036494245.1 Gaiellaceae bacterium
GCGGGCGCTCGCGCACGAGCACGTCCTCTCGTCCTTCGACATGCTCGAGACGATCCTCGAGCAGGTCGGCGGCTCCTGGCCCCAGCCGAAGCGCGCGCCCGCTAAGGTCTCCTCATAGTCGCTGCCTGACGACATCCGCCCAATGGAAACGCTCTACACACCGCAGGGCGTCGAGGAGCGCTGGCAGAAGATCTGGGAGGAGGAGGGGCTCTACTGGGCCGACCCGGACGCGCCCGGCGAGGCGTTCGTGGTCATGCACCCGCCGCCGAACATCTCCGGCTCCCTGACGATCGGCCACTGCCTGCAGCTCTCGCTCGAGGACACGCTCGTCCGCTGGCACCGGATGCGCGGCTTCAACACGCTCTTCCAGCCGGGCTACGACCACGGAGGCCTCTCGACGTGGGCGGCGATCGGGCGGCAGCTAGCGATGGAGGGTAAGACACAGCGCGAGCTCGGCCGTGACGGCTTCGACGCGTACGCCGAGGAATGGCTCGAGCGATACGGCGGGACGATCATGAGCCAGTTCCGGCTGCTCGGCGCCTCGCTCGACTACCGGCGCACGCGGTTCACGATGGACGAGGGCTACTACCGGGCCGTCATCCGCTGGTTCGTCCACCTCTACGAGCGCGGCTGGATCTACCGGGCGAACCGGATCGTCAACTGGTGCCCGCGCGACAGGACCGCGCTTTCCGACCTCGAGGTGGAGCACGAGGACTTGGACGACACGCTCTCGTACATCCGCTACCCGCTCGCCGACGCCTCCGGCCACGTGACGATCGCGACGGTGCGGCCCGCGACGATCCTCGCCGACGTCGCGGTGGCGGTCCATCCGGACGACGAGCGCTACCGCGACCTCGTCGGCAAGGAGGTCGTCGTTCCGTTCGTCGAGCGGCGCGTGCCCGTGATCGCCGACGAGAGGGTCGAGCGCGAGTTCGGCACCGGCGCGCTCAAGGTCACGCCGGGACACGATCCGACCGACTTCGAGATCGGCCGCGACCACGACCTCCCCGAGCTCACGGTCATCGGGCCCGACGGGCTGATGAACGACGCCGCCGGAGAGCTCGCGGGGTTGACGCAGGAGGAGGCCGGCCTGCGCGTGATCGACTGGGCGGCCGAGCGCGGGCAGCTCGAGAAGCGGGAGAGGTACCGCCACTCGGTCGGCCACTGCGTGCGCTGCCACAGCCGCGTCGAGCCCCTCGTCGTGCCCCAGTGGTGGGTGGCGATGACGGAGCTCGCGGCGCCGGCGATCGCGGCGGTCGAGGAAGGACGCGTCCGCTTCACACCCGAGCGCTTCGGGCGCGTCTATCTCGACTGGATGGAGAACGTCCGCGACTGGTGCATCTCGCGCCAGATCTGGTGGGGGCACCGCATCCCGGTCTGGTACTGCCCGGACGGCCACGTCACCGTCGCCGAGACGGATCCCGAGACGTGCGCCGAGTGCGGCTCGGCCGAGCTGCGGCAGGAGGAGGACGTCCTCGACACGTGGTTCTCGTCGGCGCTGTATCCCTTCGCGACCCTCGGGTGGCCCCACGAGACCCCCGAGCTCGCGCGCTACTACCCGGGGAGCGTGCTCACGACGGCGCGCGACATCATCTTCCTCTGGATCGCGCGGATGATCTTCTCCGGGCTCGAGCTGGTGGGCGACGAACCATTCCACGACGCCGTCATCCACTCGTATCTCGCGAATCCCGACGGCAGCAGGATGGGGCGCACGCACGGGACCGCGGTCGAGCCCGAGGATGCTCTTGGGCCGTACGGCGCCGACGCGACGCGGTACGGGCTCCTCAAGGTGACGTCGAGCCAGGATCCGCGCTTCTCTTTCGGCACGATCGAGGAGGGGCGGAAGCTCGCCAACAAGCTCTGGAACGCGAGCCGGCTTCTCCTCCTCGCCGGCCCCGTGGAGCCCGACGTGCGGCCCAGCTCGGTGGAGGAGCGCTGGATCCTCGCCCGCATCGACGCGACGCGCGCCGAGCTCGAGGCCGACCTTGGGGCATTCGACTTCGCGCACGGCGTCGAGCGCCTTTAC
>DASXOM010000140.1:0-7239 GCA_036494245.1 Gaiellaceae bacterium
AGGAGGACGTCCACTTCAGGCTGCCCAAGGAGGTCGCACAGGCATGACGACCGTCGAAGTTCCGTACTCGATCGCCGCGGCCCTCCCGTCGCTGTCGGTGATGGACATCACGAACGACGTCTCGCGCGAGGTCGCCGAGTCCGGGGTCAGCTCGGGCATCGCCTACCTCCACGCCGCGAGCACGCTCTCGCTCGTGCGCGTGCAGGAGCGGGAAACGGGCTTCTTCGAGGACCTCGAGCAGCTGCTCGAGCGCGTCGTGCCCGGGAGCCTGCGCTCACGCGAACGCCTGCTCGCGTTCCTCCTCGGCCCGCGGTCGGAGCAGGTGCCGTTCGCCGACGGCGTGCTCTGCCTCGGCCAGTGGCAGCGGATCCTTCTCTTCTCGCTCGACGCGCAGCACCGTCCGGACTGGACGCTCACGCTCGTCGGGTAGCGAGCGAGTACCGTCAGGACTGCGATGCTCGTCCTGACCCGCAGCGAGGTGGAGGAGCTGCTCGACCTCGACGCGCTCCTCGATGCCCTGGCGGCTGCGCATGCCGAGCTCTCCGGCGGGACGGCCTCCCTCGTGCCGCGTATCGGCTCCCGCGGCGAGCGAAGTGGCATCCTCGGCGCGATGGTCGGCTACGCGCCCTCCGCCGGCCTCGGCTGCAAGCTCGTCACGCTCTTCCCCGAGAACCGCGACCGGCCGACGCATCAGGCGGCGATCGCGCTCTTCGACCCCGCGACCGGCACCCCGGTCGCGCTCATGGACGGGACGTACATCACGGCCATGCGCACCGCCGCGGCGGCCGCGCTCGCGACGCGCCTGCTCGCCCGGGCTGACTCCCGCGTGCTGGCGATTCTCGGCACCGGTGTGCAGTCCCGCTCGGCGCAGGAGATGTTCCCGCTCGCGCGTGACTTCGCCGAGGTGCGGGTCGCCGGCCGCGGCGAGTTCGAGGATGCGGTCCGCGGAGCCGACGTCGTCCACGCGACGACCGCTGCGCAGGAGCCGGTCGTCCGGCTCGAGTGGCTGAGCCCGGGGACGCACGTGAGCTCGGTCGGCTCGAGCATGTCCGGCGGCTCCGAGCTCGATCCGGCGATCGTCGAGCGGGCGGACGTCGTCGTGGTCGAGCAGCGCGACTCTGCCTTTGCGCCGCTCCCCGCCGGAGCGCCGGAGCTCGATCCGCGCGGCCGCGACGGAGTCGTCGAGCTCGGCGAGATCGTTGCTGGGACCGGTGTCGGGCGGAGCTCGGACGAACAGATCACGCTCTACAAGTCGGTCGGTGTCGCCGTCCAGGACCTCGCCGCCGCGGCGCTCGTGCTCGCGGCCGCGCGGGAGCGCGGTGCCGGCCAGGAGATCGAGCTGGAGGAGATACACGCATGAGCAGCACAGAGTTCAAGCCCGGCCTCGAGGGCGTCGTCGCGGTCGAGACCGAGATCATGGAGCCGGATCGTGAGGGCGGCACGCTGCGCTATCGGGGCGTGGACGTCGAGCCGCTGATCGGCGAATACCCCTACGAGAACATCTGGGGCCTCCTCGTCGACGACGACATCCAGTCTCGGATGCCGCTTCCGGAGCCGTTCGAGCCGGCGGGCATCACCGGGCACGCGCCGGCGGATCTCCAGGCGCAAACGGCGCGGCTCTCGGGCCTGTGGGGGCTCGGCAAGCTGAACGAGATCTCGGACGACCAGGCCCGCGAGGATCTCGGCCGCATCTCCGGTCAGATGATGTCGATCGTCGCCCGCTCGGCACGGCTGGCGGACGGGCACGAGGACGAGGTCCCCGCCAAGGATGTCGAGCAAGGCAAGACGGCGGCGGAGCGGTTCTTGCTCCAGTGGCGTGGCCACGCCGATCCCAAGGCGGTCAAGGCGATCGACACGTACTGGATCTGCACGGCCGAGCACGGCGTGAACGCGTCCACGTTCACCGCACGCGTCGTCGCCTCGACCGGGGCGGACTGCGGCGCGGCGCTCTCGGCGGCGGTCGGCGCCCTCTCCGGCCCGCTGCACGGCGGCGCCCCCGCGTACGTCAAGCCGATGCTGGAGGAGGTCAGCGCGATGGGCGACCCGGAGAAGTGGGTGCGCGACACGCTCGACGCGGGCAAGCGGATCATGGGCTTCGGCCACCGCGTCTATCGCGCCGAGGATCCCCGCTCGCGGATCCTGAAGCAGACCGCCCGTGAGCTCGGGTCGCCGCAGATCGAGATCGCCGAGCGGCTCGAGGAGGCGGCGCTAGCAGAGCTCGAGCGGCGCAAGCCGGACCGTCCGCTGAAGACGAATGTCGAGTACTACTCGGCCCTCGTCCTCGACATCGCCGAAGTCCCGCCGCCGCTCGCCCCCGCGATGTTCGCCTGCTCGCGGGTGGCCGGCTGGTCGGCCCACATCCTCGAGCAGAAGCAGACAGGCCGCCTCTTCCGCCCCTCGGCGCGCTACGTCGGGCCCGGCCTGCGCACGCTGCAGGAGGCCTAGGATCTCGTGAAACAACTCGCACTCGTGGTCGTCGCCGGGCTTGCGCTCGCTGCGTGCGGCTCCTCGTCGCCGACGAGCGGAGAGGCGGCGGCGAAGGCGCAGATCAAGAGCGCATACGAGAAGCTCTTCTCGGGCCAGTCGTCGGTGTCCGAGCGTACGGCCGTGCTCCAGAACGGGTCGAGGTTCAAGCCGGTCATCCAGGCCTTGGCCGGCAACCCGCTCGCGAAGAACGTCAGCGTCACGGTTTCCTCCGTGACGCTCCAGGGCGCGGACAAGGCGAAGGTGGTCTACACGGTGAAGCTCGGGTCGGCGGGGCTCCCGAAGCAGAACGGAACCGCGGTGCGCCAGAACGGCACGTGGAAGGTCGGGTACGCGAGCCTCTGCCGGCTCGTCGCGCTCCAGGGCAGCACTCCGTCCGCCTGCAAGCCGTAACGTCAGCGCCATGAGCTCGGTCGCGCTGTTCCGGCAGCGTCACGCGCGAGGAGCCGCCCTGGCGGCCCTCTGCGCGATCCTCTTTCTCACCTTCCTCGACAACACGATCGTCAGCGTCGCGCTCGCCGACATCCAGACGTCGCTCAGCGCCAGCGTCAGTGACCTGCAATGGATCGTCGACGGCTACATGCTCACGTTCGCGGCCCTGATGCTGACCGGCGGGACGCTCGGCGACCTGTTCGGGCGGAAGAAGGTGATGCTCGCCGGCGTCGTCATCTTCTGCGCGGGCTCCGTCGTTGCGGCGGTTGCGCCTACCTCGGGCATCCTCATCGCCGGCCGGCTCGTGATGGGCGTCGGCGCGGCGGCCTCCGAGCCGGGGACGCTCTCTCTCATCCGGCACATCTACCCGGAGCGGGCCGAGCGGGCCCGCGCGCTGGGTGTGTGGGCTGCCGTCTCCGGGCTCGCGCTTGCACTCGGCCCGGTGATCGGCGGAGTGCTGGCGGACGGGCCCGGCTGGCGCAGCATCTTCTGGTTCGGCTTCGGGTTCGGCGCGCTCTCGCTCGGGGTCGCCGCGGTCACGCTCACCGAGAGCAAGGATCCCGAAGGCCGCAAGCTCGACGTGCCGGGTCTCGTCACGGGAGCGTGCGCGATCACGGCCGCGACGTTCGCCGTGATCGGCGGCGAGAACCGCGGTTACGGGACGTGGTGGATCGACGGGCTCTTCGTCCTCTCCGCCGTCCTCGTCGTCGCGTTCGTCCTGATCGAGCGGAGGTCGCCCGATCCGGTCGTCAGGCTCGAGTTCTTCCGCAACCCGACGTTCACCGCGGCGAACATCGTCGCCTTCGCCACGAACCTCTCGGTCTTCTCGGTCTTCTTCTTCACCGCGCTCTACCTGCAGCTGATCTCGAACTTCACGGGGAACCAGATCGCGCTTGTCTTCACCTCGCTGGCGGTGGCGATGATCGTGGCCGGTCTCGCCGCGGGCCGCTGGACCGCGCGGGTGGGGCCGAAGGTGCCGATGGTGGTCGGCTGCGGGCTCGCCGGGCTCGGGCTCCTGCTCGTCGACCGGCAGCTCACGGCGACGACGAGCATCTCGGCGCTCGCGTGGCCGCTCGCGATCGCGGGGGTCGGCTTCGGGATCGCGCTCGTCACCATGACCGCCTCCGTGCTCGCCATCGTCCCGCCGGAGCAGTCGGGGATGGCCGCCTCGACGGTGAACACGAGCCGCGAGCTCGGCGGCGTCTTCGGCGTCGCCGTGCTCGGGGCCGTCGTCAACGCGCAGCTGACGAGCGGGCTCGACGAGAAGCTCGCCAGGCTCCACATCCCGCTCGTCTACCGCAAGGTCGTGATCGACTTCGTGACGACCGGCGGCAACATCACCAGCGCCGAGAACAGTCCCGGCGTGAAAGGGCACACGAGGCTCATCGCCAGGGTGCTGGTCGCCGCCGAGGACTCCGCCGGACACGGCGTTCACCTCGCGCTCCAGATCGCGGCCGGGATCGTCCTCGCGGCCGGCGTCGTCGCGGCCTTCGCCGCGCGGCATAGGGTGGGGCAGGTGGACGAGGTGGAGGTCTAGTGCCGCGGGCGGTGCTGATCGGCGGCACGGGGATGATCGGCCGCGCCGCGGCACGTGCGCTGGAGGCGGACGGCTGGGAGGTCACGGCCGTGTCGCGCTCCGGCACGCTGCCCGAAGGGCTCGCGGAGCTCGGCGTCGAGTCGATCGTGGCCGACCGTGGGAACGACGCCCAGTTGCGGGCCGCGCTCGGATCCGGCGCGGACGTCGTCTACGACAGCGTTGCGATGAATCACGAGCACGGCGAGCAGCTCAACGGCCTCGAGGGGCTCGTCGGCTCGCTCGTTGTCATCTCGACGGCCTCGGTCTACGCCGACGACGAGGGCCGCGCGTTCGACGGGGAGGACGGCGATCCGCCGCAGTTGCCCGTGCCGATCCTCGAGACCCAACGGACGGCGGAGCCCGGCGACGCCACGTACTCGACCCAGAAGGCCGAGCTCGAGCAGACGCTGCTCCAGGGGCCTCTACCCGCGACCCTCATCCGCGCCTGCGCCGTTCATGGGGAGGGGGCGAAGAACCCGCGCGAGCTCTTCTTCGTCAAGCGCGCCGTCGACGGCCGCCGCCGCGTGGCGCTCGCCTGGAGAGGCGAGAGCCGCTTCAACACGGCTTCGGTGGCAAACCTCGCCGAGCTGATCCGCCTGGCCGCCGCGCAGCCCGGCGACCGTCTCCTCAACGGCGGCGACTCCGATCCCCCGTCGACGCTCGAGATCTGCCATGCGATCGGCAAGGCGCTCGAGTACGAGTTCGAGCCGGTTCTGCTCCCGGCGGACGAGTTCAACAACCCCTGGGGCGTGCCTTCGTCCTCACCCCTCGTGGTATCGATGGAGGCCGCGGAGCGCGAGCTCGGCTACCGCCCGGTGACGACGTACCCCGAGGCGGTGAGGGAGACGTGCGCCTGGCTCGTCGGCGAGCTCGGGCGCGGCCGCAGCTGGGAGGGCTCGTACATCGCGGACACGCTCGACTACGCAGCCGAGGACGAGGTGCTGGCGGCGCAGTCGTGATCGACGCGGCCGAGTATCGCGACGGCTTCCCGATCCTCGAGACCTGCACGTACCTCATCAACCACTCGCTCGCGGCCATGCCGGCGGCAGCCGAGGACAACCTCCGCGAGTACGCGCGCACCTGGCGCGAACGCGGCATCAGGGCCTGGGCAGAGGGCTGGTGGGAGATGCCGGTCGCGGTCGGCGACCAGCTCGGGCGGATCCTCGGTGCGCCCCAGGGCTCGATCGTCATGCACCAGAACGTGACGGTCGCCGAGGCGATCGTCCTCTCCTGTTTCACCCAGGCGGGTGAGCGCAACCGGATCGTGTACGAGGGGGCGAACTTCCCGTCGGTGCGCTACCTGTACCAGGCGCAGCCCGGGCTCGAGGTCGTCGCGGTCGAGGACGACGCGGCGATCGTGGACGCGATCGACGAGCGGACGCTGCTCGTCCCGATCAGCCACGTCCTGTTCAAGAACGGCGAGATCCAGGACGTCGGGCCGATCGTCCGCCGCGCGCGTGAGGCCGGCGCTTACGTGGTGCTCGACTGCTACCAGTCCGCGGGCGTCGTGCCGTTCGACCTGACGGAGCTCGGCGTCGAGTTCGCCGTCGGCGGCAGCGTCAAGTGGCTCTGCGGCGGGCCGGGCGCCGGCTGGCTCTACGTGCGGCCCGACGTCGCGGAGCGGCTCGAGCCCACGCTCGTCGGGTGGCAGGCACACGCGAGGCCGTTCGCCTTCGAGCCCGAGCTCGAGTACGCCGCGGGGGCGAGGCGCTTCCTCACTGGGACACCGAACGTCCCCGCGCTCTACGCGGCGACCGCCGGCTACGACGTGATCGAGGAGGTCGGCGTGCCGCGGATCCGCGAGCGGTCGCTCGCGCTCACACAGCTCATGATCGACCTCGCCGACGACGCGGGGCTCGAGGTCGTCTCACCGCGGGAGCCCGAGCGGCGCGGCGGCACGGTCACCGTTTCGACGCCCGACCACGCCGCCTGTCACAAGGAGCTCGGCGAGCGCGGGATCGTCTGCGACTTTCGCCCTGATCCAGCGGGCGGGATCCGGCTCGGCCCGCACTTCTTCAACACCGAAGACGAGGTGCGCCTTGCGGTCTCCGAGCTCGCCGACATCGTGGCGAGCGGAACGTTCGAGCGCCATCTCGGGGCGCCGTCCCTCTACTGAGGGTTCCGTGTTACAAATCGCGGGCCGATGGTTGGGGGGATGCGGCGGCTCGTTCTTCTCGTTCTGGTGGTCCTGGCGCTCAGCGCAGGATCCGGTGCCGCGCGCTCGCAGTCGGCGACAGTGGGCGTCTACCCCTCGGGGACGACCTTCTCCGCCTCCGGCGGTGCGCCGGCTCACCCCGCGTCCTCCGTGTCGCTCGCGATGCCGATCGGCGGGGTCGACGACGCCACGCTTCTCGTCAGCGGAGCACAGAACGTCTCGATCGTGTCGCAGGCGATTGCCCCGCCGCTCGAGCTGAACCTCTTCTTCGCCCACTACGTCTCCGTCAACGGGAAGGCGGTGCCCGACGCCCTCATGCCCTGGGACGGTTCGCAGCGCGCGACCGAGCAGACGAACCAGCCGCTCTGGCTGCAGGTGACCGTGCCCTACGGCACGCCGTCCGGCAACTACAGCGGCTCGCTGCTCGTCGTCGCCGACGGCACCAGGACGCCCGTCACGATCTCCGTCACGGTCTCGGCGGTGACCCTGCCGCAGCAGAACCGGGCCGCCGGAAGCCTGCTCACGGCCTTCAACTTCGCCCCGCAGTCGTACGCGAACAAGGCGGCCGAGCTCTACGGCGTCTCGCCCGACT
>DASXOM010000141.1:0-8672 GCA_036494245.1 Gaiellaceae bacterium
GGTGGTCCTGATCGCTCTGATCATTCCCTTCGTGGACGCGATCTCGGTAGCCGCCGGGCCGACGCACACCATCGTCACGCACCACTTCGCGGTCTACTCGGCCGTCGCGGTCGCGTTCGTGGCGCCGGGCGGCCGCGCGGCGGGGCTCGGCCCTCCCGACATCCTCTTCTTCGCCCTCTTCCTCGCGGCGACCGTGCGCTGGCAGCTCCGGCCCGGGTGGACGTGGCTGACGATGACCGGGATGTACTCGCTGACCCTTGTGCTCGCCAACGCCACGGATGTCAGCGGCCTGCCGGCGCTGCCGTTCGTCTCGGCCGGCTTCCTGCTTGCGAACGGCGATCTGCTCTGGCGCCGGCTCAGGCCGCGGCGAGCCTAGGCCTCGGCGGCGGCAGAGGCGTGCTCGAGCAGAGCCACACACTCGACGTGCGGGGTGTGCGGGAACATGTCGACGGGAGTCACGCGCCGCAGCTCGTAGCCGTAGTCCTCGCGCAACGCCTTCACGTCGCCGGCAAGCGTGGTCGGGTTGCAGGAGACGTAGACGAGCCGCGGCGCTCCGATGCGGCCGAGCCGCCGTAGCGCTTTCCCCGCCAGCCCGGCGCGCGGCGGATCGACGACAACGACGTCGGGCGAGCCGGAGCGCTCGAGGAGCTCCTCCACCACCTCGCCGACGTTGCCCGCGAAGAAGGCGGCATTCGTGATCGTGTTGAGCTCGGCGTTCTCGAGTGCGCAGGCGACCGACTCCTCCGAGACCTCGATCCCCCAGACAGTCAGCGCGTCGCGCGCCAGCGAGAGCCCGATCGTGCCGATCCCGCAGTAGAGATCCCAGACCGTCTCGTCGCCGGTCAGTTCGGCAGCCTCGCGCGCGAGCGCGTAAAGCCGCTCGGCCATCGCCGTGTTCGTCTGCAGGAAGGCGTTCGGGCGGACGCGGAAGCGAAGACCGGAGAGCTCCTCCTCGATCCACTCGTCGCCCCAGAGCAGACGAGACGGCAGGTTGGTCACCTCGGCCGGCCTGTCGTTGATCGACCAGTGGATCGAACGCACCTCGGGGAAGCGGCGGAGGACGTCGACGAGGTAGCCGGTCTCGAAACGCTCGCCGGGTGCGGTCACGAGCTGCACCAGAGCCTGCCCGGTGTTGCGCCCTTGCCGGACGACGAGATGGCGGAGATAGCCGCTTCCGTCGGCCTGCGAGTACGCCTCGAGCCCCTCCTCGCGCGCCCACGCGCGGACGGCGTCGCGGATCCCGTTGCCGAGCTCGTCGGTCAGCCAGCAACGCTCGATCTCGAGCACCTCGTCCCAGCGGCCGGCCCGGTGGAAGCCGAGAGCCGGCCCCTCTGGCGTCGACGTGAACGAGTACTCGAGCTTGTTGCGGTAGTGGAAGATCTCCGGCTCGCACGGAAGGATCGGCTCGAGCGGCGGCTCGGCGATGCCCGCGAGCCGCTGCAGAGCGTCTCGCACCTGCATCTCCTTCTGCGCGAGCTGCGCCTCGTAGGCGAGATCCTGGAAGCGGCAGCCGCCGCAGGCGGGAAAGTGGGCGCACGGCGCGTCGACCCGCTCCGGTCCCGGCCTGAGCACCTCGGTCGCGAGCGCCTCGGCGTGGCTGCGCTTGACCTTCGTTACCCGCGCGCGCACTCGGTCGCCCGGGAGGCCCCGCCGCACGAAGACGACGAAGCCGTCGAGCCGCGCGACGCCGTTGCCGCCGAACGCCAGCGAGTCGACGTCGAGCTCGAGCTCCTCTCCCTTCGTCACGGGCGCGGCCATGCGGCCACCGTAGCGTCAGATCGTTGTGACGTAGATCTTGCGGTCGCGCGGCCCGTCGAACTCGCAGAAGAAGATGCCCTGGTACGTGCCCAGAGCGAGGCTTCCGTCACGCAGCGGGATCAGCACCTGCGGGCTCGAAGCGAGTGAGGCGCGGGCATGGGACGGCGCGTTCGGCCCGTCGGCGTCGTCGTGACGCCACTCCCAGTCGTCACCCACGACCCGGGTGAAGGCGTTCTCGAGATCGGTCACCAGCTCGGGATCGATCCGCTCGTTGATCGCGACGCCTGCCGTCGTGTGCGGAACGTAGACCAGCGCCGCCGTGGAGCCGTTCGTCCCGCCGAGCGCGTCCCGGATCTGATCGGTGATCTCGATCAGCTGCGTCTTGCGCTCGGTCTTGAGGGAGATCTCGTGCACGGGTCTATCCTACGAACCCGCATGGCGGAGCCGCTCCAACAACGGGAGATCGACGCGCTCAGCGCGGACGCCGATCGGTTCCTCGCCGAGCTCGACGAGGAGTCCTACCTCCACTTCGCCGGGCTCAAGGAGACCCTCGACATCGCGCCGATCTACGAGCGGCACGAGCGGCTGACCCAACTCGACACGGCGCTCGCGCTAGGGGCCTCGGTCGACGGCGACCGTCGCCGGCGCGAACTGTGGAAGTTCGCGTGTTCCGGCTACCTCGGAAACTTCGTGAGCGAGCAGGAGGAGCGCGTAGCGGAGCTCGAGGCCACCCTCAGCGCGACCGTCGACGGCGAAGAGATCCCGTTCCGGATGCTCAGGACGCGACTGATGAACGAGGAGAACCGCGACGTCCGGGAGCGGATCGAGTCGGCGAGGAACGAGCTCAACGACGAGCACCTGAACGCGCTCCAGCTGCAGAAGGCGCAGGTCGTGCAGCGCGAGACCCGGCGGCTCGGCGCCGACAACTACGCCGACCTCCACCGCAGCTTCGGCTTCCCCCTCGATGATCTCGCGGAGCAGTGCCGGCGCCTGCTCGCCGACACGGAGGATCTCTGGGTGGAAGCGGGCGACCGCTTCTTCCGCTCGCGCGTCGACATCGGGCTCGGCGAGATCCGGCGCTGGGACGTCGGGCGAGCCTGGCGAGGCGCAGCCTGGGACGCGGCGTTCCCGTCCGAGCGGATGATCCCGGCCCTCGAAGGCACTCTCGCCGATCTCGGCATCGACCTCCGCGCACAGGAGAACGTCGAGCTCGACCTCGAGGACCGTCCGAGCAAGGACCCGCGGGCGTTCTGCTCGCCGATCGAGGTGCCGGGCCGGGTCGTGCTCGTGCTGAAGCCGCAGGGCGGGCCCGACGATTGGAGCGTCCTCTTCCACGAGGCCGGCCACACCGAGCACTTCGCCCACACGGACTCCTCTCTGGCGCCGGAGGAGAAGAGGCTCGGTGACAACGCAGTCACCGAGGGCTGGGCGATGCTGCACGAGCACCTGACCACGGATCCGGTCTGGCTCGAGCGGCGGCTCGACTTCCCCCGCCCCTACGAGTTCGCCGCCGAGGGAGCCGTACAGCTCCTGTGGCTCGTACGGCGCTACTGCGCGAAGCTCCTCTACGAGCTCGAGTTCCACACGGCCGACGATCTGACCGCGTTGCAGCCGCGGTACGTGGAGCTGCTCTCCGACGCGACGAAGGTCGAGCCGGCGGCCTCCGACTACCTCAACGACATCGACGAAGGCTTCTACGCGACGGAGTACCTGCGGGCGTGGGCGTTCGAGGCGCAGCTGCGGGCCTACCTCCGGGAGCGCTTCGGCAACGCCTGGTTCTCGCGCCGCGAGGCCGGATCACTATTGCGCGAGCTGTGGGCGGAGGGCCAGAAGCCGACCGCCGACGAGCTGCTGTACGAGATCAGCGGCGAGAAGCTCGAGCTGGCCGCCGTCGGCGACCGGGTCCGCGAGGCGCTCGCCGCGGTCTAGACCGCGCGGGTCGCCCGATGCTTCCCCTCCGCGACAGCATCCCCGGCCGCACGACCCCGTACGTCACGGTGGGGCTGATCGTCGCGAACTTCCTCGTCTGGTTCTGGGAGCTGAAGAATCCAGGCGTCGACGTGCACGTCTTCCGTGACGGCTTCTACCCGTGCGCGGTCGACGGGCCGTGCCACCTCCCTCCCGGGTTCCATGCGCTGCCCTGGTACGAGGGCGTGTTCACCGGCATGTTCATGCACGCGAGCTGGGAGCACATCCTCGGCAACATGCTGTTCCTCTGGATCTTCGGCAACAATGTCGAGGACGCGTTCGGGCATGCCGCCTTCTTCTTCTGGTACCTGGTCGCCGGCGTCGTGGCGATGGCAACGCAGACCTTCGTCACGCTGGAGTACGCGGGCGTACGCGCCGCGAGCATCCCGAACATCGGTGCGAGCGGCGCCATTGCAGGCGTCCTCGGCGCCTACTTCGTCCTCTATCCCCGCTCGCGGGTGCTGACGCTGATCTTCATCTTCATCCGGGAGATCCCGGCCTTCTGGTTCCTCGGCATCTGGTTCGCGCTGCAAGCGTGGACGGGCGGTCTCGCGCTCGAGCAGCCGGAAGCCGGGGGCGGAGTTGCGTTCTTCGCCCACATCGGCGGGTTCGCATTCGGGGTGTTGAGCGGCCTGTTCCTCCTCCGAGCAAGGCGGAGCTCACCGCAATATCGCCTCCGCTAACGCTGAGGATTCGGGTGGAATGCGTTGGGCATGCCGCTCGTTGAAACCGGCATGCGAACCCTCAAAGAGATCCACACGGAGATCGAGATCCTGAGCGAGGAGCGGACCGCTCTCTGGCACAGGCTCTCCGATCAGCACGACCCCGAGGTGCGCGCCGAGATCCACGCGATCGACGCAAAGCTCGACGTCCTGTGGGACGAGCACCGCGCCGTCCGCGCCCGGCTGCGCTTCGGCGACCGCGATAAGATCGTGGCCCGCGCGCGGGTCGAGGAGCGGCTCGAGCGCGCCGCCTGAGCCGAATCTGGCTCTACACTGAAGCTCTCTCGGGGCGTTAGCTCAGCTGGGAGAGCACCTGGTTTGCAACCAGGAGGTCACCGGTTCGATCCCGGTACGCTCCATCGCCGCTCGAGGCCCGCAGTGCTACTCGGGCGCACCGTCGTCGAGCCAACGGCGAAACAGGTCGATGCGCTCGGGGGGCCACGCACCGTCACACGGCATCGACCCGTCGGTCAGACGCTCTGCGATCGCCTCGCCGTTCGCGACGACGTCGTCGTATGACCAGAGGTCGAAGGAGCGCAGCATCGATCCTCTGTCCCTCTCGCGAAACAAGGGCTTGATGTCGTTCTCGAACCCGAGCTTGGGTGCCTGCGTGGAATCCATGCTCGAGCTCACCTCCTCTCAACTCGAGTTGTCACTGAATCACCCGCTCGAGCCAGCTTGCCGCTACCGGGATGCTCGTCGGGTTGATCGTATGCCCGACGTCCGACTCGCGGTACTCGACGTTCATGCCGGCGTCTTCCAGCAACTGACTGGCGGCTCGCGCGAACTCGACGTTCATGATCGGGTCGGTGCGGCCGTGCGCGATGAACGCGGCCGTGTCCCGCGGGATCTGCGGTTCCCAACCCTGGACCGTCGGAATGAAGCCCGAGAAGGCGAGGATGCCTGCCGGCGCGGGTCGGTCCGGGCCGAGCCCGAGCGAGTAGCTCATCACCGATCCCATCGAGAAGCCTCCGATCACGGTCCGTTCGGCGCCGAGCTCGAATTGATCCCAGAGCCTGTCGTGAAAGGCGGCGAGAGCCTCGTACGCGGCGTGAAAGGTCTCCGGGTCCGGGAAGCCGACCCTCGGCACGAGATACCAGTGGTAGCCGGGACCGCCGGAAAGCGTGAGCGGTGCTCTCGGTGTGACGACATGGAGGCGCTGCTGCGGGTCGAGCGCGTCCGCGAGCGGGAGTAGATCCTGCTCATCACTGCCGCGGCCATGGTGGAGTATGAGCAGCCCGGAGGCCTCGCCGCGGGCAAGCCGCTCCCGGTAAGCGAGCTCGCTCATGTGGTCAGGTCGGCCGCTGCAACGACAAGGTCACCCTCCCGGCGACACTACTCCACCGGGGCGTACCATCTGCTCCGCGAGAACGGAAGCTGAACGGATCGTGGTTGCCACCAGCCGGAATGGAGGACACACTTCCACTGTGAGCGACGGGCTGGACATGCGGGGCCGCTACGAGGCGGCGCTCGCCGAGGTCGAGGAGATGAAGCGGACGCTGCGCGAGCACGCGCAGCGCGTCGCCGCGCGCGAGAAGGAGCTCGAGCAGCTGCGCCTCGACGTCGCTGGCCGGCAGGGCCGGCGACGGTCGACGGCCGCGCCCGCTGCGCCCGCAGGCCCCGATCGCTCGCAGGAGCTCGCCCACGCCATCGCCGAGGCCGAGAAGCGCGAGCGCCAGGCCGTGCAGGAGCTCGCACTCGCCAAGGCCGAGCGAGAGCGGCTCGAGGAGCGCGAGCAGGCGATTCGCAAGGTCGAGCGTGAGCTCGCCGGGCTGCGCATGCATCTGCAGGAGGAGAAGGCGCGCCTCACCGGCTCGGTACCACCCGAGCCGGAGCCGACCCGCGATCCCGAGCCCGAGGGCCAGCCGCCGCCACCGACTCCGCTGCCTCAACCGCCGACCGACCCGGATCTCGAGCCGGCCGCGTCCGGGAAGTCTCAGCGCAGCAGCATGCTCGCGGACCCGCAGCTCAGAAAACAGCGCTAGCCGCGCTGCTATCGTCGGCGACGCTCGTCGCGTGCGCCGGGGGTGCCCTGCTGCGGCGGGCGCCTCGCCATGTCTACGTATGTGAGCTCAGTCGACCCGCCCGACCTCGGCCTGCTGCCGACGCTCCGCAGGCTGCTCCGGCTGTGGCGTGAGCAGTGGAAGCTGGGTGTCTTCGCGCTCTCGTGCTCACTCGTCTACACGCTGATCTCGATCGCGATCCCGATCCTCATCCAGCGGGCGATCGACCACGCGATCGTCCCCCACAAGGAAGACCTGCTGCCGCCGTATCTCGCAGCGATCGGCGGGCTCGCGCTTCTGCGCTTCGTCATCAACTTCAACCGCCGGTACGCGACCGCCCGGATCGGCATCAGGATCGAGGCGAGGATGCGCGAGCTCCTGTACCAGGCGTACCTCCGCTACCCGCGCGCGTTCTACGACCGGCACGCGACCGGCCAGGTGCTCTCGCGCTCGACGAACGACCTGTATCCGATCCGGTACTTCATCGGCTGGGGGCTCGTGCAGGGGATCCAGAGCGTGATGATGATCATCGGGGCCGGAATCGTCCTCGCCATCGTCGATCCTCAGCTGACGCTCTACGCGGCGGTGTCGTTGCCGCCCATCGGGTACGTCGCCAACCGCTTCGGGCGTCGCGTCTCGCCCATCTCGCGCGAGGTGCAGGCGCGAAAGGGAGACGTGACGGAGGCGGCCGACGAAGCCGTGGTCGGGATCGAGATGGTGCAGGCCTTCGGCCGCGAGGACGACATCCGCAACCGGTTCGGCGACAGGGCCGAGGGCGTGCGCTCCGCGGCGCTGCGCCAGGCAACCGTCGAATCACAGCACGTTCCCGGCCTCTACTACTTGCCTGCGCTCTCGATTGCCGCGGTCGTCTTCTTCGGCGGCCGCGCCGTCATCGACGGCAGCATCACGATCGGCCAGTTCGTCCTCTTCGAGACGCTCCTGCTGCAGCTCGTCTGGCCGCTCGAGGCCATCGGCTGGATTCTCGACCTGGCACAGCGAGCGCTCGCGTCGGCCGGTCGCAGCTTCGGCTGGCTCGACGGGATCGAGCCGCTTCCCGAGCCGACGAGCCCGCGCCATCTTCCGCAGGACGGGCCGCTCGGCCTCAGCTTCGAGAACGTGAGCTTCGCGTACGGCGGCGAGGTCGACGTGCTGCACGACCTGGACTTCGTCGTCGAGCCGGGCGAGATCGTCGCCGTCTGCGGGCCGACCGGCTCGGGCAAGACGTCGTTGCTCAACCTTCTGCCGCGCTTTTACGACCCGACCGGCGGTCAGGTGCTCGTCGGAGGCGTCGACACGCGCGACGTCCCGATCGCGGAGCTGCGTGCGGACGTCGCCCTGGTCACGCAGCGTCCGGTGCTGTTCTCGGTGCCGCTGCGCGAGAACCTCACGGCCGGCCGCGAGGACGCGGACTGGGACGACGTGCTCGCTGCGTGCGAGGCAGCCGGCGTCGACGCATTCGCGCCGGGCCTCCCCGAGGGCTACGACACCCTGATCGGCGAGAGAGGCATCAACCTCTCCGGCGGACAGCGACAGCGGGTCGCGCTCGCACGTGCGCTGGTCACGCGCGCTCGCGTGGTCGTGCTCGACGACCCACTCTCGGCCGTGGACACCCTCACCGAGCGGCGGCTCGTCACCCGTCTCCGCCCTGCGCTCGCCGGCCGGACCGTCGTCGTCGCCACGCAGCGCCTCTCGACGGTGGCGATCGCCGACCGCGCCGTCGTCTTGCTCGACGGACGGATAGTCGAGTCGGGGAGACCGGCCGACCTGCTGCGTACGGGTGGCGAGTTCGCGAGGCTGTTCGGAGACGAGGTGATCGCGGCGTGAAACGTCTCTGGATGTACATGGAGGGCCGCAAGAGATTCGCCGCGCTGATGGTGCTCGTCTGCGTCGGCAATGCCGCCTGCCTGACCGGAGGCTGGCTGCTCGTCCGGAACGCGATCGACAAGGGCATCACGCCGCACGACGAGCACCATCTGACCGTCATCGTCATCCTCTATCTCGGCGTCGCCGCGGTCGGCTGGCTCCTGCAGGCGAAGCTCATCAAGGGGCTGGCGACAATCGGCCAGGCAGTCGTGATCGGCTTGCGGCGCGACCTCTTCGATCACCTCACGGCCCTCTCCCTCCGCTACTTCTCGCAGCAGAAGGCGGGCTGGATCATCGCGCGCCTCACGAGCGACGTCGACGCGGTCTCTGACGTCCTCTCGCAGGGGATGCCGACCCT
>DASXOM010000142.1:0-2924 GCA_036494245.1 Gaiellaceae bacterium
GGAGATCAGCTCGAGCATGAGCAGGAACGGGACGACGCCCGAGTCGGCCTGGCTGAAGTCGCGGAAGTAGTAGTGGCCCGAGACCTCGCCGGCAAAGGCGGCGTCCTCCTTGCGCATCCGCGCCTTGATGAACGCATGGCCGACGCGGTTCACGAGCGGAATGCCACCGTCCAACTGGATCGTGTCCGGCACCGCGCGGCTCGCGCGCACGTCGTAGATGATCTTCGCGCCGGGCTCCTTGGCGAGCAGGCTTCCCGCGAAGAGAGTAGTCACGAAGTCGCCCGGCACAAACTCTCCCGTGTCGTCGACGAAGAAGCAGCGGTCCGCGTCGCCGTCGAAGGCAACCCCGAGGTCGGCGCCCTCCTCCAGGGTCTTGCGGACGATGAACTCGCGGTTCTCGGGCAGGAGCGGGTTCGGCTCGTGGTTCGGGAACGAGCCGTCCGGCTCGAAGTAGCACCGAATCGCGTCGATGGGCAGCCGCTCGAGCACCGGCGGCAGCATCGTTCCGGCCATCCCGTTCGCTGCGTCGATCACGACCTTCAGCGGCTTGATCGCCGGGACCTCCACGAACGACAGCACGCGATCGACGTACGCCGGCCAGATGTCGTACTCGGCCACGGCCCCTTCCGGACGCGTCTGGAACCTGGTTCCGGCCGTGTCCGGTTCGCCCACGGCCCGGTCGCGGACGTCGAGGAGGCCGGACTCGCCGCCGACCGGAAGGGCGCCGCGGCGGACGAGCTTCATCCCGGTGTACTGCTTCGGGTTGTGCGACGCCGTGACCATTGCACCGCCCTCGAGCCCAAGCGACCCGACCGCGAAGTAGACCATCTCGGTGCCGACGAGCCCGAGGTCGAGGATGTCGGCTCCGGCCGAAGCCGCGCCGCGCATCAACGCTTCCTGCATTGCCGGCGACGAGAGGCGCATGTCGCGGCCGACGGCCATCCGGCGCGGCTCGAATTGCTCGACGTAAGCGCGGCCGATCGCCTCCGCACCGGCCTCGTCGAGCTCGTCGGGATAGATGCCGCGGACGTCGTACGCCTTGAAGACCTTTGGATCGAGCACTGGCGCGATGCTATGCGACCGCTACCGAGAGGAGAGAGTGATGGGAATGCTCGACCATGTCGGCATCGGCGTCGCCGACTACCAGCGCAGCAAGGAGTTCTACGAGCAGGCGCTCGCGCCGCTCGGCTACGGCCTCCTGATGGAGTTCTCGGGAGCAGCGGCCGGATTCGGCAAGGATGACGGAGGCAGGCCGTCGTTCTTCCTCGAGGCGCACGGGGAGCCCGCGCGGGGACGGCTGCACATCGCGTTCGCTGCTGAGAGCCGCGAGCTCGTCGACGCCTTCCATGCGGCCGCACTCGCGGCGGGTGGAACGGACAACGGCGCGCCCGGTATTCGGTGGTACCACGACGACTATTACGGCGGCTACGTCCTTGATCCCGATGGCATCAACGTCGAAGCCGTCTGCCACGAGCCCGCCTAGGGAGCGGCGAGCAGGACGTCGCCGATCGCGCGCGTCGATGCGGCGTCGGGCGCCTCGCTGATCACCGTCGCCGGCCGCTCGAACCGCGCCAGAGCCTCGCGGAGCGGCTCGGCGCGCAGCGTCCCTTCGCCGTAGGGAAGGTGCTTCGTCTCGTTGCGGTTCGCGTACTGGATGTCGCTGAAGTGGATGTGGAACGGCGCGCCGGGCTCGAGCACGGCGTCCGCGGCGGCGAGGGCGTCCGCAAATGCAGCGGCCTCGAGGAAGGCGCCGTCGCTCGTCGCGTGCATGTGGGCGAAGTCGAGCACCGGCCGGACGAAGTCGACCTGCGCGGCGATCGCGAGGACGTCGTCGACCGTGCCGAGGTCGCGCACGCGGCCCATCACCTCGACGCCGAACGGTACGAGCCGCCCTTTCGCGTCCAGCCGGTCGCGGAGATCGCCGAGCTGGTCGACGACGTCGGCGATCGCCTGCTCCCGTTCACGGCCGAGGAGGAAGCCCGGGTGGAAGACGATGAGCCGCGCGCCGCAGGCCTTGGCGAGGCCCGCGGTGTGGTCGAGCATCCCGAGCGCCATCTTGAACTTCTTGCCACGGTCGGCGTGGCCCATGAAAGCCGCGAGCGGCGCGTGCACCGAGAGCGCGACGTCCGCGGCGTTCGCTGCGGCCGCGAACAGCGGAGCCGTCTCGTAATCGAGCCAGAAACCGTCGACGAATCCGATCTCGCAAGCGCGGTAGCCCTCCGCCGCAAGCGCCGCGAACGCCTCCTCGAACGTCGGCGCCTCCGGCAGCCCGCCCGGGCCGTAGCGGATCTCTCCCATTGCGGGAGCCTATGCCGTCCGATCCTTTTCCTAATTTTTCGTCATGCCCAAGCGCCCGTCCAGAATCGACCTGCTCGAGCTCGATATCGATCTCCGCCTCGCCGACCTTTGGCGCGAGACGCTCGACGTGACCGAGTGGAACCTCGAGGTCGTCGCCGCCTTTCTCCGGGCCGCGTACGGGAAGGGCTACTGCGACGCGCTCACCGAGGACGCCCCCGGCTCGCTCTGTCACGAGCACGGGTACCGCATCCCGGCCCGCAAGCCGACCAAGTCGCCGCAGAGCTAGCTCGAACTGCGGGCTAGCGTCTACTGCCGCTCCGCGCGGGTTTGAGGGCTACGATGCAGCCCGTGGGATCCAGTCCTGCGCGCCTCGTGATCGCTCTCTCGGTGGCGGCGGCGCTCGCCATTTTCGTCGTCTACACGGCCCTTGCCGGAAACGGCATCGCCGACGTCACGCCGAGCACGCTCGCCGGACACACCGGTTCCGTCGCGCTCGTCGGCAAGGTCGTCGGGACGCCTCAGGGCAACGCCCACACGAACGGCGGCCTGCGCTTCCGGATCAAGGACATCGGCAAGGCGACGGCTGCCCGCGTCCCGGTCGTGTACCGCGGCAGCGTCCCCGACCT
>DASXOM010000143.1:0-11610 GCA_036494245.1 Gaiellaceae bacterium
CGTCCCCTCGGCGTACGACATCGTCACGACGAGGAAGATCACGCCGACGATCGCGAGGACGACGGGCGTGAGCCCGAGCGCGTGCAGCGCGACGATCCCCAGCGCGAAGTAGAGAGAGGACGCAACCTCGCCGTACGCGACGGAGGCGAGAGCCGGCGCGTCGAGCACCCGTTGCAGCCGCGGCAACTTGCGTGCCATTGAGCTGCGAGCCTAGCGCCGCCGCAAGAGGAAGAGGCGCCCGATGCCGAGACCGACGAAGAGGACGCCGAGGACGTAGCCGGTCGTGCCACCTCCCTCGGCAGCCGTCTCGGCGAGGATCGCGATGCCGAGCCCGATCGCGAGGAGCCCGAAAACGTAGACCGAGCGCTGGTGGAACCCCGTCACGCGGCCCACTCCCTGGGCGTCGCGACCATGACGCGGCACGGAGCGTGCCGCAGGACGAAGTCGACCGCGTCGCCGAAGATCTGGCGCCGCCCCCGCTGCAGCTGGACCCGCCGCGGCCCGGCCATGACGATGATCTCGGAGTGCCGCCGCATCGCCTCGTCGACGATCGCGCGGCCGATGTTCCGGGTGCGCGCAATCCGCCCGATGACGTTCACGCCGTACGACTCTCCGATCGCGCGCGCCTCGTCGAGCTGCTCGTTCGCCTCGTGCACGTCCTCCGGCAGCTCGGCGTCGAGCGGCAGGTCGAGCGGCACCTCGATCGCCGTGAACGCGACGATCGACGCGCGCCGCTCGGCCGCGAGCCGGCAGGCGAAGTCCATCGCCTCGTCGGAGGCGTAGCCGGGCGCGACCGGCACGAGGATGCTGCGGAACTCGAGCGCTGCCGCCGGCCCGTACTCGACCGGGGCGCGAACGGTCTCGCTCAGGGGGATGTGCAGCACCTGCCGGCGGTAGACGACATAGACGACGAACCCGAGCGCGAGCCAGCCGAGCCCGGCGTAGCGTGCACTCGGATACTCGATCACGACGACGAGCCAGGACAGGCCCGTCCCGAGGCCGCCGATCACGGCGAAGAGCGGCCAGTCGACCCCGCGCCACCGGAAGTTGGGCCGGGCCTTCCACGGAATGTCCTCGCCGGCGCGCTGCCGCCGCAGCTGGATCACCGCCGCGTGCGCGATCGTGAAGGAGAGCATGGCGCCGAACGAGTACATCGTGCCGAGGAAGGTCGTCTTGCCGGGCAGCAGCACGAGGATCGAGACGAAGCCGCCGAAGATGATCAGCGACAGCCAGGGCGTCTTGAACTTCGGGTGCAGCCGGCGGAAGGCGCTCGGCAGCTGCCGGTAGCCGGCCATCGAATAGGTGATCCGCGAGGCGCCGATCACGCCGGCGTTCGTCGCGATGAAGAGGATCGTCGCCGCCAGGATGCCCACGTAGACCTTGACCGCCGACAGGAGCGCCCCCGAGAGACCGAGATTGGAGACGACGCCGAGCACCGGGTCGGCGGCGAAGCCCCGTGGCGGCGGCAGGCCGAGGACGGTCTCGTAGTGCCCGTTGACCAGGTGGACGGGCATCGCCGAAAGCGCGACCAGCGGCAACGTGAAGTAGATCGCGAAGACGGCGACCGCCACCATCAGGATCGAGCGCGGGATGGTCCGCAGGGGGTCACGCGCCTCCTCGGAGAGGTTGGAGACGGTCTCGATGCCCGTGTAGGCGATCATCGCCACCGGGATGGCGAGCAGAAAGTGACCCCAGGTCGGGGCGACGCCCAGGTGCACGTTCGAGACGAGTATGTGCGGGTTGAAGACGAGTGCGAAGCCGAGCAGGACGAGCAGGACCTGCGTGGCGAAGTCGACGGCGGCTAGCCCGATGTTGATCCGGGCGGACTCCTGGATCCCGACGATGTTGAGCGCGACGAGAATGACGATCACGACGGCGCCGCCGATGATGTCCCAGGGGTTCTGTTTCAGCGGCTCCCAGAAGATCGAGAGGTAGTGAGGTACGAAGAACGCCGAGATGGCGATCGTGATGATGTAGTTGAGCATCTGCGCCCAGGCGGCGGCGAACGAGACGAGCTCGTTGAACGCGTGCCGCGCGAAGCTCGAGGAGCCGCCGGCCTCCGGGTAACTCACCGTTCCTTCGGCGTACGTCGCCGCCGTGGCCGCGAAGAAGAGGCCGGCGATGACGAACACGACGGGCGTCAGCCCGAGCGCGAAGAAGGCTGTTACGCCGAGCGCGTAGTAGATGGACGAGCCGACGTTGCCGTACGCAGTGGCGAAGAGGGCATTCGCCCCGAGGACGCGCTCGAGCTCGTGGGCCTGGCGACGCCGTCGTGCCACGGCGGGACTGTATTCCGCGCCGCGGTTGCCCCTGAGCCCTAGGCGGCCTGGTGGGCTCCGTTCGGGTTCGGCTTGAGCACGATCGTCTCGCTCGGCGCGTGGGCCAGGATCCAGCTCACGTCCTTGACCGTCAACCCACCGCCGTTCCCGTTGGGCGCGGGTGCGAGGATCCGGTCGAAGTGCTCCTCCTCCCATAGGCGCTGCAAGGCGTGCGTCGGAGTTCGTCCCTTCTCGATCCGCGCGTCGACCGGCACCCCGGCCCGGACCGCGGCGTGCTCGACGGCCTCGAGCAGCGGCAGCGCGACGGCGACCTCGTCGCGCACCGGCGAGTCCTCCGCGTAGCGAAGGGGGACGAGGAGGAGGTACGCCGGAACGAGCGTGGCGTTCTCCGCGTGAGCGAGCCGGATCGCAGCGTCGAGCACAGTGGGGTCGAGATTGCCGCCGGTGAACGGCACGAGAATGCGCCGTGCCCCGGCCCGAGGACGGCGGAACCGGAATCCGCTGCGCACGACGAGCGCTGCAGCGAGCGCTGCAGCGAGCGCGGCGAGGGCGATGACCGCGACGATCATTCCGACAGCCGATCCCGGTCGGCGCGGTTTGCGACGACGCGGATGTCGAGGCCGGGCAGCTCGCGCACCATGCGGGAGAGAAGCGACCCACCGAAGATCTCGCGCCGTCGCGACTCGTCGGGCGTCCCGACGAAGATGTACGTCGAGCCGCGCCGAGCCGCGACGCGCCGCACGGTAGCCACCAGGTCGTCTCCCTGCTCCTCGAGGAAGTGGACGCCGAGGATGCCGGCGAGGCGCCGCAGTGCGGCCAGTTGCGTCGCCTCCTCCTCGGTGGGCGGCCGGTCGGGCCACACCCAGAGCGCGTCCATGTCCGTGCCGAAGCGCTGCGCCGAGCGCCATGCACGGCGCATGATGCGCTGGGACTTGGGCTGCGGCTCCACGAGCACGAGCACGCGCTCGGCGACGGCATGCTGGCTGAGCGGCTCGAGCGGCCGCGCCGCGCGCCGCGCCTCCACGTCCTCCGCGACCTCGCGAAGCACCAGCTCCCGCAGGGCGCCCAGCTTGTCGGCACGGAAGAAGTTCTCGAGCGCGACCTCGGCCTGCGCCTTCGAGTAGACCTTGCCCGCCCGCAGGCGCTCCCGGAGCTCCTCGGGCGACAGATCGACGAGAACGACCTCGTCCGCCTCGTCGAGGACTCGATCGGGGAAGGTCTCGCGCACCCGGACCTCGGTGAGCTCGAAGATCGCGTCGTTCAGGCTCTCGAGGTGCTGGACGTTGACGGTCGAGATCACGTCGATGCCGGCGTCGAGGATGTCGTCGATGTCCTGCCAGCGCTTTTCGTTCCGCATCTCCCCGGCGTTCGTATGGGCGAGCTCGTCGACCAGCGCAAGCTGGGGGGCGCGGGCGAGCACCGCGTCGAGATCCATCTCCTCGAGCTCGAGCGCACCGTGCTGCGCTCGCAGGCGCGGCACGACCTCGAGCCCGTCGGCGAGCGCGGTCGTCTCGGGGCGGTCGTGCGGCTCGAGGTAGCCGATCACGACATCCCCTCCCTCCTCCTGTGCCTGACGGCCCTCGAGCAGCATGCGGTACGTCTTGCCGACGCCCGCGGCCATCCCGAGCAGAATCCTGTAGTGGCCTCGAGCCACTGCACCTCACGCTCCGAACACGTTGTGGACGATGAGGTCGATCAGCTTGATCCCGATGAACGGAAGGATCATGCCGCCGAGCCCATAGATCAGGAGGTTGCGGCGCAGAAGCGCGGTCGCGCCGATCGCGCGGTACTTGACGCCGCGCAACGCGAGCGGCACGAGGGCCGGGATGATCAGCGCGTTGAAGATGATCGCCGAGATGATCGCGCTCTGGGGCGTGCCCAGCTGCAGGATGTTGAGCGCGTCGAGCGGCCCGGGGTGTCCCGGCTTCGTGGCATAAGTGGTGGCGAACATCGCCGGCAGGATCGCGAAGTACTTGGCGACGTCGTTCGCGATCGAAAACGTCGTCAGCGAGCCGCGCGTGATCAGGAGCTGCTTGCCCACCTCGACGATCTCGATCAGCTTCGTCGGGTTAGAGTCGAGATCGACCATGTTGCCGGCCTCCTTGGCCGCGGTCGTGCCGGTGTTCATGGCGACGCCGACGTCGGCCTGCGCGAGCGCGGGAGCGTCGTTCGTCCCGTCTCCGGTCATCGCGACCATCCGACCCTCGTTCTGTTCCTCCCTGATCAGCGCGAGCTTCGCCTCCGGCGTCGCCTCGGCGAGGAAGTCGTCGACCCCTGCCTCCTGTGCGATCACCGCGGCCGTGACGCGGTTGTCGCCCGTGATCATCACCGTGCGGATGCCCATCCGCCGCAGCTCGTCGAAGCGCTCGTTCATTCCACCCTTGACGATGTCCTTCAGGTGGACGACGCCGAGAGCGAAGTTGTCGCGCGCGACCACGAGCGGCGTGCCACCCTGCTCGGCGACCCGCTGGACCTCCGCGTCGATCTCGGCGGGCGCACGCCCGCCGTTCTCGACGATGAAGGATTTGACTGCGTCGGCGGCGCCCTTGCGGATCAGCGTCCCGTTGACGTTGACACCGCTCATCCGGGTCGTCGCGCTGAAGGGAACGAACTCGTGCTCGCCCAGCTGGGGCTCGCGCAGCCCGAACGTCTCTTTCGCGAGCACGACGATCGAGCGGCCTTCCGGCGTCTCGTCGGCGAGCGAGGCGAGCTGAGCCACCTCGGCGAGCTCGTTCTCGCTGACGCCCGGCGCCGGGATGAACTCCGTCGCCTCCCGGTTCCCGAGCGTGATGGTGCCGGTCTTGTCGAGGAGAAGGACGTCGACGTCCCCGGATGCCTCGACCGCGCGGCCCGACATCGCGAGCACGTTGCGCTGCACGAGCCGGTCCATCCCGGCGATCCCGATCGAGGACAGGAGCGCGCCGATCGTTGTCGGGATCAGAGCCACCAGGAGCGCGATCAGGACGGTCTCGGACAGGTCGGTTCCCGCGTAGATCGCGTACGGGCGCAGCGTTACCACCGCGGCCAAGAAGGTGATGGTCAGACCGGCGAGCAGGATGTTGAGGGCGATCTCGTTCGGGGTCTTGCGCCGCTGTGCGCCCTCGACGAGCGCGATCATCCGGTCGAGGAACGACTGGCCGGGCTCCTGCGTGACCTCGATCACGAGCCGGTCAGAGAGGAGCTTCGTGCCGCCGGTCACGGCCGAGCGGTCGCCGCCTGCTTCCCGGATCACCGGCGCGGACTCGCCCGTGATAGCGGACTCGTCAACCGAGCCGGCCCCCTCGATCACGTCTCCGTCGGCGGGAATCGTCATCCCCGCCTCGACGACCACGAAGTCGCCCTTCTGCAGGTCAGCCGCGGCGATCTCCTCGAGGTGCCCGTCGCGTGCGCGCCGCAGCGCCGTCGTCGTGGTCCTGGTGGCACGGAGCGCGTTGGCCTGCGCCTTGCCGCGTCCCTCCGCGATCGCCTCGGCGAAGTTCGCGAACAGGACGGTGAGCCAGAGCCAGATCGCGATGACGCCGACGAACCAGAGCTGGCTGTCGTTCCCCTGGACGAGGTTCTTGAAGAAGATCACGGTCGTGATCACGCTGCCGAGCTCGACGATGAACATGACCGGGTTGTGCAGCTGCAGCCGCGGGTCGAGCTTCGGGAACGAGTCGCGGGTCGCCGCGAGGACGAGGTCGCGGGAGAACATGCTGGTGGAGCGGCGGGCCATCAGCTGCTCACCTGCTGGTCGATCGCGAGGTTGAGCTCGAGGACGTTGACGCCGGGCTCGCCGAGGAAGGCGAACGTGCGCTGCCGGGTGTGCTTCTCGATCAACTGCTGCACGGTGGCAAGCGGCAAGTGGCGAACCGCCGCGACCCGTCGAGCCTGGAGGTTCGCGTAGGCGATCGAGATCTCTGGATCGATCCCCGAGCCGGACGGGACGACGGCGTCGACCGGGATCTGGTGGATCGTGAGGCCAGGGTTGTACGGCCCCTCGAGCTTGAGGATCGCCGCGGCGTTCTGCCGCACGAGCTTCGCCAGAGCCGGGTTCGTCGGGCCGAGGTTCGAGAAGGTCGTGAAGCTCGGGTTGTACGCCGGCGAGGTGGCGGAGGGCCGCTCGTGGAAGTAGCCCGGGAAGGAGAACGACTGCGCGGCGAGGCTGGAGCCGATCACCCTTCCGCCGCGCCTGACCAGGCTCCCGTTCGCCTGATGCGACAGCGTCAGCTGCGCGACGCCGGTCATCAGCGCCGGGTAGGCGAAGCCGAGTACGACGGTCGAGACGACGATCGCGACGACGGAGGCGAAGAGAGCGCGCAGCATCAGTGCATCAGCCCTTCCACTATCGGGCCGAGCGTCAGGGCGGGCAGGATCATCAGACCCGCCGTGAGCGCGATGACTCCCAGCAGCATGATGCCGAACGTCGCGCCGTCGGTCCGGAACGTCCCGGCCGATGCCGGCACGACCTTCTTCATGGCGAGCGAGCCGCCGATGGCGAGCCCGGCGAGCATCGGGAAGAAGTGGCCGAAGTACAGCGCGACGGTTCCGAGCGTCGTCGAGAAGTCCGTCGCTCCGTAGCCGGCGAACGCGCTGCCGTTGTTGTTCGACTGGGACGTGTATGCGTAGAGCGTCTCGCTGAAGCCGTGCGCGCCCGGGTTGAAGACCGACGCCAGCCCGGACTTCGTCGCGATCGCCACCGCCGTCAGCACGAGCGCCATCGTCGGGACCGCGAGCGCGCCGACCGCCGCGAGCTTCATCTCCCGCGCTTCGATCTTCTTGCCGAGCCATTCCGGGGTGCGGCCGACCATCAGACCGGCCACGAAGACGGCTATGAGCACGTAGAAGATGAGCCCGTAAACGCCGGACCCGACGCCGCCCGGCTCGACCTCCCCGAGGAACATGTTGACCAGAGGCACAGCTCCGCCCGCAGGCGTGAACGCGTCATGCCCGCCGTTGACCGAGCCGTTGGAGACGTCGGTCGTCGCGGTCGCCCAGAGCGCGGTGTTGGCTATGCCGAAGCGGACCTCCTTGTCGGTCATGTTCCCGCCGACCTGGCTGGCGCTGTGTGTGATGTTTACGCCTGAGCTCCGGAGCACGGCCGAGCCGTGCTGCTCGGCGGGATAGGCGACGGAGACGCCGATCGCGAAGATCGCGAAGCAGACCGTGTAGAGCACCCAGGCGTGTCGTCGCGCGAACACCATCCGCCCGAACATCACGAGTTGCGCGAACGGGATCAGCAGGATCGCGAGCACCTCGAGGAAGTTGGAGAGCGGCGTCGGGTTCTCGAACGGCACGGCCGAGTTCGAGTCGTAGAAGCCGCCGCCGTTCGTCCCGAGCTGCTTGATCGCGATCATCGACCCGACCGGCCCGCGGGCGATCGTCTGGTGCGCGCCCTGCAGCGTCGTAGCGGTCACGTGGCCGTGGAAGGTCTGGGGCACGCCCTGCGAGATGAGGACCACCGCGAGGATGATCGAGAGCGGCAGGAGGATGTAGACGACCGAGCGATAGAGGTCGCGCCAGAAGTTGCCAAGCCCAACGCCGGTGCCGCGCCGCGAGATCCCCCGCGCGACCGCCGCGAGCACGGCGAGCCCCGCGCCCGCGGAGATGAACTGCTGCACGGCGAGCCCGGCCATCTGGCTGAGGTACGACATCGTCGCCTCGCCGGCGTAGTACTGCCAGTTCGTGTTGGTGACGAAGCTCGCGGTCGTGTTGAGCGCGACGCTCCACGGTACGGCCGGCAGATGGTCCGGATTGAGGAAGAGATGGCCCTGCAGGCGCAGCATCCCGTAGAGGAAGACGCTGAAGCCGATCGTGAAGACGACGACCGAGAGGCCGTACTGCCTCCAGTCCTGGTCCGTGGCCGCGTCCCGTCCGAGCAGACGGAGGAAGCCGCGTTCGACGATGTCGCCCTTCTCGCGTGTGTAGACCCGCGCCATCCAGATGCCCAGCGGGTAACTGAGCGCGATCAGTACGGCTGCGTAGACGAGGATCTGGCCGATGCCCTGACCCATCAGAGCTTCTCTCCTCGAAACAGGGCGTAGACGAGGTAGACGAGCACGGCGAGCGAGATCGCGAGCCCGAAGGCGTCACCCGCGCTCATCAGACGCGCTCCAAAACCCAGAGGAGCGCGAAGATCACCGCAAAGCAGGCGGCGACGATCGCGAGTGCTGCGAGATCCTCCATGACCGGGTTCGACGTTAGGGACGGCGTGCTGAACGCCGCCTGACGGTTTGCGGCCGCAACCTGACGATTTGCTGAAAGCGCTCTAGACGGGCTCGACGAGCCGGTAACCGGCCCCGGTCTCCGTGAGGAGATAGCGCGGATGCGCACGATCCGGCTCGAGCTTGCGACGTAGCTGGGAGATGTTGACCTGGAGCAGGTTGGCCGCGTCGGCGTAGCCCGGCCCCCACACTTCCTGGAGGAGCTGGCGGTGGGTGAGCAGCTTGCCGGCGTTGACCGCGAGGACGCGCAGGAGGTCGAACTGGTGCGGCGTGAGGTGAACGGGCTCGCCCGCCATTCGCACCTCGCGCTTTTGCAGATCGACCACCAGCTCGCCGAGCTCGACCACGGGCTCGCCGCTCGGAGCTGTCCGGCGGAGGACGGCGCGCAGGCGGGCGAGCAGCTCGTCGATCCCGACCGGCTTGGTGACGTAGTCATCAGCTCCCGCGTCCAGGGCGGCAACCTTCTCGCGCTCCTCGCCGACGGCGGAGAGGACGATGATCGGCGCGCTGCTCCAGCTGCGGAGCTTGCGCGCCACGTCCGTGCCGCTGCCGTCCGGGAGGACGAGGTCGAGCACGACGGCTTCGGGAGGCCGCAGCGCCGCGGCGGCGAGCGCGGCCTCTGCCGTCTCGGCGGTGTCGACCTCGTAGCCCGCGCCGCGCAGGCTCGTCCGCAGCGCGCGCAGGATCTGCGGCTCGTCGTCGACGACGAGGACGCGCGCGCCGGTCACGCCGACACCTCGGCGGGGACGCCAGGCGCAACCGGGAGCGCCAGCACGAACGTCGCACCCTGGCCGGCGTGCGACTCGACCCAGACCTTGCCCCCGTTGGCCTCGGCGAAGCCACGCGCGATCGCCAGGCCGAGCCCGGCTCCGCGCGTCGGCACGCGAAGCGAGCCGCGCTGGAACGGCTCGAAGATCCGGTCGGCTTCGCCGGACGGGATTCCCGGCCCGTGGTCGACGACGCGCACGAGTACCTCGGGGCCGGCTGCCCGCACCTGCACGCGCACCGGTTCGTCCCCCGGTGAATAGCGCAGGGCGTTCTCGACGAGGTTGGCCACCACACGCTCGGCCTGGTGGAGGTCCGCATGGACGAGCGGCAGGTCGTCCTCCGGCAGCACTACGTCGACGCGGTTGCCTCCCTCAACGCCGTCGAGCGCCTGCAGGACGAGGTCGTCGATGGGCCAGTCTCCCGGCTCCGGCACGGCCGCGCCGGCCTGCAGTCGCGAGAGATCGAGCAGGTTGCTCACGATGCGGTCGAGCCGGCCCGCCTCGCCGAGAATCGTCTCGGCGAGCTCACGCCGGTCGTCGGGATCCAGCGTGATCTCGCCGTGGGCGAGGGCGCCCGCGGATGTGAGGATGGCCATCAGCGGCGAGCGCAGATCGTGGCTGACAGCGCGCAGGAGCGCCGTCTTGAGCGCGTCGCTCCGGCGCAGCGCCTCGGCCTCCAGCGCCTCGCCCGCCAGCCGCTCGCGCTCTTCGGTCAGCTTCCGCAGCGCAGCGAGGGCGGCCTCGGCTTCCTCGGCGCGCCGGCGCGAGCGCGTCGCCAACTCGCTCACCACGACCGCCGTGACGAGGAAGACGAGGAGCGCGAACCAGTTCTTGGTGTCCGAGATCGTGAATGTGTAGAGCGGCTCGACGAAGAAGAAGTTGAACGCGAGCACGCTCCCGATCGCCGTGCCGACCGCATAGGCAATCCCCCACGCGACGGCGACCGGGATGATCGCCAGCAGGTAGAGCACGGCCAGGCTGAGCACGGGCACGTGCCCTTTCAAGAGCTCGATCGCGCCGGTGACGAGCGCGACGGCGCCCGCAGAAGCCGCGACCCGGGTGAGCGTTCTCACCCGGGCAACGGTACTCCGCTAGCCGTGAATGGAGATGAGGATCGGGATGATCAGGATCGCGACGATGTTCGTGATCTTGATCATCGGGTTGATCGCCGGGCCGGCCGTGTCCTTGTACGGGTCGCCGACCGTGTCCCCGGTGACCGCGGCCGCGTGGGCCTCCGAGCCCTTGCCGCCGTACTCGCCGTCCTCGATCAGCTTCTTCGCGTTGTCCCACGCGCCGCCGCCGGCAGTCATCGCGATCGCGAGAAAGAGGCCGGTGACGATCGTCCCGATCAGCAGGCCGCCGAGCATCTTCACGTTGATCAACCCGACCACGATCGGGATCAGGATCGGCACCATCGCGGGCAGGATCATCGAGCGGATCGCCGAGCTGGTGACGATGTCGATCGCCGGCCCGTATTGCGGCCGTTCGGTGCCCTCCATGATCCCGGGATGCTCGCGGAACTGGCGGCGCACCTCTTCGACGACCTCGCCGCCGACGCGCCCGACTGCCTGCATCGCAAGCGACGCAAAGAGAAACGGCATCAGGCCGCCGATGAGGAGGCCGGCGATGACCCAGGCGTCGTTGAGCTGGAAGAGCGTGGGCAGGCCCTGCTGGGCCAGCCCGTCCGAGTACGAACCGAAGAGGACGAGCGCGGCGAGCGCGGCCGAGCCGATCGCATAGCCCTTCGTCACGGCCTTCGTCGTGTTGCCGACCGCGTCGAGCGGGTCGGTGATGGCACGCACCTCGGGTGGGAGATCGGCCATCTCGGCGATCCCGCCTGCGTTGTCGGTCACCGGGCCGTAAGCGTCGAGCGCGACGATGAGGCCGGTCATCGAGAGCTGCGCCATCACGGCGACGCCGATCCCGAACAGGCCCGCGAGGTGGTTCGCCAGCAGGATCCCGATCGCGATCACGACAACGGGCAGCGCCGTCGCCTGCATGCCGATCGCGAGGCCCTCGATGATGTTCGTCGCGTGGCCGGTCTGGGACGCTCGCGCGATCGCCTTGACCGGGTTCCAGCGCGTGCCGGTGTAGTACTCGGTGATTCCGACGAGGAGCGCGGTGATGGCGAGCCCGACCAGCGCCGAGCCGTAGAGATTGCCGAACGAGAAGTCTCCGCTCGAGTCGAAGCCCATCGTCACCGGGATGAAGATCAGCGCCGAGATGAGCGTCGCGACGAGGACGGCGCGGTAGAGCGCGTTCATGATGTTGCCGCCCTCGCGGACGCGCGCGAACTGGACGCCGATGATCGAGGCGATGATCGAGACGCCGCCGATGCAGAGCGGATAGAGCCAGAGCTGG
>DASXOM010000144.1:0-9893 GCA_036494245.1 Gaiellaceae bacterium
CTTGATCCCGCGCTCGCAGAGGATTACCTCGGAGTTCCCCTCCTTGACGATGTACTCGGCGGCCATCAGCAGGTCCTCGACCGTCGACGAGAGCCCGCGCTTGAGCAGGACGGGCTTCGGCGCGCGGCCGACCTCGGAGAGGAGCGAGAAGTTCGACATGTTGCGGGCGCCGATCTGGATCACGTCCGCGACCGGGACCACAGCCTCGACGTGGCGCGGGTCCATCAGCTCCGTGACGAGCGGCAGCCCGGTCTCGGCGCGGGCCTCCTGGAGGATCTCGAGCGCCTCGTCGCCGAGCCCCTGGAAGGCGTACGGCGAGGTGCGCGGCTTGAAGGCGCCGCCGCGGAGCATCGTCACGCCCTCGGCGGCGACGGCGCGCGCGGTCTCGAGCGTCTGCTCCCGCGTCTCGACGGTGCACGGGCCGGCGATGAAGCCGAAGTAGCCGTCGCCGATGCGGCGACCGCGAGCCTCGATCAGGGTCGGATCCGGCGACAGCTCGCGTGAGACGAGCTTGTACGGCTTGAGAATCGGGAGCACCTGCTCGACTCCGGCGAAGCCCTCGAGAGGGAGCGTCGCAAGCAGCTCCCGCTCGCCGATCGCGCCGATCACGGTCGCCTCGCGCCCCGGCGTGACGAACGCCGAGCAGCCCGCTTCGTCGAGCCGCGCGATCACCTCGTCCACCTGGTCCTGGGTGGCGCTCGCGCCCATCACGATCAGCAGCTCCGGTGCGCCTGTGATCGCCATTCGAACAGCTTAGGCAGAATCACCCTCCATGGCCGTGGACGCCGACACTACGAAGCCCCGGGTGTTCTCCGGGATCCAGCCGACTGGCCGGAAGACGCTCGGCAACTACAGCGGCGGCTTTCGGCAGTACGCCCAGACGCAGGAGACGCACGACGCCTTCTTCTGCATCGTCGACCTGCACTCGATCACCGTCGAGTACGACCCGCAGGAGCTGCGCGACTCGACGCTCGACCTCGCGGCGATGCTGTTCGCGACCGGGCTGGACGCCGAGCGCTCGACGGTCTTCTGCCAGAGCCACGTGACCGCGCACGCCGAGGCCGCGTGGCTGCTGTCGGCTGTCGCCAGCTACGGCCAGTTGGGCCGCATGACGCAGTTCAAGGAGAAGTCCGACCGGCACGAGTTCGTCTCGGCGGGCTTGTTCACCTACCCGGTCCTGATGGCGGGCGACATCCTCCTCTACCAGACCGACCTCGTCCCGATCGGCGACGACCAGCGCCAACACCTCGAGCTCGCGCGCGACATCGCCGAGCGGTTCAACTACCGCTACGGCGAGACGTTCCGGGTGCCGGAGGGAAAGTTCCCCGAGATCGGCGGGCGGATCATGGATCTGCAGGATCCGACGAGCAAGATGTCGACCACGCTCTCGTCGGAGCAGGGCGCCGTCTATCTGACGGACCTACCCGACGCGATCCGCAAGAAGTTCAAGTCCGCGGTGACCGACTCGGGCCGCGAGGTGCGCTACGACCCGGGGGAGAAGCCGGGCGTGTCGAACCTGCTCGAGATCATGAACGTCGCCACCGGCGAGGCGATCGACGCGCTCGAGCGGAGCTTCGACGGCGCCGGCTACGGCGACTTCAAGGAAGCGGTCGGCGAGTCGGTCGTCACCCTGCTCGCGCCTATCCAGGAGCGCTTCGAGGCGCTGCGCGGCGACGAGCGGGAGCTGCAGCGGCTGCTCGCGGTCGGCGCGGAGAAGGCTCGGCGGGCCAGCGAGCCGACGCTCGAGGCGATCTACGACCGCATGGGCTTCGTGAAGCCCGGGGCGGGCCGCCTTTTCGGAGCGGCCCGCCCACGTGGCCTGTAGCTGGTTAGCCCTGTCCTGAGAGCGCGTTGGCCTGGGCCACGATGTCCTCGCAGTTCTTGAGGTCGTTTGCTCCAGGAATCGGCGTGCCGTTGAACTCGGCGTCGAACAGGTCCCCCTTGACCTTCGTCGCGAGCGCGTCACGCGCCGAGCCCAGCGACGTGATCTTGTCGAGCACCGAGTCGTATGTCGAGTCGTCCGAGCTCGAGCCCGTCTTCAGTGCCGCCGTGTCGGCGAGGATGAGGTCCGTGCCGAACTGGCCGACGCTCGAGTTGAGCTGCTTGTAACAGACGGCGAGCCGCTGGAACTTGGGCTGGCCGGCCTTGCCGGGTGGGTTCGTGAGGTCCTCGACGAGCACGCGGCCGTCCCCGACGTAGTCGTCCTTCAGTCCGGCGAGCGCCATCAGGGTCGGGCGCAAGTCGGTCTCGTCTCCCCACGTGCCCGGGTCGTCGTTCGGCGTCACCAACTGCGGGTTGGAGTTGGCGCCGTCGGCCGAGCTCGGACCGTCCGCGGCGGAGCGCCCGTCGACGCCCTTGTTCGCTACTCCGGGGCCGACGAGACCGAGCCACGTGTTGTCGATCTCCGGCGCGTAGTAGCCGTGATCCCAAGCGAACGCGTTGCTGATGGAGACGCAGTTCGTACTGGCGTTCGCCGCCGTGGTCCCCGCGGGGCAGCCGTCGAACACGGGCGGTCTCGTCGATGTCCCGGCGATGTCATTCAAACCCGAGGTCAGGAAGAAGTCGCCCTTCGGCCAGACCGTGAAGGACGGCGTCCGGTTCGGGTCCGCGTTCACGAAATGCAGGAGCTGCTCGACGTTCGGATCGACCTCGTATTGCGTGAGGTTCTCCGTCGCGTTGTCGTAGCTGTCGAACACCTGCGCATTGCCGAAGTCCCGCTCGAGCTGACGGGTCATCGGATCCGTCGGGCCGGGGTTCCCCGTGATGAAGATGGAGTTGCCCTGCGGCTCGTTGTAGAACGGCGTGGTGTTGCCGAGCTGGTTCTTCAGCAGGCCGTGGATGTTGACGAACTGCTCGCCGATCCGTGCCGAGGCGCCTGTCCCGGCGTACGAGCATTGGTAATCGAGCGTGCCCGGCGTGCCGGTGCAGCTCGGCTCGATCGAGCGGCCGACGTTCGCGCCGGCGAAGTGGTCACCCTCCTCGGCACTGAACATGAACACGGTGTTCGAGGGGGTGATTCCGTCGTCGGCGAGCCGCTGGAAGAACTTCTCGAACGCGGCGTTGTAGGACGCCAGGTTCGCCCTGTAGCACGTGTCCGCCGGCCCCTGAGCCGCCGTGGAACTCGTGCTCGGGTTCGTGCAGCCCGACTGCGGCGTCGGCCCCTGTCCCTTCCTCTCGTGGGCGTCCGAGATGTACCCGTAGACCACCGGCACACCGGTCTCCAGCATGTCGGCCGTGTAGCCGAGCGTCTGTGCCGCGCTGATCGGGCCGAAACCCGGGAAGCCCGGCGTGAAGGCGTTGACAGCCGGGGTCTTGAAGTTCCCGCGCATCGTGGCGCCGTTCAGGTCGGTCAGGTTTCCCTGCGCATCGAGGACCGGATAGCTGTTGCCGTTGACGACGCGGTTGCCGCCCGAGTTCGCGGCGGCCGACAGCTCGGAGGTCAGGTACTTGTGACCGAAGAGCGCCTGGTAGCCGTTGTACCCGCCGGGCTCATCGGGGAGCGAATCCGTGACCGCCGTCGGCGACGGCGTCGACTGGCCGAACTTGACCGCCTCCGCGTCCGCGCAGAACGAGGCGCCCTGGGCGCAGTGGACGCCGACGCCGACGTAGTCGTTCGTCTCCTGTTGCTTGAACGAATCGGTGTCCGCGTTGAGCTGCTGCACCTCCGGCGAGTTCGCACCGAAGAAGTTCGCCAGGTCGGGATTGGTGTTCTCGAGCACCATGTTGGCCGTCGAGACATCGCCGACGTTGCAGCCTGCGCGCGTGAACGGCACCCACGGCGCGGGCGGCGTGGCGGGCGGCGAGCCCGCGGCCGGCACGTCGGGCGAGTACGGCATGTTCGGGAACTGGTCGACGCCGTACGTGCTCGTCCAGTACGCGAACGACGACTTCGGAACGACCGAGCCGTTGGGCTGGTACGTCTCGTAGGTGTTCGTCAGGCCCTGGCCGTGCCGGTCGCCGTAGAGGCCGGTGTAACCCGTCAGCGAGTCGTCGGCCGTGTGCGCGATCAGCGGCGTATGCATGTTCGAGAGCAGCGTGCCGTGGTCGGTGATGAAGTTCTTCAACGCCGGCATCTGCTCGAGATCGGAAAGCACGTTCGGGTTGTCCCGGTTGTAGTGCGTGTTGTCGAACAGGATCTCGACGACGTGCTTGACGCCGTGTCCGAGCTGGCACGACGACGCGTCCTGAGTTTCTTTCGGCCTGGACGCGGAGGCACCCGATGTCGCGGTGACCGCCGCGGCGGCGACGAGAGCAACGATGGAAGCCGCGAGCGCGGCTTTGCGAATTCCCCTCTTCATTCTTCCCCCTAGGTCGGGTAACTGGGACGCGCCGACGCTACTACCTCTCGCCGGAGGCCCGCCAGGAGAACCGCGGGTTGTCACGCCCCTGTTACGCCGCGTTCACCGCGTGCCGCAGTTGCTCCACCTCGAACGCCTCGAGCTCCCGGCACGCGCCGAGCTCGAGCCCTTCGAGCGTCAGCCCGGCGTAGGCCGGGCGGTGGAGTCCCGTGACCGGGTGGCCGACGGCGGCGAGCATCCGTTTGACCTGATGCTTGCGTCCCTCGTGCAGGACGAGCTCGACGCGACCGCGGGCAAGGCGGCGCGCCCGCGCCGGTGCAGTCGGGCCGTCGTCGAGCTCGATCCCGTTGCGCAGCCGCTGCAGCGCCTCTTCGTCCGGGTCGCCCTCGACCTCGGCGACGTAGATCTTCTCGACGCCGTAGCGCGGATGGGCGAGCCCGTGCGCCAGCTGCCCGTCGTTCGTGAGCAGCAACGCGCCGGTGGTGTCCGCGTCGAGCCTTCCGACCGGGACGACGCGCGGCTCGTCGGGCACGAGCTCCACGACCGTCGGCCGCCCTTGCGGGTCGCGCGCGGTCGTGAGGACGCCGGCGGGCTTGTGGAGGAGGACGTAGCGGAGCCTCTGCCGCTCCACGTCCTGTCCGTCCACCTCGACCCGGTCGCGCGCCCCGACGACGGTGTTGAGCTGTCCGGGCTCGCCTTTGACGGTCACGCGCCCGGCCTTGATCAGCTCGTCCGCGCGTCTGCGCGAAGCGACTCCCGCCCGGGCGAGGAACGCGTTCAATCGCATGATGAGAAGATACGGGCGTGCCGCACTACATCTCGCTCATCCGCTGGACATCGCAGGGACGGATGGGTCTGCCGGCCTGGCGCGACCGGATCGAGGACGGCGAGCGCGAGATCGAGGAAGCCGGCGGGAAGCTGGTCGGCGTCTGGGTGACGCTCGGGCGCTACGACGTCGTCGAGGTCTTCGAGGCTCCCGACGACGACACCGCCCTCGAGGTCGTGACGAAGCTCAGCCACCACGGCGCCGAGCAGACCGAGACGCTGCGCGCATTCACGCGCGACGAGGCCGAGAACATCATCAAGAAGCTCTGACGCGGTCTGGGTGTCTGACACCCAGACCGGTCTTCTAGGCCGAGCGTCTTTCGGCGACGGTGTGGAGGCGGTCGCGGATCGCGGCGGCGTCCGGGCCGACGTCGTCGAGGCGCGGCAGCTCCGAGAGGCTGTCTAGGCCGAAGACGCGCTCGAAGAGAGGCGTCGTGCAGTAGCGAACGGCTCCGCCGGCGCCGTTGTCCCGGCCCGCCTCCGCGATGAGGCCACGCTCCAGGAGGTTGGCGACGGCCGAGTCGGCGGCGACGCCGCGGATCCTGGCGATGTCCGGCCGCGTGCACGGCCCGAGGTACGCGACGATCGCGAGCGTCTCGAGCGCAGCCTGGGAGAGGTTCCGCTGCGCGGGCCGCTCGAACAGGCGCGCGCACGCAGCAGCCTCCTCGCGTGCCGCACGGAACGCCCAGCCGCCCGCCACGTGCTCGAGCACGATCCCGCTCCGTTCCTCGGCGAAGCGCTCGCCCACCAGGCGCAGCGCGTCCTCGACCCGCTCCGGGTCGTCGTCAGCGGCTTCGGCGAGCTCCTGGAAAGAAAGCGGCGCCGAGGCGACGACGAGCACCGCCTCGAGCGTCCGCGCGAGCCGGTCCAGCGGATCGGTGGGAATCAGGCGGAGCGGACGGTCCATTCTGCGGTCCTTTCCTCTCGGTCGTTGTTCTCCTGCGCCAGCGGCGCCGAAGGCGCCGCGGTCTTCTGGCCGGGCGTCGCCGGCTCTGCCGGCGACGCTTCCAGCTCGAGCCGGGCGACGCGGATCGGCGCGAACGGCGCCGCCTGCTCGATCGCGAGCTCGCCTGCACGCCGAAGCTCGAGCACCGCGAGGAAGGCCGACGCCTGCTCGAGCCGCGTCATCTCCCCCACCTCGCTCTCGAAGTCGAACTTCGAGCGGCGACGCAGGAGCGCGCGAAAGCGCTCGAGGAACTGCGCGACCGGCGGGAAGCGCAGAGCCATGTGCGAGAGCGAGACCTCGGGCGGATCCTGCGCAAGCATGCTCAGCGCCTGCGCGAGCGTCTGGGGATCCTGCTGCGCGAGCGGCGTTTCGACCTTCGGGGCGAGCGGCGCCGGGCCGAGGCGGAAGTAGCGGTCGCCCTCGGCGGAGAGCCGTTCGCGCAGCCACTCCGCGGCCTCCTTGGCGCGCCGGTACTCCGCGAGCCGGCGAGCGAGCTCCTCCGCGGCCTCCTCCGGCTCGAGCTCGGCGAGCTCGGCCTCCTCGTCCGGGAAGAGCGCCCGTGCCTTCAGCTCGAGCAGCGCAGCGATGAGGACGAGAAACTCGCCGCAGGCCTCGAGGTCGAGCTCCTCCCGCTCCGCCAGCCGCTCGAGAAACGCGGTGACGATGCCTGCGAGGTCGACGTCGCGCAGGTCGAGCTCCTCCTTGAGGACGAGCGCCAGCAGCAGGTCGAAAGGCCCCTCGAACGCGTCGAGGTCGAGCTCGAGCTCCCGGACGATCACGCCGCGGAGCGTAGTGCCGTTACCGGACGCGGCCCTTGGGGACGGCCATGCGCGGCCCAGTCTGGACCGGCGGCCGCTGCTTCTCGGCGGGCTTCTTGCTCGAGGGCTGACGCAGGAACTGCCACCAGACGAAGAACCCGACCGAGACCGCCCAGAGCACGAGCGAGACCCAGAAATTGATCCGCATGTGCAGGAAGTAGTTGGACGGGTCGATCCGGAGGACCTCCTCGAACATGCGGAAGGTCGTGTACCACGCGACGTAGAGGGCGAACAGCGCCGGCCGCTTGATCGTGAAGCGCCGGTCGACCCAGAGCAGGACGCCGACGCCGATGAGGTCCCAGATGAACTCGTAGAGGAACGTGGGCTGGTAGGCGGCGTGGCCCTGGTAGCGCGCGAGGATCCCGTTCTGATGCTCCGGGTCGATCTTCAGCCCCCACGGCAACGTGGTCGGCCGGCCGTACAGCTCCTGGTTCCAGTAGTTGCCCCAGCGGCCGATGCCCTGCGCGAGCAGGAGCCCCGGCGCGACGGCGTCCATCATCAGCGTGACGCTGTTGCCCGAGCGATAGACGACGAAAGCGCCGGCGAGCACGCCGAACGGGATCCCACCCCAGACGCCGAGGCCGCCGTTCCACACTGCGGCGAATCCCCACCAGTGGTCATGGATGGCCGGGTCCTGGTTCCAGCTCGTGATGTCGTGGTAGAGGCGGGCGCCGATGACTCCCGCGATGACCCCCCAGAGCGCGACGCGGAAGACGAGATCCCAGTCGCCTCCCCAGGCCACCCAGCGGCGCCCGGTCAGCCAGACGCAGGCGGCGATGCCGAGCAGCAGCATCACGCCGTACATATGGAGCGTCAGAGGGCCGACGCTGAACGTGCCGCTCGAGGGCGAGGAGATATAGCCGAGGACGAGGCCCGTCACGAGCACGCATTGTGCCCGCGCAGCCCGGCGACCGTCAGGTCAACCGAGGATGCGGACGGCGAGCTCGGGCGGGCAGCCGCGCTGGACGATCTCGATCGCCTGGTGGAGATCGACGTCCGTACGCGCTGCCAGCGCAACCGCGTCGTCGCCCGCGAAGCCCACGCGCATGAGCTCGGCGGTGCGCCACCGCTCCACGCGCTCGAGTTCCGTCTCGACTATTTCGTGTGCCGCTGTATTCATCCGCAGTGTCCGCTCACACTTTCGGGAATCGGGGCCGAATGGATCTCCCCCTCCGGGGGGATTTGCGCGAGACCATCGGCCCAAATGGGGGTTACTGGACCGCGGCAGCGCCCAGGAGGTGCCGTACGGAGGCGAAGAAGTCGGGCTGCGGGTCGACGCGGTACTCGGGGCCGAGCTCCAGGAGCCTCGGCCCGAGCGACGTGACGAGATCGACGTACACGGGCGCCTCGCCCGGGAAGTCGCGGACGACCCCGGCGAGCTCGCGGATCACGCCGGCCGGAGCGCTCCGCGCATCGACCTTCAACCGCACCTCGCGCCGCTCGGGCACCGCTTCGAACGCCGCCACCTCGAGCGCGATCAGCTTCGTCTCACCCTGCTGCTTGTGGTCGACGCGTCCTTTCACGACGAGCACGGCGTCCTCGACGAGCAGCCCTCGCGCGGCCGCGTAGGTCGAGTTGAAGACGACTACCTCGACCGAGCCGGTCAGGTCCTCGAGCTGGACGAACGCCATCGGCTCGCCCTTCTTCGTCGTCGTCGTGCGCATCCCGGCAACGATGCCGCCCGCGAGGACGGTCTCGCCCTCGCGCCTCCGCTCGAGCTCGGCGAGCGAGGAGTCGGTGCGCCGCCGCAGCTGGTCGCGGATCGCACTCAGCGGATGCTCGGAGACGTAGAGGCCGAGGCTCTCCTTCTCCATCCGCAGCAGCTCGGACTTCTCGAACTCCCCGTCCGGGATCGTCGCGTGATGGCGCGCCGACGCGGCGGGCGAGTCGCCGAGATCGAAGATCGAGGCCTGCCCTAGCAGCCGGTCCTGCTGCAGCTTCTGGCCGTAGGAGAGCGCGTCCTCGAGGACGTGGAGCATCCCCATCCGCGACGCGCCGGTCGAGTCGAGCGCGCCGCTCGAGACGAGCGACTCGAGTGAGCGCTTGTTCGCGACCGACGGGTCGACGCGCTCGGTGAAGTCCCAGATGGAGGCGAAGGGCCCACCCTCCTCCCGAGCCGCGACGATCGCGCGGCAGGTCGCCTCGCCGACGTTCTTGACCGCGTTGAGGCCGAAGCGGATCTTCCCCTCGACGACCGCGAAGTCGACCTGCGACTCGTTGACGTCCGGCGGCAGCACCTCGATCCCGAGCTCGTCGCACGCGGCGACGTAGAACGGCACCTTGTCCTTCGTGTTCATCACCGAGGAGATGAGCGCCGCCATGTACTCACGCGGGTGGTTCGCGCGCAGCCACGCGGTGCGGTACGAGATCAGCGCGTAGCAGGCGGCGTGCGACTTGTTGAACGAGTAGTCCTGCGCCTGCTCCATGTCGGCCCACAGCTGCTGCGCGACGCCGGCGGCCGTCCCGCTCGCGGCGCACCCCTCGAGGAACTTGCTCTTGAGGGACGCCATCAGCGAGTGGATCTTCTTGCCGATCGCCTTGCGCAGGTCGTCGGCCTCGGCGGGCGAGAAGCCGGCGAGCTGCTTCGCGATCTCCATGTACTGCTCCTGGTAGATGCAGATGCCGTACGTGGCGGAGGTGATCGACTTCAGCCGCTCGTCGGGATAGCTGACCGGCTCCTTGCCGTTCTTGCGGCGCGCATAGACCGGGATATACGCCATCGGTCCCGGCCGGTAGAGGGCGCCGATCGCGATCAGGTCGTCGAAGACGGTCGGCTTGATCGAGCGCAGCGCCTCGCGCATACCGGACCCCTCGAACTGGAAGACGCCGATCGACTCGCCGCGCGCGAGCATCTCGTACGTCTTACGGTCGTCGAGCGGGATCGTCGAGATGTCGAGGCCGGGGACGAGCTCGACGGCCTTGTCGATCACGTCGAGGTTGCGCAGCCCCAGGAAGTCCATCTTGAGCAGGCCGAGCTTCTCGATCGTGGTGCCGTCGAACTGGGTC
>DASXOM010000145.1:0-6270 GCA_036494245.1 Gaiellaceae bacterium
CTCGACGATGGTCACCTGCGAGCCCATGCGGGAGAAGAACTGCGCGAGCTCGGCGCCCACGGGGCCGCCGCCCATGACGACGAGGCTCTTCGGCACCTTGTGCGTCCGCGTCGCGTCGCGGTTCGTCCAGTACTCGACCGAATCGAGGCCGTCGATCGGCGGGATCAAGGGCCGTGAGCCGGTGGCGAGGACGAGCCGGTCGTACGGCAGCTCCTGCCCGTCCACATCCACGACGCCCGGCCTCGCGACGCGGCCTTCGCCGCGCACGAGCCGGCACCGCCACTCCTCGAGGTAGTGGAGCTGGTCGGCGTCGTCCCAGTCGCTCGTCACCCAGTCGCGCCACGACCAGACGCCTTCCGGCTCAGGCCGCTCGCCCTGCAGCCCCGGCGCGCGCTCGAGCGAGGCGCCGAGCTCGGTCGTCCGCAGCATCGTCTTCGTCGGCATGCAGGCGAAGTACGAGCACTCGCCGCCGACGAGCCGGCTCTCGACGAGCGTGACCTCCGCCTCGTCGTCGAACCGGCGGAGGGCGCCGACGAAGTGCTCGCCGGTCGACCCTCCGCCGAGAACGACGACCTTCACTAGCCCGAGAGTCCGTTCGCCTGCAGGAAGGCGGACGCGATCTGCTTCGGGGTCTTCTTGTCCACGACGTAGGCCTTGTTCATTGCCTGCATCGCGGCAAGCGTCAGCTTGGCCGAGACGGCGTTGGCGGTGCTGGCGAGCAACGCCCCGTTCGGTCCCGTGATCAGTGTTCTCTTCAGCACCGGCGCGACGTTCTGGAAGCCGAAGATGTGCTTGTCGTCAACCAGCGCCGTGTACTTGTTCGTCTGAAGCTGCTGCGGGTCGGTTGAGAACCCGTCCCCACCGGTCGCCTTGTTCTGGTCGAGCAGCGTGTAGACGCTGATGCTCCCGATCGGGATGAAGGAGATGTTGTTGAGCCCGTAGACCTGCTTCATCCCCAGGATGCAGGTGATCCTCGTCTGGCATTCCGGATAGCCCGCATACGAGAACGACTTGAGCTTCTTCAGATCGCTCATCGTCTTCAGACCGTCCTTCTTCGCCGTCGAGGTCAGCGTCGTGAACGTGTCCGTGTCCGCGAACGGCGTCGGATTGAGCATCGTCAGGCCGCGTCCATCCTCGAACTTCTTCGCGGCGACGTAGGTCGCATTCGCCGACTTCGGCGCATTCGCCACCTTCGCAAGGTCGAGGGCGACGACGCCTGTGTACTCGGGATAGAAGTTCATCTTCCCGCTCGTGATCGCCTTGTCCGCGAGCTCCGAGGAGCCGAAGCTGCCCTTGTAGGTGACCGGGAAGCCCTTCGCCTGGAGCGCCTGGCCGTAGAGCTGGCCGAGGATGTACTCCTCGCCGAAGTTCTTCGTGCCGAGCGTGATCGTCGGCTTCGGCGCCGCGGACGTTGTCGCCGTGGTGTTGCTGCTACCACCCCCTCCACCGCAGGCGGTGAGGCCGATCAGAAGCGCGACCCCGAAGGAAATCGCAAACGCCGCCTTGGCAGCACGGCGTGTGTGCTTGCGGAACATGCAGTGCCCTCCTCTCGTGATTTGGCCCTCTCTCGGCGGGACCCTACGCCCTCGGAGCCATCCGACGCGAGGCCGCTTGTTGGGCGAGCCCCAGCGCGAAGTTCGTCAGGAGCGCCATGGCGGCGACGACGAATGCTGCTGCAAGCACGCCCGGCTGGCCGTACACCACAGGGTTCGCCATGATCTGGCCGAGGCCGCCGGCCTGGACGCCCGCGATGCCCGCGATCGTCGCGGTCGCTACCACGAAGACGGCGGCGGTCCGGATCCCCGCGAGAAGAAGCGGCAGGCCGAGCGGCAGCTCGACACCCGTCACGATCTGTCGCTCGGTCAGCCCCATCCCCCGCGCCGCCTCTACGACGTCCCGGTCGACGCCGTCCACTGCGAAATAGGCATTCGTCAGGATCGGCGGGATCCCGAGCACGACGAGCGCCGCGGTGACGTTCCAGAAGCCGACGCCGAGCCAGGCGATGAAGAGACCGATGAGCGCGATGGTCGGCAGCGCACGTCCGACCGACGAAACGCCCAGGGCAAAGGTGAGGCCACGGTGCTTGTGCCCGAGCCACAGCCCGATCGGCAAGGCGATGAGTACGGCGATCCCGAGTGCGGTGAACGCGAGCTTGGCCGTCTCGACGGCCTTGTCGAGCAACAGGTGGGCGTTGTCGGGGATGAAGCGGAGCGCCTCGATGAAGAGCGAGGCGAGCATCATCGAGTCCGGCTCCAGGGCGTGAGCGCGCGTTGGAGAAGCGAGAGCAGCACGTCGGCGACCAGTGCAAGCAGGATCACGAGGCCGCCGGCGGCGAGAAGCTTGGTCCGGAAGATGTCCGCAACTCCGAGCGCGTCGAAGATCGGGGTGCCGAGGCCGTAGTTGATGAAGAAGGCACCGATGGTCGCGATCGAGATCGTCGACACCGTCGCTATCCGGAGGCCGGCCATGATCGCCGGTGTCGCCAGCGGGAGCTCTACTTTCGTGAACGTCTGCCTCCGGGTCAGGCCCATGCCCCGCGCCGACTCCAGGACATCCGCCGGCACGCTGCGCAATCCGGTCACGATGTTGCGATAGAGGATGAACAGCGTGTACGCGACGAGCGGGATCGCGATCGTGATCACCTCGAGCCCGGTGATCGACACGAGCACCGTGAAGAGCGCGATGCTCGGCAGCGTGTACAGCACGTCGGTGGCCGCCCCGAGCGGCGGATCCAGGAACCGCCAGCGGAAGCCGGCGAGGGCGAGCAGGAAGGCGATCGCAAAGCCGATCGCGACGACCACCAACGTCAGCTCGATGTGCTGGATCAGGGCGGGCTGCAGGGTGTCTCCCCAGTTCTCGCGCACCCAGCTCGGGCAGAACCAGTGGTTGTTCCGCAGGCAGTCGGTCCCACGGCCGAAGTTCGGGATGACCGGGCCGCCGGCCTCGTGGAAGCCAATCACTTCAGCAGGTCCTCGCGCTTCACGACGCCCAGCGGCGCCCCGTCGGCACTCACGACGACGAGCGCATCGCGGCGCTCCGCGATGAGGAGCGCGAGGGCATCCCGCAGGCTCGTGTCCGCGGGCAGGCGGGGCAGCCCGTCCTCCGTCGCAGGCGACAGCTCGAGCTCGCCGAGCGTCCTCAACGCGAGCGCCTTGAGCGCCCGGTCGCGACCGACGAAGTCCGCCACGAAGTCGTCCACCGGGTGCTCGAGGATCTGCTGCGGCGTGTCGTACTGCGCGAGCTTGCCGCCCTCGCGGAGGATCGCGATGCGGTCGCCGATCTTGATCGCCTCGTCGATGTCGTGCGTGACGAAGACGACCGTCTTGCGAATCTCCCTCTGGAGGCGGAGGAACTCGTCCTGCAGCCGCGCCCGCACGATCGGGTCGATCGCTCCGAACGGCTCGTCCATCAGCATCAGCGGCGGGTTGGCCGCGAGCGCGCGTGCGAGCCCGACGCGCTGGCGCTCCCCACCGGAGAGCTGCGCGGGAAACCGCTTCGCATAAGACGGATCGAGCCCGACGAGCTCGAGCAGCTCGGCGGAGCGCTCCTTGATCCACGAGCGCGGCCGGCCGAGCAGCTTCGGCACCGTGCCGATGTTCGCCTCCACCGTCATGTGCGGGAAGAGGCCGACCTGCTGGATGACGTAGCCGATCGAGCGGCGCAGCTCGGTTACGTCGTAGTCGCCGATCTGCCTGCCGTCGATGCGGATGTAACCGCTCGTGAGCGGGATCAGCCGGTTGACGAGCTTCAGCGCCGTGGTCTTGCCACCGCCCGACGGGCCGACGAGGACGCAGATCTCCCCCGCGGGCACAGTGAGCGAGAGATGGTCGACCGCCGCGCCTTCGCGGCCGGGGTAGACCTTCGTCGCTTCGTCGAAGACGAGCTCGGCCGCCTCGGTCGCCATGGGGGAATCTTCTACGAGATCAGGGTCTCCAGGCCAACCGTAAGGCCCGGCGGCAGCTCGCCCAGCATCTCGAGCGCCAGCATGACGCCGTCGGCGAACGACTCGCGGCCCGTCGTGTCGTGGCGGATCGTGAGGAGCTGGCCCTCGCTGCCGAAGATGACCTCCTGGTGCGCGACGAGCCCGGGCAGCCGCACCGAGTGGATCGCGGGGTCGCCGCCGATCAGGTCCGCGGTCGCCCTCGCCGTTCCGGACGGTGCGTCCTTCTTCGCCTCGTTGTGGAGCTCGACGATCTCGGCCCGCGGGAAGTGCCCGGCCGCTTCGCGTGCGAAGCGCATCATCAGCACGGCGCCGATCGAGAAGTTCGGAGCGACGAAGAGCCGCAGCTCCTTCTCCGCAGCGAGCGCACCGAGCTCGGCCGGGTCCCAGCCCGTCGTGCCCACGACGCAGGAGACGCCCTGTTCGAGCGCGGCGCGGACGTTGGCCGGCGCCGCGTCGGGCGTCGTGAAATCGACGGCGGCGTCGCAGCCCTCCACATCTGGCTCGTCGCCGAGCTCGATCCCGCGCACCTCGTGCCCCGCTACCTCTAACCGAGCCACGACCGCCGCCCCGGCTTTCCCCTCCGCGCCGAAGAACGCGATCTTCACGCTGCGGCCTGCTCGACCAGGGTCGCGCTTGCCTGGCCGACGGCGGCACGGAAACGCGTCTCGTCGGGTCCAACCCCTGCTGCCGCGAGCCGCTCGGACGGCAGCAACGCGGTGGCCAGCTCCGCGAGCTCGTCGGGTTCGACCGCCTCGATCTCGGCAATCACGCGCTCGAGTGTGAGCAGCTCGGTGTCGGTGACGAGCGACTTCCCGAGCCGGCTCATGCGGTTGGAGGTGGATTCGAGGGAGAGGACGATCCGTCCCTTGAGGTTCTCCTTCGCGCGCTCGAGCTCGCCCTTGCGCAGCCGCCCGGCGGCGATCTCGCCGATCTGCTCGACGCAGATCTCGACACAGGTCGCGAGGTTCTCTTCGCGCGTGCCGACGTAGACGCCGAGGATGCCCGTGTCGGTGTACTGCGCCCCGAAGCTGTACACGGCGTACGCCATGCCGCGCTTCTCGCGGATCTCCTGGAACAGCCGCGACGAGGCCGATCCCCCGAGAATCGAGTCGAGCAGTGAGGCCGCGAAGCGGCGGCGGTCCGAGCGCGAGATCCCGATCGCGCCGAGGCAGAGGTGGTACTGCTCCGTCTCCTTGCGCTGGAAGCGGAGGCCGGGGCCGGGAAGCTGTGCGAGCGGCCGCCGCACTCGCGTGCCCGCGCGCGCCGGTGCGCCTGCACGGCGCTCGCTGCGCTGCAGCAGCGCGACGAGGCGGTCGTGCTCGAGGTTCCCTGCCGCCGCGACGACGACGTTCCCCGGCGCGTAGGCCGTGCGGTGGTAGCCGGCGAGCGCGCGGCGGCTGACCGAGGAGATGACCGCGGCGGTGCCGATCACCGGTCGCCCCAGCGGGTGGTCGCCGAAGACGGCCTCCGAGAAGAGATCGTGCACGAGCTCCTGCGGGGTGTCCTCGTACATCGCGATCTCCTCGAGCACCACCTCCCGCTCCTGGTCGGCCTCCGCGAACGAGGGTGCGAAGACCATGTCGGTCATCACCTCGAGCGCCGTCTCGAGGTGGTGGTCGGGGACGCGGGCGTAGACGACGGTGTTCTCCCGCGAGGTCGCGGCGTTCAGCTCGGCGCCCATTGCGTCGAAGGTCTCCGCGATCTCCTGCGCCTCGAACCGCCGCGAGCCCTTGAACAGCATGTGCTCGATGAAGTGCGAGACGCCCGCGCGGTCGGCACGCTCGTCGCGGGAGCCGACGTCGATCCAGAAGCCGAGCGCGACCGAGCGCACGCTCGCCACCCGCTCGGAGATGATCCGCTCACCGGAATCGAGCTCGCTCAGGACGACCTTCTGCACGGCCCGATGGTAGGCGAACGGCTGGTGACGAGCCTACGCGCGCGCGACGAAGCGCAGCACGGTGCCGTTCCGCTTCGCGTCGTACAGGGCCTCGTCGGCGAGACGGAACAGCGTCTGCGCATCGCCCGCGTCCTCGGGACAGGCCGCGCAGCCGAAGCTCGCGCTGAGATTGGCGGCCCACGGCTCACCGTCGGCGGCCAGGTTTGCGAGCAGCATCTCGACCCGCGCGACGACCTGCCGCGCGTCCTCCTCCGTCGCCTCCGCGACGAGGACGGCGAACTCGTCGCCTCCGATGCGGAACGCGTCGTCCGGCTTCCGCAGCGACTCGGTGAGCACGTTCGCGAACGTGACGAGCGCGTCGTCTCCGCAGGCATGGCCGAAGCGGTCGTTGAGCTGCTTGAAGCCGTCGAGATCGCTGACCACGAGCCCG
>DASXOM010000146.1:0-8998 GCA_036494245.1 Gaiellaceae bacterium
CACGGCATGTGCTGCCTCGAACATGGCGATCGGTGATGGAGCGGACGCGATCCGGCTGGGTCGCGCCGACGTGATGCTTTGCGGCGGTACCGAAGCGGCGGTGTGTGAGGTGGGCATCGCGGGCTTCGGCGCGATGCGCGCTCTCTCGCGGCGCAACGACGACCCTGCGCGCGCGTCGCGGCCGTTCGACGCGGAGCGCGACGGCTTCGTGATGGGCGAGGCGGGCGCGCTGCTCGTGCTCGAGGAGCTCGAACATGCGAAGGCGCGCGGCGCGAAGATCTACGCGGAGGTCTCCGGCTACGGCCTCTCCTCCGACGCGAAGCACATCACCGAGCCCGATCCGACGGGGCCCGTGACGGCGTTCAAGATGGCGCTCGGCGACGCGGGCGTCGATGTGAGCGAGATCGACTACATCAACGCGCACGCGACCTCGACCCCGGTCGGCGACTCCTCCGAGACGCAGATGCTCAAGTACGCGCTCGGCGAGGAGAACGCCTACAAGACGCCGGTCTCCGGGACGAAGGGAGCGACGGGTCACTGCCTCGGCGCGGCCGGCGCGATCGAGGCAATCTTCACTGTTCTCTCGATTCGCGACGGCAAGCTGCCGCCGACGATCAACTACGAGGTCGAGGATCCCACGTGCGATCTCGACTACGTGCCGAACGAGGCACGGGATGCGGACGTCAACGTGGCCGTCTCGAACAGCTTCGGCTTCGGCGGGCACAACGCCTGCGTCGTCTTCAAGCGCTTCGAGGACTAGGGCTTCCGCGCCACGACGATCAGCTCGCCGTCACCCTCGCCGACGGCCTCCCTGCGCCAGCCGCCGTACACTGCCTCGACCGAGAAGCCGCCGGCCTCGAGTGAGTGGCGCAACTCGGGCTCGGCGCGGAAACGCAGAATCGAGTCGACTGCCAGGACGGAGCCGTCGGGCAGCACGTTCGCCGAGGTGAAGGAGACCGTGCGCTCGTCGACCGAGGTGACGCCCCGCCAGTCCTCCCAGGCCTGCGCGGCCGGATCGCGCGAGTCGAATACGAGGCGTCCGCCCGGGACGAGTGCCCTGGCCAGGTGGCGGAGCGTGTCCGACCAGTCCGTGTCCTCGACGAACACCTGGGCGACGTGACTCGTCATGAGGGCGAGATCGAAGGCCAGCGTCGGAACCGAGGCGGCGGTCCCCTCGATCCAGGCGACCTTCTCGGCGCCGGCCTTCGTACGCGCGACTGCGAGCATCGCCCGGGCGGGGTCGACGCCGGTGACGGAGTGTCCCGCTGCGGCCAGCGCCACGGTTAGCCGGCCGGTCCCGCAGCCGAGATCGAGCACTCGTGAGCCAGGAACCCCGGCCGCAACGGCGAGGAAGAAGTCGTCGTCCCGGCCCCAGGTGTTCTCCACGTCGTAGGCGGCGGCGACCGCCGGATGGTCGTACTCGTTCCGTGCCGAGCCGGACGCCGGAGCGGTCACGGCGCCGAGTGTAGGCTCGCCGGGTGCAGCGCTGGGCGACCTTCGACTGCTACGGCACGCTGATCGACTGGAACGGCGGCATCGGACGAGAGCTCGAGCGGCTGTTCGGCCCCGCGCGGAGCGGCGAGCAGCTTCGTGCGTACCACGAGCTCGAGCCGCAGATCCAGCGCGAGGATCCGAGCCGCAGCTATCGCGAGGTGATGGCCGTCGCGCTCGCCCGTCTCGGTGCTCCCGCTGCCGAGCAGGACGCGCTCGGCCGCTCGTTGCCGGAGTGGGATCCGTTCCCCGAGGTGCCGGCCGCACTCGAGGAGGCGCGCACCCGCGGCTGGAGGCTCGCGGTCCTCTCGAACACCGACCGCGACCTGCTCGACGCGTCGCTCGCCCGGATCGGGGTCGAGTTCGACGAGACCGTCGTCGCTTCCGAGATCGGCTCGTACAAGCCAGCGACCGCTCACTGGGACGAGTTCTTCGCGCGGAGCGGGGCCGAGCGCGACCATCACGTGCACGTTGCCGCCAGCCTGTTCCACGACATCAGGCCCGCGTCCGCGCTCGGCCTGCGGACGATCTGGATCAACCGGCTCGGCGAGGAGGCCGAGCCTCAGCCCGACGCCGAGCTGCACAGCCTGACCGGGCTCGCGGATAGCCTCGGCTCGCTCGTGCCATGAACATCCGCCCGTTCGCCGAGGACGATGCGCCCGCCGTCGCGGCGCTGATCGCCGCCGACGAGGAGCGCTTCTATGGCCGCCCGGGCCGTCTCAGCGGCGCGGACATCCTCATGTTCCTGCAGTACTCCAAAGAAACGTGGATCTGGGAGGAGGACGGCCGGGTGGTCGCCAGCGGGTCCTTCGGCGTGCACGGCGACGTGGCGAACATCCGCGGCGTCGTTGGTGACAAGCGACGCGGCGTCGGAACGGAGATCGTCGAGCGTGGCGAGGCGTTCGCGCGAGCGGAAGGTGCCCGGAGGATCCACACCGGCGCCGCCGAGCCGGACACCGCGGCGCGTGCGCTCTTCGAGTCGCGCGGCTATCGCGAGGTGCGGCGCTTCTACGAGATGGCGATCGAGCTGACGGAGGAGCCGGCGGCGCCTTTCGTCCCGGACGGGCTCGTCGTGGACGAGTTTCGCAATGACGAGTACCAGGCGTTCTACGACGCGCTGAACGAGGCGTTCGCGGAGCACTGGGAGTGGCATCCTGACCCGTTCGACGAGTGGCTCGGGCGGCGTACGGGCCAGCACCACGACGAGCACGGCCCTGTCTGGCTCGTCGTGCGCGACGGAGATGAGCTCGCTGCCGTCACACGCAACGACGCGGCCGGCGCCGGCGGGGGATACGTCGGCGCGATCGGCGTTCGGCCTGCCTGGCGCGGCAAGGGGCTCGGCAAGGCGCTGCTCCAGGCGACGTTCGCTGAGTTCTGGCGTCGCGGCACGACGCGCGTCACGCTCGATGTCGACTCCCAGAATGCGACCGGCGCCGTTGCGCTCTACGAGCGCGTGGGCATGCACGTCGACGCGTGCGGTATCGCCTTCGAGAAGGCGATCTCGTGAGCCTGCTGCGCGCCCGGTGCCCCGACTGCCGCACGCTCACGGCCGTCGCGCTCGATGAGGGCTACGAGTGCCACAGTTGCGGCCGCACCTTCACCGCCGGGCTTGTCCGCGTGCCGCGCGCGTGGGGCGACGGGGGCGAGCCGATGGTCGAAGCGGCCTCGCTGGCACTCGACTATCCCGAGGTGGCCGTGATCGAGGAGGAGACGCTGGCGATGCAGACGCTCGCGGTGGCTTCCGACCTGCCGGCTCGCCCCATCGTGCTGGGCGGCTGCTGTTGCTCGCACGTCGGGGCCGTCGAAGGGCTCGCCGTGCGGCACGGGCACGTCGCCGTCCTCTGGCTCGACGCGCACGGTGACCTGAACACGCCCGAGACGTCTCCCTCCGGCAACGAGTGGGGGATGCCGCTGCGCATGCTTCTTGACCGGGGAACGATCGCTGCGGGTGACGTCGTCCTCTGGGGAGCGCGCAACCTCGATCCGTCCGAGGAGGAGTACATCGCGGCCACGGGCATCGACGACGACGCGGGCGCGCTGCTCGCCCGCGTCGAGGCGGTCTATGTCGCCCTCGACTGCGACGTGCTCGATCCCGGCGAGCTCGCGGTCTTCATGCCCGAGCCCGGCGGCCCGACGCTCGACGAGGTCGAGCGGCTGCTCCGCGAGGTGAGGGACAGCGGCAAGCTCGTAGGCGTCGGCTTCACCGGCCTCGCGCCAGACCCCGCGAGTGTGGAGAAGCTCCAGCGTCTTGTCGCTGCTCTCGGCTACTGAGCCGCTCCGCAACCTCCCTCCGGGGGCATAGGTCTAAGCTGGCAACGTGGCCAAAACCGAAGTCTCGGTCGAGACCAACGACCAGCCAACCCCTCCGCCGACCGACCCGAACACCTGCCCGAGCTGTCACTCGCACTACCGCGACGACGAGCTCGAGCAGAGCCTCTGGGTCTGCGAGCAGTGCGGTCATCACTTCCCGATGCGGGCGTCTGCCCGGATCGCGTCGCTGACCGATCCCGGCTCCTTCACGGAGGAGGCGACGGAGCTGCATTCCGAGGATCCACTCGGCTTCTTCGACCTTCGTCCCTACACCGAGCGCCTCGCGGAGGCCGAGATGAAGACCGGGCTCGCCGATGCCATGGTGATCGGCCGGGCCACGATGGACGGGCGCCACTGCGAGCTCGCGGTCATGGACTTCGCGTTCATGGGCGGGTCGATGGGCAGCGTCGTCGGCGAGAAGTTCTCGCGCGCCTGCGACTCGGCGGCGGAGGCGGGGATGCCGCTCGTGAGCGTCACCAGCTCGGGTGGCGCGCGCATGCAGGAGGGGATCCTCGCGCTCATGCAGCTGCCGAAGACGGTGGCGGCGGTAGAGGATCTCCACGACTCCGGGCAGGCGCTTCTCTGCGTGATGACGCACCCGACGACCGGCGGCGTGCTGGCGAGCTTCGCCACGCTCGGGGATGTGGTTGTCGCGGAGCCGAATGCGCTCATGTCCTTTGCAGGCCCACGCGTCGTGCAGGAGATCACCCGCGAGAAGCTGCCCGACGACTTCGGTCGCGCCGAGCAGAACCTTCGCTACGGCCAGATCGACGCGATCGTGCCGCGCCCCGAGCTGCGCGAAACGCTGTCCCGTCTACTGAGGCTCTTCGATGCCCCCGACTGAGCACGAGCTTCGTCTGCGTGAGCGACTCGGGCGGCTGAGGAACCTGCCGCTGCTCGGCGGCGCGCGGATCTCCGGCGAGCTCGAGCGGCTCCAGCGGCAGATCTCCCGGATCTCCGAGGAGGCGACGGACGAGGAGGTCTGGCGCAAGGTCGAGCTGGCCCGAAACGACGATCGGCCCTACACGCTCGACTACGTGGAGCGCCTGCTCGAGGACTGGTTCGAGCTGCACGGGGACCGCGCTCTCGGCGACGACGGCGCGATGATCGCCGGCCTCGGCAAGCTCGACGGCCGCACCGTCGTCCTCGTCGGCCAGCAGAAGGGACGCGACATCCACGAGCGCGCGAGCCGCCGCTTCGGGATGCCGAACCCCGAGGGGTACCGCAAGGCCTGGCACGCGATGGAGATCGCGAACCGGCACGGCTTCCCGGTCATCACGCTGGTCGACACGCCCGGCGCCTATCCGGGAGTCGTTGCCGAGCAGCACGGGCAGGGTGCCGCGATCGCTCACTCGCAGGCGGTCATGGCGCGGCTGACGGTGCCGATCGTCGCCTGCGTGATCGGTGAGGGCGGCTCGGGCGGGGCGATTGCGATCGCGCTCGCCGACAAGGTCCTCATGCAGGAGAACGCGATCTACTCCGTCATCTCGCCGGAGGGCTGCGCGGCGATCCTGTGGCGCGACGCGAGCCAGGCAAAGAAGGCGGCGGCGGCCTTTCGTCCGGACGCGATCCACTGTCTCGAGCTCGGGGTCGTGGACGAGATCGTCTCGGAACCGGTCGGCGGGGCACACATCGATCCCGACATGGCTGCGCGCTTGCTGGGGCAGGCGCTGCGGGAGTCGCTTGCGGAGCTGGAGGGAATTCCCGGGGACGATCTCCGTCGCCGGCGTCGCGCCCGCTTCCGCTCGCTCGGCGTCTTCGCCTGAACAACTTAGAGCAGGTTTCGACAGGTTCAGGGGCGGCGACCGACAACACTGTCCACACCGTCCACAGGCTTATCCCCGCCATGTATTCGTTGTGTAAACGACAGGCATACACCTCGAAACCGGTAAACGAGTGGCTGCGGAGCCGTTACGCGGCCCTCGGCCGTAGTAGAAAGACCGCGTGAGCAAGAAGCTCTCCGAGTACGAACGCAAGCGCAATCGCAAGCAGACGCCCGAGCCCTTTGGTGGCAAGCGCGCCAAGGCGAAGGCGCCGATGTTCGTCGTCCAGCGACACGACGCGCGGAGGCTGCACTACGACTTCCGGCTCGAGCGCGACGGCGTCCTCGCCTCGTGGGCGGTGCCGAAAGGTGTCCCGCTCGAGCCCGGCGAGCAGCACCTCGCGGTTCACGTCGAGGACCATCCGCTCGAGTACGGGAGCTTCGAGGGCGAGATCCCGAAGGGGAACTACGGCGCCGGCACGGTCGAGATCTGGGACCGCGGCACGTACGAGCTCCTCGAGGAGAAGCGCGACGGCGGCCTCACCGTGCGGCTGCACGGCGAGCGTCTCGAGGGAACGTGGGCGCTCGTGCCGGCGCGCCTCTCCGGCGACGAGAAGAACTGGCTCATACTCCGCAAGCGCGAGGAGGGGGCACCGTCCGGCCGCCGCACCTACCGGCCGATGCTCGCGACCCTGACGAAGGAGCTGCCTCGCGGCGAGGGCTGGGAGTTCGAGCCGAAGTGGGACGGGTATCGGGCGCTCGCCTACGTGCGCGGCGGCGAGGCGAAGCTCGTTTCACGCCGAGGCAACGACCTGACGGAGCGGTTCGCGATCGTCGCGAAGGAGCTCGCCAAGGCACTGCGCACGCCCGACGCCGTCGTCGACGGCGAGGTCGTGGCGCTCGACGGGGACGGCAGGGCGAGCTTCTCGGCAATGCAGCAGGGGGGCAGCCAGCTCGCGTACGAGGTGTTCGACGTGCTCGAGATCGACGGCGAGCCGACGGTCGACCTGCCGCTGACCGAGCGCAGGGCTCGACTCGAGAAGCTGCTCGCTCCGAACCCGGTCGTCCAGCTCTCCGGCTCGTTCGACGATGGCGAAGCGCTGCTCGAGGTGGCGACCGAACAGCGTCTCGAGGGCGTGATGGCGAAGCGGAAGTCCTCGCGCTACTCCGAGGGCGGTCGCGGCCGCGACTGGCTGAAGATCAAGACGCACGGCCGGCAGGAGTTCGTGATCTGCGGCTACACGAAGGGCCAGGGACGCCGCAGCGGCAGCTTCGGGGCGCTCGTGCTCGGCGTACATCGTGGCAAGGAGTGGGAGTGGGTCGGGAATGTCGGCACCGGCTTCGGCGAGCGCGCCATCCGCGAGCTACTCGAGAAGCTCGAGCCGCTGCGGCGGGACGAGTCGCCCTTCCCGGTCGTCCCGAAGATGCCGAAGGTGAAGAAGGGCGACGTCGTCTGGGTCGAGCCGAGGCTCGTGGCCGAGGTCGAGTTCGCGGAGTGGACGCACGACGGCCACCTGCGCGCGCCTTCCTTCCAGGGGCTCCGTGACGACAAGCCGGCGGAGGACGTGCGACGCGAGCGCCCGGCCGAGGCGAAGGAAGGAAAGGTGAAGCTCTCCAACCTCGACAAGGTCTTCTGGCCCGAGGAGGAGATCACGAAGGGTGACCTGATCGACTACTACCGGGCGGTCGCGGGCGTGCTCGTGCCTCACCTGCGCGATCGGCCCTTCACGATGCGGCGCTACCCCGACGGCGCGTACGGCAAGGCGTTCTTCCAGAAGGACGCGCCGAAGGGGATGCCGGAGTGGATCCCTCGGTTCCACGTGGAGGTGTCGACACGCGAGCGGCCGCCGAAGAAGCGCTGGATCGATGCCCCGCTGGTCAATGACGAGGACGCCCTGACGTGGATGGCCAACATGGGCTGCATCGACATGAACGCGTGGTACTCGCGGGTCGACAAGCCCGACCGGCCCGACTTCGTCCTCTTCGACCTCGACCCGTCCCCTGACGTCGGCTTCCGCGAGGTCGTGCAGGTGGCGCTCGTCGTGAAGCAGGCGCTCGACGCGCTCGGGCTCGCCGCGTTCCCGAAGACATCGAGCGCCGAGGGCATGCACGTGCTCGTGCCGGTCGAGCGGCGCTACACGTACGCGCAGACTCGTGAGTTCTGCGAGATCGTGGCCGGCGCGCTGGCGCGCACCCATCGCGGCCTCGTGACGACGGAGTGGTCGAAGGCCAGGCGACGCGGCGTCCTGATCGACGCGAACCAGAACGGCGAGGGGAAGACGATCGCGTCGGTGTACTCCGTACGGCCCCGACCGGGCGCACCGGTCTCGACACCGCTGCACTGGGACGAGGTCGATGAGTCGCTCGACGCGCGACAATTCACGATGGAGGTCGTGCTCGACCGCCTCCACCGCCACGGCGACCTCTTCGAAGGCGTCCTCAAGACGCGCCAGCGCTTGGAGCCGGCCCTGCGCGCCCTTCGCTGACGAGAACCTGTCCAGATCCGCCACGTCCGGTAGCAGCTACCGGACGTGTCCGCTTCGACCAGGCTTGTGGAGGACTGGTAGAAGGCGTTCGTGGGCGGGACGATCCTTTGGGACGTCGACACGCAGGTCGACTTCATCGAGCCCGGCGGCAAGCTCTACTTCGAAGGCGCGGAGGAGGCGACCCCGGCGATGGCGCTGGTCGTGGACGCGGCTCGCGCGGCCGCCGCGGTGCACGTCGCCTCGTGCGACCAGCACGAGCTCAGCGATCCCGAGATCTCCGGGGAACCCGACTTCGACAGCACGTGGCCGCCGCACTGCCTGCTCGGCACGCGCGGCGCCGAGAAGATCCCCGAGACGAAGCAGTTCGACCCTCTCCCGCTGCCGCTCGTGCCCGTCCCGTCGCGGATCCTGCGCCGCTTCCTCGGAGGAGGCCGCGAGGTGCTGATCCCGAAGAAGCAGTACGACCCGTTCACGAACCCGAACACGGAGACGATGCTCGACATGCTCGATCCCGAGGAGATCCTGCTCTTCGGCGTCGCGACCGACATTTGCGACGACGCCGCAGTACGCGCGCTCCTCCGTCGCGGCCGCCGGATCACGTTCGTCGAGGACGCTTCGCGCGGGGCCGACGAGTCGCGTGTCGCCGCGTGCGCTGTCGCTTGGCGCGAGGCCGGAGTCCGCTTCACGACCGCCGTGGAGGCGGCTGCCTCACTCGGCTAAGGGATGCGTCGCTCGCTGCCGATGAGACCCTGAGATGGTGGCGCACTGGTTCCATTGGCTTGCGGATTTCGCCACGACCTGGCTGCCCCTCGCGTTCTTCGTCGTGATCGCGCTCACGGCCTGGCTGCTCTGGAGGACCGCCGGGATGATGCCGCGCGTCAAGCCGGCGAACATGGTGAACGGCGCCAAGTCGCAGACGACCTGGGCGGACGTTGCCGGGGTCGAGGAA
>DASXOM010000147.1:0-17568 GCA_036494245.1 Gaiellaceae bacterium
ACGAAAACGTCCTTGCCGCCCTCGTCCGGGGTGATGAAGCCGTACCCCTTCGCGTCGTTGAACCACTTCACGGTTCCTGTTGCCATATGAAACACCTCCCTCCGCGGAGTTCTGAACGGACAGGAGGCGCGAACGACGCGCGACCGGTACTCGCTCTAGTTCTAGTGCAAGGCGAACCGTAGCGCAGAATCACGATCTGATGCGCCTGCTCGCAGCTCCCGACAAGTTCCGCGGCACGCTCACGGCGCGCGAGGCCGCCGCCGCGATCGCCGCGGGTGCCGAGCGTGCCGGCTGGACGGCGGTCGAGCTGCCGCTGGCCGACGGCGGCGAGGGGACGCTCGACGTGCTCGGCGGCGGCAACCGGCGGACGGTCGTGAGCGGCCCGCTCTGCGATCCGGTCGATGCTGCGTGGAGACTCGAAGAGGACGGCACAGCGCTGATCGAGGCTGCGCAGGCGTGCGGGCTCACCCTCGCCGGCGGGCCGGAGGGGAACGACCCGCTCCGCGCGACCAGCCGCGGCGTCGGCGAGCTCATCGCGGCCGCCCTCGCGGAGCAAGCCGAGCGGATCGTCGTGACCGTGGGCGGAGTCGCCTCCACCGACGGCGGGGCCGGCGCCACGGGGGCTGTCCCGCACCCGCTCTTCGTTCCGCTCGAGGTCGCCTGCGACGTCGATGCGCGCTTCCTCGACGCCGCCGACGTCTTCGCGCCGCAGAAGGGAGCGACGCCCGAGCAGGTGCGAATCCTGCGCGAGCGGCTCGAGAAGCTCGTCGTGCCCGACTTGCCCGGCTCGGGCGCTGCCGGCGGGCTGGCCGGCGGCCTCGCGGCCATCGGCGCGCGCCTCCTCCCCGGGTTCGACCTCGTCGCCGACCGGGTCGGTCTCGACCAGCACCTCGCGGAGGCCGATCTCGTGGTCACCGGCGAGGGTCTCGTGGACGCGACCTCCGACACAGGCAAGGTCGTCGGCCGCGTCGTCGACCGCGCACAGGCAGCGGGAATCGGTGCGCTCGTCGTCGCCGGAGACGTCGCGCGCGGCAGCCCGATCGACGCGCTTTCGCTCGTCGCTCGCTACGGTCCCGAGCGCGCGCTTGCCGAGCCGGCCGAGTGCCTCATGGAACTCGTCGAAACAGCACTAGCGGCCGGGCAAAACGGACCCTAAGCTGCAGCCGGAAAATGCCGAAGCCAGTCGCCAACGCACCGCACATCGCGTACCGCCCGGGCCTCGACGGCCTGCGCGCGCTCGCGGTCGCCGCCGTCTTCCTCTACCACTCGCGGATCGACTGGCTGCCGGGCGGCTTCCTCGGCGTCGACCTCTTCTTCGTCCTCAGCGGCTACCTGATCACGTCGCTGCTGCTCGTCGAGTGGGAGGCGCGAAACCGGATCGACCTACGCCGCTTCTGGCTGCGGCGCGCGCGGCGGCTGCTGCCGGCGCTCGTCGTCGTCGTGCTCGGGTCGCTCGCCCTCGCCGCGATCTTCGCCCGCCAGGATCTTGCCCACACGCGCAGCGACGTGCTCGGCTCGCTCTTCTACTACGCGAACTGGCACCAGATCGTCGCGAACCACTCGTACTTCAACGTGCTGGGCAACCCGTCGCTGCTGCAACACACCTGGTCGCTCGCAGTCGAGGAGCAGTTCTACATCGTCTGGCCGCTCCTACTTGTCCCGTGCCTCGTCCTCCTCGGCCGCAAGCGGATGCCGATGATCGTCATCGCCGGCATCGCCGCGTCGGTCGCGCTGATGTGGATCCTGTTCAACCCGGGCGGCGATCCCTCGCGCGTCTACTACGGCACTGACACGCGCGCCTTCCTGCTGCTGATGGGGATCCTGCTCGCGCTCGTCTGGCCGTGGATCGTGCGGATGCGGCGCGCGGTGCCGCTGCTCGAGCTGTTCGGCCTCGCGGCGCTCGTCGGCACGGTGCTCCTCTTCCTGCGGATGCAGGACTTCAACCCGACGCTCTTCCGCGGCGGCGACCTCGCGGCCGCGTTCTGCTTCGCCGCGCTCGTCGCCGCGGTCGCCCACCCGCAGACGGGCATCGGCGAGGCGCTCGGCGTCGCTCCGCTGCGCTGGGTCGGCGAGCGCAGCTACGGGATCTATCTCTGGCACTGGCCCATCATCGTGCTCGTCGCGGGCGTGAACGCGCGGCCGAGCGTCGGCATCGTCGTCGGGGAGGCAGCCCTCGTCCTCGCGGTCGCCGCGCTCTCGTACAAGTTCGTCGAGCAGCCGATCCGGACGGGGAGCCTGCAGCGGCGCCTCGCCCAGCACCCGCGCCGATACCGGCTCGAGGTCATGGGCGCGGGAGCGCTGGGCCTCGCCGTGGCCTTCGCGATCCTGTTCGTGACGCCGGCCTCACTGAACCCGGTCTCGGGCTACGTCAACCCGCCGCAGGCGAGGGGAGCGATCCACCACAAGCAGCAGAATCGGCAAACGACCACGGAGATCTCCCAGCACACAGGCTCCCAGCACAAGAAGCAGCCCGCTCTGCCGCCGGGCCGGATACTCGCGCTCGGCGACTCGGTCATGCTCGGCTGCTCCTCCCAGCTGAAGACGGCACTCCACCACCACGTGCGCGTCGACGCGACGGTGGGCCGGCAGATCAAGGACACGGTCGACGAGCTGCAGCGGCTGCGACGCCACCACCGGCTGACGAAGATCGTCGTGCTCCAGGTCGGGAACAACGGCCCGCTCTGGTACCGCGACCTCGTGCGGCTACGTCACGCGCTGCACGGGATCCCGGACATCGTCGTCGTCAACGTCCGCAACACCACGAGCTGGCAGGACGAGTCGAACCACGCGCTCGACAACTGGGTGCAGGGCTGGCCGCCGGCGCACCTTGCCGACTGGTACGGGAGCTCGACGAGCAAGATGATGCAGGACGGCACACATCCGTGGCCGTACGCCTGCCGCATCTACGCGCGCTTGATCGCCGACACCATGCGGTCCGCATGACGCGCTAGCCCCCGGCGGTCAGGCAGCTTGCTTGGCGGTGCGCTCGTACACCGGCTCCGCCGCCGGAAGGACATACGAGCGGCCGTCGAGCACGAACACGATCGCGAGCAAGTCGAGCTCGGCCAGCAGCTCCTGAGCCTGACGGAGCAGCAGCGCGAGACCGTCGGTCTCCGCGCCGACCTCGGCCGCGAAGAGCCAAAGCCCCTCGTCGTCGTGCGACCAGCCGGGCCAGCGCGTCCGCAGGCTGACGCGGAAGGCCTGTGCAGCCGCGAACGTCGGCAGCTCGAAGAGCACGACGTCGCTGAATTGAAGGTCGAGCTTTTCCACACCCCCAGAGTGCGTGCTGAGGGTGTCGCGCGCCCTGACGCGCTTGGGCCAAGTTGTCTAAGGAAACTGTTAGCCCGCGGGCTCGGTTGCGGCGACAGGCTCGTCCTCCGGCGCGCGCGAGAAGAGCAGCGCGAGCCCGACACCGACCGCGTAGCCGATGAGCACCGCGGCGATCGATTCACCCCAGCCGGGCTTCTCGGTCATGTTCCAGACGATCCCGAGCACGATGCCTAGGTTCGCGAGCTCGGCCACCCAGAGGCCGGGATGGAGTGTCATCCGCCGCGCCTCAGGCCCGAGCGGCCCCGGGCCGTTGGCCATCATCGCCGCCTGGAGCTTCTTCGCAGTGTGCTCGGCGATGCCGCCGCCCTGAACGCCAACCAGGACGAGACCGGCGATCGCGACATCGATCCAGCCCGTGTCCCACGTCCAGAGCTTGTGCGTCATGTAGGCGCCGGTCAGAAAGAGGCCGAGGATCGCGACGGGAAAGAGCCGCGCGACCTTGCCGGACACGATCCCCCACGGCACAGCCTGCTCGACCGTGCGCGCAGCGCGCAGCTGGAAGAGGCAGGTGAGCAGCACCGATCCCGCCCCCATACCGAGGAGGAGCGCGAGCAGATGGATGTAGAGCACGACGTGATAGGTGTCCATGGCAAGCCCCCTGTTGTTCGACCGCTTACGGCCGAGAGGCTAAGGCAACGCTCGCAAAGGTTCAAGACCCGCCTATTCGACCTGCTCGATCACCCAGAAGTCGCGTGCGAGGTTGTTGCTCGTGACATAGCCCGCCGGCATCCAGAAGTAGCCGTGGTCGGCCCAGCTCGAGCCCCAGGAGTTGCGGCACTCGAAGTAGAGCTGCCCCTTGATGAGCTTGTAGCCGAGGGCGACGACTGCGTGGCCGCCGAGCACAGTCTCGTCGGGCTGCGGCATCGGGACGATCCCGTTCGCGCCGACGTCGCTCTCGAACGACTCGTAGACGGTGAAGCCGAACGAGATCGGATAGCCGGCGGCGAGCACGTTCTGGAGCCCCATCTCCGTCTGAGGCACGCGCGCATAGCGGATCGCCTGGTGGGCGCGCGCCGCCTTGTAGGCGCTTGCGGGCGGCTTCCTGGCGAACTTCGTGATCACGTACGGCCACGCGGTCTCGGGCGGTGCTCCGAGCTGCGCGACCGACTTGATCCCGTCCCGGATCTCCGCGCCGGAGTCCTGGGTGACCGTCCCCTCCATCGCGCGCTCGTTGTAGTAGATGAAGAGGCGCGAGGGCGTAGCGGCGTCCTGCTCGGCCTGCTTGAGCTCGTTGAACTCGAGGATCGCGCCGATGCTGTTCGCGGTGCACGAGCCGAGCTGGCCCTGGTCGTACACGGGGGGCATCCGCGTGCGCAGGCTCACCTTTCGCGGCAGGGACTTCGCGGGCTCGACCGCCAGGAGGTAGTCGCGCATGTCGGGACTGTCGGCCCTCCAGCCGTACCGCTTCTGCGTCCGTACGGCCAGGCCGCCGTTCCGTGAATTAGTCATGTACTGCTCCTTTCTGCGGGTCTGCTTCCGGGCGTGGTGGCTCCGCCGCAGAAGGGACGATGGAGGTGAGCGTGTCCTGCGCCCAGCGCTCGCTGAATCCGGCGAGGAACGCGAGGACGAGCAGTGCCAGCCTCCGGTGGTCGGTGCTCTCGCCTTTTGCAACAGGAAGGTGAAGCAGGCCGCCGTCGAAGGCGAAGGTGATCGCCATGGCGAAGGCGCCGCCGATCAGCGGCCGCAGGCCGCCGAGGAAGAACGCGTACGGCCCACCGACGTCGTACTCGAGCTCGAACTTGCCGCTGTTGATCCGCTGCATCACGCTCACGACGGCGCCGGCGGCGCCGGCCGCGAGGGCGGCGACGGGAGCGGCCCAGCTGATCGACAGCCACGCGGCCGCGATCCCGGCGATGACGAGGAAGACGGTGGCGATGCCGCCGAAGTAGACGAGCTGCGCCTGGCCGTTCGCCGCCTGGCAGTAGTAGGACTCGACCTTGTCGATGGCGGCGCGCTCGCGTTCGAGCGCCGCGGCGGCCTGCGCCTCGTCCTCGGTGCCGGCGCGGCGATCGACGAGGCTGAGCAGGTGCGTGGCGCAGGAGACGACGAGCTCCAGGCAGATCCGCTGCCGCACTCCCGTCAGGACCGCTTTCGCGCGCACGGCGAGCTCGTCGCAGCGGTGGAGCTCGGTGGCGACCTCGGGAGCGTTCTTCGTTGCCCAGTCGGTCTCGCGGTGGAAGCCGAAGGAGGGAGGGCGCAGGCCGCCGAGCCGCTTCCTCTCGGTCAGCGCGACGGCGCTCTCGACGTGCGTGCACCAGTAGGCGCGGATGATCTCGCCGTGGCGCGCCTGGAAGGCGGTGCGCACCGAGTCGTAGGCCGCCGCGGCCGCAGAATCGGGCTTGCCGGACTCGCGGGAGCGCCACCAGTCGTAGTGCGCGTAGACGAGCTCGCTGAAGCCCGCTGGATGCGCAGAATCTCTCGATTGCGCCGGAACGTGCCGCACCGGCCCGACGTCGCCCAACGGCTGGATCAGCTCGGTCATCTCGACCCCTCGATCCGTGTAACGACGTGTGAGCTGACCTTAGGCGCTTCTCGCCAAGTTCTCAAGGGGGGCCGAACCAGCCGGCGGTGACAAGGCGGTGACCTGCGTTGACAGGCACCGAACGCAGTTCTAGGGTCAAGAGGCACCGTACGAAAGAGCGCAGGAGGGGGATGTGGCCCGGACGAGCACGCCCCTGCGGCCCAAAGCCCGTATTCCGCGGCCTGACGACGGCGCCTCCAGGGAAGTCGTGCTTCGGCTGCTCTCGAGCTTCGGCCTGCAAGTCGGAGGCGAGGAGGTGGCACTTCCGGGCAGCGCCCAGCGCGTCGTCGCGTTCGTCGCGCTCCACGAGCGGCCGGTGCTCCGGCCCTACGTCGCCGGCATGCTGTGGCTCGACTGGCCCGAGACACGCGCGGCCGGCAATCTCCGCTCGGCTCTCTGGCGCATCCAGCGGAACGCTCCTGCGCTCGTCGCCGCCGACCCACACATGCTGCAGCTGGCGCCGCGCGTCCGGGTCGACCTCCGCGAGGCGGAGACGCTCGCCCGCTCGGAGCTGGCCGGCAGCTCGTCCGGAGGCGCCCGGCAGTCACTCACCCTCGACCTGCTGCCGGACTGGTACGACGACTGGGTGCTCCTCGAGCGCGAGCGTTTCCGGCAGCTGCGGCTGCGTGCGCTCGAGTCCCGGTGCACACGTCTCACCGCGGCGGGCCGCCTCGACGAGGCGCTCGAGGCCGGGCTGCTCGCGCTGGCCGGCGAGCCGCTCCGCGAGAGCGCTCATCGGGCACTCGTCCGCCTTCACCTGGCGGAGGGCAACGCCGCCGAGGCTCTGCGTCAGTTCCGACTCTGCCGCCGGCTGCTGCTCGAGCAGCTAGGCGTCGAGCCCTCCCCGCTGATGCTCGATCTCGTCACAGGGCTTGACGCCCGGAGCACGCGCGGGTGACGATGGCCGCCTACTGTGGCGGCCCAATGACGGCGACGAAAGACGAGCGGACTGCGGTATTGGTGATCCGAGCCTGGAACGAGGCGGACGACCGTGTTCGCGCACGCCTCACCGAGACGCTCGACGCCGACCAGCCGGGTTGGGAGGAGCGCGGCGCCGAGGGCGAACATGCGATTCTCGCCGCGGTGGCCGACTGGCTCCGCGCCTTCGCCGAGCGGTGACGCGGCGGTGACGCGCGGCCGCTAGAGAGCGGCCGTGCACGAAGGCGGCTCCGCTACCCGCTTCCTCGTCGGCGCCCTCGCCACCTGGCGCGTCACCCACCTGCTCGTAGAGGAGGACGGCCCTGCCGACGTGGTCGTACGTCTCCGCCGAAGAGCCGGCGACGGCTGGATCGGGCAGGCGATGGACTGCTTCTACTGCCTCAGCATCTGGACGGCTGCGCCGGTCGCCGCCGCCGTCGCCCGCCGCCCGCGCGACGCGCCGCTGACCTGGCTCGCGCTCTCAGGGGCGGCCTGCCTGCTCGAGCGAGCGACCACCGAGAAGGGAGACCTCGATGTGCTGTGGGAGCAAGCGCAAGAAGACCCACCGCCCCGGCTCGACGACACCGACCCTCGCCTCTCCGGTCGGCCGGATCGTGAGCGCGAAGCGACGACGCCGCGGTGACGGCCCGGTGACGCGCGGGCGATAGCACTCCCCGACCCGAACCGAGAGGAGCGCCACGATGGCCGCGAGCCCCGCCGGTATTGCAGCGATCGACTGCTGCCCGCCACTAGAGCCGTGCGACGTCTGCGACTACCTCGACTTCACCTTCAGGCTGCCCTTCAGGCCGAGCGACCCGGCGGGCCGGGTGAACGTGCCCGTCCTCGTCCTCCTCCGCTTCAGGCTCGTCCGCTGCTCCGGGCCGCTCTCGCTGGGCGACATCGCCTATAGCACGACCCTGCTGCCGGGCGAGTCCGTGCGGCTCTTCACGAGCGACCGCCACTCGCGCTTCAGCTTCGACAGCGAGACGGATCTCTCGTACCGGCAGCACACGACCTCGGAGGAGTCGATGTTCATGGCCGGGATGGCGAACGCCGTCTCGAACGTCAACGTCAACGAACAGGCCGGCGCGACCTCGACGTTCCACAGCTCCGCCGTCGGCGGCGGCGGCGGGCTCGGGATCGACCTCGGCTTCTTCTCGATCGGAGGCTCCGTCTCGGGAAGCTCCTACGACTCCAAGGCGACGAGCAGCTTCGCGCACAGCCTCTCCCAGCACGCCGACTCGTCGAGCCGGCACATGGAGGTCGCGACGCGTGCAGCAAGCTCGACGAGCGTCGGCGAGGTCAGCACGCGCAGCCACTCCGAGGGGTCCTCGGAGGACCAGTACGAGTCGTCGTCGCGCACGTTCGTGAACCCGAACCGCTGCCACGCACTCACGTACCTCTTCTACAAGCTCAACAAGTGCCAGATCCTGCGCTGGGAGCTGATCGGCATCGACCGGATCGTGCTCGACCCGGCCGCCCCCACCGACGTCCAGCTGAACAACCCGCCGCCCTCCACCGGCGTCACGGTCATCCCGGACGGGGTGCTCGCCACGAGCGAGAAGAGAGCGGCCGTCCAGCAGACCGCAACGGCGTCGCTCGCGTCGGAGCAGTCTCACCTGCGTCTGTTCTCCGCCGCCCTGTTCACCGGCATTGCCGGATCCCCCGCGGTGACCGCGGCGGCGCGCGACGCCGCTCTGAAGGCGGCCGATGCGGAGCTCGTGAAAGAGGGACTGCTGACGAAGGACGGCCAGGTCTCCGAGCGGGCGAAGGCCCTCTTCGGCTGGGAGCGCGAGATCGCCCTGCCGACCGCGGGAATCATCGTCAAGGGCTGCCTCGACGAGTGCGACACGTGCGAGCCCGAGCTCGAGCGCTCGATCGAGCTCGACCTGCAGCGCAAGCACCTCGAGAACGAGCTGCTGAAGCGCCAGATCGACCTGCTCGACAAGGCGCAGGAGTACCGCTGCTGCCCGGACGGCGACGAGGACGACAGCACGGAGCCGTCGACGTGAGCGGCTGCTGTGGCGGCAAGCGGGTGGCGCAGCGCCGCGCTGCGCGCGTGCGCGCCGCTCCGACACCGCCTCCACGCGACCGGGCGACCGCGCTCGTCTCGGCACTCGCCCGGCGCGGAGCCTCGCGCCGCTGAATCGACGACCCGAAGGAGAGAGCAATGGCACGGAAGCGCACTCAGCCCAAGTCGGACGTCGCCGAGCTCGAGCCGGGACAGGCCCAGGCGCCCGACCAGATCAAGCTCAACGCGATCTCGGCCGCCCGGCTCGCATCCCTCGCCGGTCTCGAGGCGAACGAGGTCCAGGGCCAGACGATCGCGTCGATCTCCGAGAAGCTGAAGTGGGCGATCGACCCGGAGTGGCTGCTCTTCCGGCGCGTCTGCGGGCGCGTGGTCAAGACCGATCCGGACACCGGGATCGCGTATCCGGTCCCGTACGCGACCGTGCACGTCCTCGACACCGACTGCGACTTCTGGGGCTACTTCCCCGAGGGCTGGCTCTACTCCTGGCTGTTCCCGATCCGCTGCCGGACCGAGGAGCTGACGAAGGTAGTCACCGATGACTGCGGCAACTTCTGCGTCTGGATCCCGCGCTTCGAGATCGACTGGATCCTGCGCTGGCGCCGCGAGCGGTTCTGCTACGAGGAGTTCCTCGTCAAGCCGTCGATCGCCGACCTGCTCGCGCGGCTCGCCCAGGAGGCCGAGATCCAGCCGAAGTTCCCGCCGCCCAACCCGGGCGACCCGGTGGAGCTCGCAGCTCTGGTCGCCGAGCGGGGAGACCTGACCGAAGCGATCGGCCGTCCCGCCCAGCAGGCGATAGCCGCCGCATCGCGCGCGACCGCATTCGGCTCGCAGGCGACGCCGCTCGTCGACCGACTCGCCGCGTACGCGTTCCCGCAGGGGCTCGAGCCGCCGCTGCCGCATACGCTCAAGGAGCGGTTCACCGAGGTCGGCCACGAGGCGCTCGTCGACCACATCAAGGGCGAGAGCCTTGCGCTCGAGGGCATCGACCTCGGCCGCTGGGTCGGCCCGTTCCTGCGCTGCGTCGACATCTGGGTACGCGAGTGGGAGCCGATCTTCGAGGTGCCGGACATCAGCTTCGAGGTGACCCAGGACGTCGACGGCGACGGCCATGACGACGTGATCTACCGGAGTTACTTCGACCTCTCCTACGGCGGCGCGGATCCGTACGTGACGATCGAGGCGTCGCAGATCGCCGTCTCCCTCCGGTCGCCCTACTGCCTCCCATCGCCACCGTGCGACGAGGGCGACGTGGCGATCCAGAGGGCCGGCCTGATGCCGATCGAGTCGGCGCCGGCGTACTTCGACGCGTCGAGCGGGTTCGCCGTCCGTCCCAACAAGCCGCACCCGGGCGGGCTCTTCTCGTCGGCCAAGTCGACGCCGTCCACCGCACCGTTCTGCGGCGAGCTGCAGCTGTACGGCTGCGTCCACGCCAAGGGCGCTGCGTACTACCGCATCCTCGGCGCGACCGCGTCGGGCAACGGCATCCCGACCCCGGGGTCCGCGGCGTTCGGGCCGGCGGTGCCGCTCTATGCGAGTTGGCCGCTCGCGCGCTGGGCGCCGGGCTTCCAGTCGCACACGGTCAGTCCGGATCCTCTCGGCTGGTACGAGATCCTCCCCGACTCCCAGCACTGGCAGCCGGAGCACCTGCTGCTCGACTGGTTCACGGGATCGATGGGCGTGTGGGAGCTGACGCTCGAGCTCGGCGACGCCGGCAAGTCGGTGATCTACAGCGCGCCGCCGGTGACGATGGTGATCGACAACACCGCGCCCACGGCGACGCCGTTCCCGACGCTGTTCCGGTGGCGGTACTCCGGCACGGGCGGCTGGACGAATCTGCTCGCCATGCCGTGCCCGCTGATCGCCCGGGATCACGTCACCGACATCGAGATCCAGATCGGCGCGACGGTGGCGGCCGGGCATCTCCGCTCGGCCCTGCTGAGCGCGGGCGGCTGCGGGGTGACCCTCGCCGAACTCTCCGGCAACCCCGCCGTGACCCAGCATTGGTACGAGAACCAGTCCGACAACTCGTGGAGCACGACCGCGACCTACACCGTCCCGGCCGACGCGCCCCCGGGCTGTTACGGGTTCTCGTTCGACACGACGAGCCGGGCCTTCAACCCGGCCGGCTACGACGGCGGCTACGCCGCCGACTGGAACTACGACAACCCAGGACCGCCCTGGTCGAACCCGTCGGTCTCGGTGGCGGTCGTCGGGCCCTGACTACAAGGAGGTGCAAGATGGCGCAGGTAGAGACAGAGCAGCGACACGAGGCTGCACACGCGATCCACGAGGCGCTCGGAGTGCGGCTGTTCAAGCACCCGCCCGAGGGCTTCGACCCGCTGCGGGCGGACGACAAAGAGCTCCTCGTCTTCGGGTACCCGGCGAGGCCCGACAAGGAGCGGCATCCGGAGCTGCATGCGACGTGGAAGCGCATGGTGTCGCGTCCACTCACGATCATCGAGCCGCAGTTCGCGCTGCGGACGGACAAGCAGCACGGCGTCCGCAACACGATCGCGGACGGCACCTCGACCAACTGGTCCGGGGCGGCCTCGTTCGCCGCGAAGGGGGATTCGGCGACGTACGTCATCGGTCAATGGACGGTGCCGGACGTCGTCGCGCCGGGCTTCGGCAGCTACTACTGCGCGAGCTGGGTCGGCATCGACGGAGACGGCTCACCCGACGTGCTGCAGGCGGGAACCGAGTGCGACATCGTCTCGTTCGGATTCTTCACCGCCAAACAGACATATGTGTGGTGGGAGTGGTACCCGAACTACGAGGTGCAGATCGCGAACTTCCCCGTCACGTCCGGTGACGTGATGTTCTGCGCGATCTGCGTCCACTCGGACACCGAAGCGGGCTTCTACCTCACGAACCTGACCACCGGCGCATCGACGTCCTTCACGAAGACGGCGCCACGCGGGACCCATCTGGTCGGCAACTGCGCCGAGTGGATCGTCGAGGCTCCGACCGTGAACGGCGGCCAGTCGGCGCTGGCGAGATTCGGCGACGTCTACTTCGACGAGTGCATCGCCGGCACGAAGAACCACGCCCTGCTGCACGGCGGCGACGGCGACCTGATCACGATGGTGGACTCGAGCAACAAGAAGATCTCCATCCCCACCCGGGAGACGGACGACCTGATCAAGATCCAGTTCACAGGCTGAGCTCGGCTTGCGGTCCCGCCGCGGCGCGTGCCGCGGCGGGCCGCTTCCTCAGCTTGAATGCGCGCTCGATTCTCGCTCGCTCGGACTGGAGCAGCTCGCGTGCGTGCTAGGGGTCCACGACCGAAGCCCACGCTTGCCGCTTGGCCGCGGATGGACAGGTCGGCGCGGCTCCGGCGAGGGCGTCGAGAAGGCTGCGCGCGTCGACGTCGAACGCGATCCGCACCGTTGTCGACGCGCGCGTCGACAGCTGGAGCAACCCGTCGGTCGTGCGGGCGAGACACCCCGTGGATGCGTGCCAGTAGGGCGACCAGTGGACGGCGATTCGATACGTTCCGCCGCGCGTGACGCGGACGACGAGGCGCGACTCGCGCAGCGCCAGCACGGTCGGCCGGCCAGGTCCTGTGACGATGGGTCGCGCCTCTGGCACCTTGTAGATCGCTACCTCCCGCGACGCCCAGACTCGGTGGAGCCCGGCTCGGCCACTGCGCACCAGTGCCGCCTCCCCTCGCGAGCTGTAGTCCGGCGGCGAGCGCGTGAGGACGACGTAGGCGACACCGAGCTTCCGCAACCAGCGCTCGTAGCCGACGGGTGTGAGATGCCGGTAGAGGAGCGCGTCGAAGGGGAAGTCGTCCTGCCGGAACCAGCCGCGCACGAGCGGGATGCCGGACTCGGCCAGGTAGAAGGCGGGCCAGTGCTCGGCCGTGTCGACCGCCTCGACGCGGTAGCCGGGCCGAAGATGCGTATGGAGGTAGGCGAGCGGTGCCCGCCAAACGCCTGAAGACGCGGTGGCATCCGACTCGGTGTGCGCCAAGCCGGCCGCGAGGGGCGTGACGTTCCACGCGAGCGCGAGCGTCAGCATAGGAAGCACGAGCGGCAGCGGTCGCCATCGGCGGAGCGCGACGATGAGCAACGCCAGCGGCACCGCGACGTAGCGAAGCCGGGTGACGTTCTCCCCGAGGCCCGACGGCACCAGGTAGGCGGCTGCGACCGCGACGGCGTACGCAGCGAAGAAGTACCGCAGGATGCGCGCGCTCTCGATAGGCCACGTGCAGGCGAAGCCGAGGACACAGAAGGCGAGCGCCACTCCCGCCTCGGAGGCGGAGAACGGATAGCGGCCCGTTCCGGGAAAGAGCCGCAACAGGACGAGCTCGATCGCGACGGTGGCGACGAGTGCGAGCGCCGGCACCGCCGCTCCCCGCCAGCTGTCGCGGCGGGCGACCGCGACGCCGGCCAGCACGACGACGAGCATCACGAGCGCGACCGGGCTCGCGGCTAGCGTGAGCAGTGTCAGCACGGCGAAGCGCCAGCGGTGACCCGACTGCAACGCCCACAACGCGAGCAGAGCAAGTGCGATCCCCAGCGCAAAGGGAAACGCTGCCGAGATCAAGAAGCCGCCCAACACGACCGCGAAGCTGCGGCTCGACCAGCGCGCGACCCCGCCCCACTCGCGGCCTGCGACGACCGCGAAACCGAATGCCGCGACCGCGACGGTCCCGACCGCGAGCACACGGATCCCGAGCAGCACCGCGAGCGGGTAATAGAGGACGCTGTAGTCGACGAAGCTGTAGCGGCCGGCGTACCAGAAGTCGTCCCAAAGCGTGAACCCGTGCCGCAGAAAGAGCATCCGCTGGTAGGCGTGCGCGGCGAAGTCCGTCCCGGTCGGGCCGAGCCACGCCAGCAGCCCTCCCACCGTCGCCGCAAGTGCCGCGCAGACAACGGCCTCGCGGGACACCGCCGGGCGCCACCACATAACGCTTAGGCCGACTCCTCGGCTAGCACAGGGTCGAGCGCGACTTCCTTCACTTGGTCGCTGCCGCTGACGGTCAGGTAGGCAACTCCGGCCACGATCAACACCGCCAGCACGGCGGCGACCGGGCCGTCCCCCCAGCCGAGGCCTCCCGCATTCCGATCCTTGCCCGTCCAATCGGCGAACGAGGCACCGAGCGGGCGGGTCATCACATACGCGGCCCAGAAGGCGAGGACGGCGTTGATCCGAAACGCGTAGAAGGCAAGCCCCGGGAGGGTGAACAGGACGGCGAAGACGATCCCGGCGGAGAGAAAGCCGAGGTTGAACGTGTAGGCGACCAGGTCGCCGAGCGCAGTGCCCATGGCGAAGGTCGCAAGAACCGCGGCCCAATAGAAGAGCTCGCGCCGGGCGGTCGTGATGCTGTGGATCGAGAGCGTCGGCTCGACCCGCGACCAGCTCCAAAAGACGACCGCGAGCAGGACCGCAAACAGCAACGACGAGACGAGGTACGGCACACGGAACTCGATGTGGACGACATCGGCGGCCATCGTCCCGAACACGGCGACCATTGCGACCGCAAGCCAGTAGACCCAGGGCACGTACCGGTCGGTGCGAAGCTGCAGCACCATCGCAGCGACGAACACGACGAACCCGCCCACCACCGCCAGATAGGGATTGACGTTATGAACAAGGTAGTCCGAGGTGGACTCGCCGAACGCCGTCGTCAACAGCTTGATCACCCAAAAGATCGCGGCGATGCGGGCCGGCACCTTGAGCGAGATAGGAGTGCGAATCAGGGTCATCTCGGCCGTCGTAAGGGCGACGCAGGACCGCGGCCGGCACGGCACATCGCCACCGTTTGCAGAGGCCACGGCACCGTATGACGTCTGCCTGAGAATGAAGTGAGGATCAGCCGCGACAGACTGGAGCCCTGGGTTCGCGATCCCGCCGCTTTGGCGTGGCGCCCCGCGTCGCTAGCGTGTTCGGCGTGATCGAGGAAGAGCGATCGGGCTTACGCGGCCGCGCCACGTCGGCAGGCCGGGCAGCGGGTACGGCGACCCAGAAGGTCGGCGGGGCGCTGGTCGAGGCGGTCGGTGAGCTCGCCGACGCGGCCGTCGACCGCGTGTTGCTGTCCGAGGAGCGGGTGACCTCCGCCGCTGAGGGCAGGCGACGGCTGTCGGGTGCACGTGATACCGAGGAGTTGTCCGACAAGGTCCAGCGCGTCGTAGTGCTCGCGACGCCGATCGTCCGCGTGCTCGCCCGTGGCGCGCGCTTTACGCGCCTTCCCTGGGCGATGATCGCTTCGAGCTCGGTCTCGATCGGGCTCACCGTTCGTACCGGTGTCCGCGAGCTCCAGGTGCTCGCGTCGCTCGTCGCCTACCGGCTCGAGCAGGCAACGGGCGCGCCGAGCGACCCCAGGCTCGTCAAGAGGGTCGCCATCGATCTGTACCTCCAGCCCAAGCGCGTCCCCGACCCCACCGAGAGCCGGCTGCGTCTGGTCCGGCTCACGCGCAAGTGGCTGTTGCTCGGCGCTTTCGGGCGCAGCACGTCGAAGCGGGCCGGCCAGGCGCTCGATGCCGCGGACCGGCTCGACGCGAAGGAGCTCGCCGCGCGGTGGGGACGTCCACCCGGTCTGCGGTCGTTGTAGGGCTCTGATGGGGATGTTCTTCCATGACCGGGGAGAGGCGCCGCCCGAGCGGCCGGCCGACCCTGAGGTGCGGCGCGCGAACCTGCGCCGGATCGGGCGGCTCTTCAAGCCCTACTGGCGGCGGCTCTCGGGGCTGCTCGGGCTGATCGTCCTGAGCGCCGGCCTCGGCGTACTGCCGGCGTTCCTGCTCCGACGCGTCCTGCTTGCGATCGAGGCGCACGACACCCGTGCCGTCTCCATCAACGCCGCGGCGATGATCGTGATCGCGATCGTCGCCGGCATCCTCGGCGTGATCCAGACGCTGCTTTCGAACCAGGTCGGGCAGCGCGTGATGCACGACCTGCGCGCCTCCGTCTTCCGCCACCTGCAGCGCCTCTCGCTCGCCTTCTTCACGCGCACCCGCACGGGCGAGGTGCAGTCGCGCATCAACAACGACATCGGCGGCGTCCAGAACGTCGTCACGAACACCGCGACGAGTATCACGTCGAGCGTGACGACGGTGGTCGCAACGATGGTCGGCATGGTGCTCTTGAGCTGGCAGCTCGCGCTGATCGCGTTCGCGCTGATCCCGTTGTTCGCGTTGCTCACACGCCGCGTCGGCAACGAGCGGCGGCGGATCGCGAAGACGACCCAGGAGTCGCTGGCGGACATCTCGAGCATCGTCCAGGAGTCGCTCTCGGTCAGCGGGATCCTGCTCGGGAAGACGATGGGCCGCGGCGACGAGCTCGCCGACCGCTTCGAGGGCGAGTCGCTGCGCCTCGCCGACCTCGAGGTGCGGCAGCGGATGGCCGGCCGCTGGGTCATGGCGTCGATCCAGACGAGCTTCTCGGTGATGCCGGCGGTCGTCTACTGGCTCGGCGGCACCGTCTTCAGCAGCTCGATCTCGATCGCGACGATCGTCGCGTTCACCACGCTGCAGACGCGGCTCTTCTTCCCGGTCGGCTCGCTGCTCGGCGTCGGCCTCGACATCCAGACCTCGCTCGCGCTCTTCGACCGGATCTTCGAGTACCTGGACACGCCCGTCGACATCGCCGAGCGGGAGAACCCGATCGAGGTCGCCGCGGCCGGCGACGTCGTCTTCGACCGCGTCTGGTTCCGCTACGGAGACGAAGCCTGGACGCTGCAGGACGCGAGCTTCACCGTCCCTGCCGGGACGACGACCGCGCTCGTCGGCGAGACCGGCGCCGGCAAGACGACCCTCGGCTACCTCGCCGCCCGGCTCTACGACGTCGACCGGGGCTTCGTCTCGATCGGCGGCGTCGACATCCGCGACCTCAGCTTCGCCGCGCTGGCGCGCCTCGTCGGCGTCGTCTCGCAGGAGACCTACCTCTTCCACGCCTCCGTGCGCGAGAACCTCAGCTTCGCCAAGCCCGACGCGACCGACGCGGAGCTCTACGCGGCTGCCGAGGCGGCGCGGATCCACCACGTGATCGCCGCCCTGCCGGACGGCTACGACACGGTCGTCGGCGAGCGCGGCTACCGCTTCTCAGGCGGCGAGAAGCAACGGATCGCCATCGCGCGCACGATCCTCCGCAATCCGCCGATCCTCGTCCTCGACGAGGCGACCTCGTCGCTGGACACCGAGACCGAGCGCCTGGTGCAAGAGGCGCTCGACCGGCTGGCGGAAGGACGGACGACGATCGCGATCGCCCACCGGCTCTCGACCGTCAGGGACGCCGACCAGATCGTCGTCCTCGACCACGGACAGGTCGTCGAACGGGGCCGCCACGAGGAGCTGCTCGCAGCCGGCGGGCGCTACGCCACGCTCGTCAGCCGCGACGCCGAGCTCGAGCCTCCCGCGCTCGTTTAGCAGGGCCGGCAGGCGCGACTGCTACCTTGGTTGCAGGGATGCCACCAGGGCAGTCCCGTGAGATCCAGCTTCTCGTTCCCTCTTTCGATGGTTTCGGGTCTGCGTCTCGAATCCCGAATCGAAGGAGTCGAACTCTAATGTCACAGTCTTTTGGTGCGCTCGGCGTGAGTGCGGAGGTCGAGCAGTCGCTCGCCGCCCGCGGCATTGTCGAGCCGTTTCGTATTCAGTCTCTCGTCGTCCCCGACGCGCTCAAGGGTCGCGACGTCCTCGGCAAGGCGCCGACGGGCTCGGGGAAGACGCTCGCCTTCGGGCTGCCGATCGTCGAGCTCGTCTCGGCCGGCGAGCCGGCCCCCGCCGCGCTCGTGCTCGCGCCCACCCGCGAGCTCGCGCTCCAGGTG
>DASXOM010000148.1:0-16931 GCA_036494245.1 Gaiellaceae bacterium
GGGTTCTCGACCGACTTGAGCCCGATCGTCACCGAGGCGCCCTTCTCGCGGTGCGCCTCGACGAGCTGGGTCAGGTCGACGTCGCAGAGCGCGTCGCCGGAGATGACGAGGAACGTGTCGTCGAGCCTCCCCGCCGCGCGCTTGACGGAGCCTGCGGTGCCGAGCGGCGACTCCTCCACCGAGTAGCCGATGTCGACGCCGAGGTTCTCGCCGCTGCCGAAGTAGCTCCTGATCGCCTGGGGCAGGAAGGCGACGGTGACGATCACGTCCTCGAAGCCGTGCCTTTTGAGGAGCTCGACGATGTGCTCCATGCACGGCTTCCCGACGATCGGCACCATCGGCTTGGGCTGGTTCGATGTCAGGGGGCGCAGCCGCGTGCCTTCGCCCCCGGCCATGACGACGGCTTTCATCGGCGCAGTTCTCTCCGGGCCGTTCGGATGTAGAACACGGCGGCGACGACGGCGAGGACGATGCCGGCCCAGAAGAGGTAGAGCGGCCACTGCGTCGCCGGCTGCGTGACGATGCGGAAGGCGATCGCCGCGTAGAGCACCCAGGTCGCCGCCTTGCCGACCGTGTTGACCTCGATCTCGATGCCGCGGGGGGCGAGCAGCCGCGAGCCGGCGAGGAGGAGCACGTCGCGTCCGACGATGACGGCGAGCCCGACCCACGGCAGGCGGTCGTACACAGCGAGGAGGATCACGGCGGCGTCGATCATCAGCCGGTCTGCGAGCGGGTCGGCGATCTGCCCGAAGCGCGACTCGACGTGCCAGCGGCGCGCCAGGAAGCCGTCCACCTGGTCGGTGATGCCGGCGATGCCGAAGACGATGCCGGCGGGCCAGCTCGGATCGTGTCCGGCCCGCACCATGAGCACGACGAAGACCGGGATCAGCGCGAGGCGCCCGATCGTCAGCGCGTTCGGGATCAGCGCGAGCGGAGCCGGAACCGCGGGAGCCTGAGCCTCCATGTGGAAAGGATACGGGCGTGCAGCAGCAGCCTCGGATCCCCGGCTTCGTCAACGCGCACTGCCATGCCTTTCAGCGGGCGCTGCGCGGACGGACCGAGGGCGGCAACTTCTGGGCCTGGCGCGAGACGATGTTGGACCTGTCCCGGTGTCAGACACCTGGACACGTCCGAACGAGCTACGTCGACGTCTACCGTGAGTTGCAGGCCGCCGGCTATACCGCGGTCGGCGAGTTCCACTACCTCGGCCTCGAGGAGGGACGCGCAGCCGCTGAGGCGGCAGAGGAGACCGGAGTCGAGCTCGTCCTCCTCCACGTCGCCTACGCGCGCGGCGGGATCGACCGCTTTCGCCAGGAGTCGGTGGCCGCGTATCTGCGCGAGCTCGAGGAGCTGCGCGACGGCGGGATCCGGGTCGGTGTCGCCCCCCACTCCGTCCGCGCGTGTCCCCGTGACTGGCTCGAGGAGCTCGGGCGCTACGCCGCCGCGCACGAGCTACCGCTGCACGTCCATGCCGACGAGCAGCCGCGCGAGATCGAGGAGTGTCTCGCCGAGCACGGTGTCCGGCCGATCGAGCTGCTCGACGCGTGTGGCTGCCTGGGGCCGCGCACCACTGTCGTGCACGCGACGCACGCCGACGGTCAAGAGCTCGACCTCCTCGCCGCGACCGGCGCGCGCGTGTGTGCCTGCCCGACGACCGAGGCGAACCTCGGCGACGGCTTCCTGCCCGTGGAACGGCTCCTCCACCGCAGCATCGGGCTCTGCATCGGCTCCGACTCGAACGTGCGGATCGACCCGCTCGAGGAGCTGCGCGAGCTGGACGGGATCGCGCGGAGGCAATCCGGCCGGCGCGACGTGTTCTCCGTCGATCAACTGCTCGAGATCGGCTCCGAGGGTGGCGCGAGCGCGCTGGGGCTCGAGTCGTGGCCCGAGGCGGCGGTCGACGTGAACCACCCGCAGCTCGCAGGCGTCGAGGACTGGCGGAGCGCGCTCGTCGCCGGCTGCTCGGCCGACGTGCTCCGAGCCCCTGGTTAAGTTCCGGTTCGTCGCTACCGGAGGAGGCCCTCAGTGGACGAGCATCACTTCACGCACGAGGACGCGGGGACATGGTCGACGCCCGAGGAGGAGCGCACGTTCCTTGCCGTCCGTGACCTCCTGATGGAGATGCACAATCGCGGTTCCGGCATCTACATCAGGCCGGTGCGGGAGGACGAGCCCCACGGCGTCGACGGCTGGGTGGTCGGCGAGCTCACCTCCGACGGCGCCGAGGATCTTGCAGTCGGGCCATGGTTGGGTCAGGTAGTGGAAGCCGCGCGCGCGGCTGCAGACTGATTCCCAACTGGATCGGGGCGGCGAGATTCGAACTCGCGACCTTTGGTCCCCCAGACCAACGCGCTAACCAGGCTGCGCCACGCCCCGCAGCGAGGAGAACCGTAGCTCACCCGGGACCGCGCGGACGCGCTCGCGCGTATCGCAGGCATGCGGAAGCTCGTCTCCCTCGCGCTCGTCGCCGCCGCCCTCCTCTTCCCTGCGCGTGTGGCCGCGACGCCCGGCGGCCGGCCGGTGGCGCTCGTCACTGCCGAAACCTCGAACGAGGTGCTCGCCGTCTCGCTCGGCAAGTACGGGGGGCACGTGATCCGGCGTGTCCACCTCGCCGACCCGCTCATGATCGCCGCGCCGGTGCACGGTCCGGCCGTCGTCGTGAATCCGAGCGGCACCGTGACGTTGCTCGCCTGGCACAGCCTGCGGCCGATCAAGGCCTTCCACTCCTTCCGCTCGCCGAAGGTCGCTGCAGTCGCGCCGAACGGGCGGTTCGCCTACGTCACAGACGAACGAACGGGAGATCTGTCGGTGATCGACCTTGCGCGCCGCGTAATCGTGGGCCGCGTCTTCGTCGGGGCGCTTGCACACCATTTCGGGATCAGTCCCGACGGGAGCCGGATCTGGGTGGCTCTCGGCGAAAGCGCGAGGACGATCGTCCGGCTCAACGCCTCGAACCCGCGCAAACCGCGCGTCATCGGACGGTTCCGGCCGCGGTTCGGCGCGCACGACGTCGCTTTCGCACCCGACGGCCGGACGGTCCTGGTGACCTCACCGGGATCGACCGTGGCGGCCTACTCCGCCGGCGGCAGGCTCCCCCGGCTCCTCTGGTACGCCGGAGCGGGCCGTGGGCCAGGGCACGTCGTCTTCTCCGGAGACAGCGCGCTCGTCTCGAGCGGCTACGGCTCGTCCCTCGAAGCGCTGTCCTGGCGCAGCCCGTCCGCGGCTCCACACACGGCTGAGGCGCCGTACGGCTCCTTCAACCTCGCCACTCACGGCGGCTTCGTCGTGACGACGTCGCTCTTGACCGGCCAGGTGAGCGAGTTTCGCGTCGGCGGCCTCGAGCGGCTCTGGACGGCGAAGGTCGCGCCGGCGGCGCGGTACGTCGCGATCTCCGTCTGGCCGCGCTAGCCGATCTCGAGATCCTCGACCACTGTCGTTCTCCCTAGCCTGAGCAGCGTGTTGACAGTGTTCTCGCGCCAACCGGCCAGAATCCTGTCCTGAGCCCGGGTGACGACGAGCCCGCCGGTCAGCCCGACGACTCTGCCGGGCACGAAGAAGTTGTCGACTCGCCTGCCCTTCGGCCCGAAGCTGCGGATCCAAGCTCCATTCCGATGGGCGACCGCAGCCGCCGGAAGACCGCCGAACCACCCAAGCGCTTCGACCTGACCGCTCGCGACCGTCCTTCGGCCCAGTCTGATCTCGTTCGGCGTGGCAACGACCAGCATCTTGCCCACCGGCGGGAAGAAGACGTGCGTGACGGGCGTCGGCGATGCGACCACGCTGTGCTTCTGGTGCGCGAAGTCGTAGAGGATTGCCTTCCCACCCGCTCCGACGTACGCGAAAACGCGCGAGTCCGCCCGCCAGGAGGGGCGCACGGGCCGCACCGAGCTATCGAGGACCGTATCGTGAGCTCCGTTTCCGTAGATCGTCCGCAGCACGAAGCGCCGGTCGGCGTGGACGACGTACGCGATCCGATAGCCATCCGGCGCCCAGGCGATTGCAACGACTTTCCCGCCGGCCTGATGCCGCCAGGCTTTGCGCCCGTCGGGGGCCAGCGCGACGAGCGAGTTGCCGATTCCAGCGGCGACGAAGAGCGCGTGCGGCGAGAGGGCCGCGGCGCTCGCCTGCACCTGCAGGCGGAATCCGCCGCGTGTAACGACGGACAACCGATGATCGACGACTGCCACGATGCCGTTCGCTCCCTTGGGCAACACGAGCTGGGTCGTCGCCGGATGCGGCTTCGGTCTCGCGCCGATGCTGATGTGGAGCGCTCCGGCGGCCGCGAGCGAGCCGGCGGCGATCACGAGCAGTACGACTGCCGCCGCGAACGCGAGAACGGCTGCACGGAGTCCGCGCCTTGGCGCCGCGACGGGGCGCAGCGCGCGCAGCGCCCGGTGCAGCGCCTCCTCCTCCGCTCCCGGATCGGGCTCCGGGGCCTCCGCGAGCACCCCTTCGAGCCGCCGCTCGAGCTCACTCGACATGCTCGACCTCCAACGCCTCGCGCAGCTGCTCGAGCGCGCGCGCGAGGCGGGAGTTGACCGTTCCCACCGGGAGATCCAGCGAGGCCGCGATCTGCTTCGGCGTCATCCCGACCCCGTAGCGCAGGACGACGACCACGCGCCGCTCGAGCGACAGCTCGGCCACCGACCCGAGCAGGCCGCGGTCTCCAACCGCGTGAGCGGGTGCGAGGTCCGGCATGTCGGGCAGCTCCTCGTCGGACAGGCGCCGCTCCGCCCGCAGCAGGTCGAGCGCGCGGTTGGCGACGATTCGGTGCAGCCACGGCCCGAATGGGCGACGGTCGTCGAAGCGCCCCAGCGCGGCGAACGCTCGCTCGAACCCGTCCGCGGCCACGTCGTCCGCCAGCGAGCGGCGTCCGGTGATCGCGTACGCGGCGCGCCACGCGTCGCGCCAGTAGCGGCGGAAGAGCACGGCAGCGGCCTCACGGTCGCCGCGTCGCGCCCGCCGTACGAGATCTCGATCACTTGGCTCACGCACTCCTCTGCAGTCTCGTACGTACGAGCGGCGTTTGCGCGTCCCGCAACGGGAATACTCCCGGCGTGACGGATTGGCAGGAGCAGGACGAGGCGCTCGTCCGGGAGTTCGAGCTTGCCTCGTTTCCCGCTGCGATCGACTTTGTCGACCGGCTCGCCGAGCTTGCGGAGAGTGAGAACCATCACCCGGACATCGACATCCGGTACCGCAAGGTCACCGTCCGCTGGATGACGCATTCCGAGGGTGGGGTCACCGCCAAGGATCGCGAGCTGGCGGAGCGGACGTCCGCTCTTGTCGCCGCGTAGCGCGCAACCACGACGGTAGAAAGTAAGACCTTGGGCGCTTCGGACACTAATCCTCATGTGAGCGCGCTCGCCCAAGCCCCCGGCCTCGAGGAGTGGCACCTCGACCTGCACGCAGAAGGGATCCGCGGCGACGAAGCCGTGGCGCACCTCCACGGGCTCCTGCTTCGAGCCGCCCGGTTCGAGGTCTTCCGGCGGCGAGGCTCTCTCTCCCAGCTCTCTGCGGTCGAGTTGGACGAGCTCGCCCAGGATGCGGCTGACGACGCAGCCGTCTCGGTGCTGCGCCGCCTCGACGACTTCCGCGGGGAGAGCAGCTTCCGTACCTGGGCGTACAAGTTCGCGCTGCTCGAAGCATCGGTGAAGGTGCGCCGGCGCGCCTGGCGGGACCGCGAGGTGACGCTCGAGCCGGAGCACTGGGAGAGCCTCGCCCACGCCGGGCCGGGGCCGGACGACGATGCCGAGAATGCAGCCTTGCTCGAGGCGGTGCGCGACGGCATCCGGACGGCACTGACGCCGCGGCAGCGGCAGGTCCTCGTCGCGGCCGTCCTGGAAGGCGTCCCCATCGACGTGCTCGCCGAGCGCCTCGGCTCGAACCGGAACGCGCTCTACAAGATGCTCCACGACGCGCGTAGGCGGCTGCGAGAGCACGTCGCCGCGGCGGGATTCCCGGAGGTGACCGAATGACCGGCCGCGACCTCGATCCGACCCTCAAGCGCCTGCTCGGCAGCGGCGAGCCCGAGATCGGCTGCGACGAGTGCTTCGAGCAGCTCGACCGTTACGTCGAGCTCCAGCTCGCAGGCGCTCCCGCCGACGAGCTCGTCCCGGGCCTGCGCGCCCACCTCGTCGGCTGTCCTGCGTGCGCCGAAGAGCACGAAAGCCTGCGCGCGCTCCTGGAACTCGACTCCGTCTCCTGAAGAGAGGGCTGAGATGCACACGACCAAGTACCTGATCGTCGGCGCCGGCATGACCGGCGACATGGCCGCGAAGGGCATTCGCGAGCACGACTCCGACGGCTCGATCACGATGATCGGCGCCGACCCTCACCCGCCGTACAAGCGGCCGCTGCTCACGAAGGGCCTGTGGAAGGGTGCACCCGAGGAGAAGATCTGGCGCGAGCCCGCAGAGGGCGTCGAGCTCGTCACGGGTCGCCGCATCGTCTCGCTCGACCTGGCTGCCCACACCGCGACGAGCGACGCCGGCGAGGAGTACTCGTGGGAGAAGCTTCTGCTCGCCACCGGCGCGAAGCCGCGCGAGATTCCGGGCGCGGAGGGCGTCATCTGGTATCGCACCCTCGACGACTACCGTCGCCTGCACGAGATCGCGCCGGAGGGCTCGCACGTCGTCGTGATCGGCGGCGGCTTCATCGGCTCCGAGATCGCGGCCGGGCTCGTCGGCAACGGTGTCCGCGTCACGATGCTCTTCCCCGAGCCCGGGATCGGGTTCCGCCTCTTCCCGCTCGGGCTATCGCAGTTCGTCGCGGAGTACTACCGCGAGAAGGGCGTCGACGTGCACACCGAGGAATTCGTCAAATCGGCCTCGGCCAACCGCGTCGAGACCGACTCCGGCCTCACGCTCGAGGCGGACGCGGTCGTCGCCGGACTGGGCGTGTTCCCGGACACCGAGCTCGCCGAATCCGCAGGCCTGGAAGTCGCCGACGGGATCGTCGTCGACGAGTACGGGCGCGTACCTGGGCATGAGGACGTCTTCGCCGCCGGCGACGTCGCGCGCTTCCCCGTCCGCGCGCTCGGGACGGCGCTGCGCATCGAGCACGAGGACCACGCGAACTCGCACGGCAAGGCCGTCGGCGCGAACATGGCCGGCGCCGGCGCACCGTACGACTATCTGCCGTTCTTCTACTCGGACCTCTTCGACCTCGGTTACGAGGCGGTCGGGCTCGTCGACTCCCGGCTCGAGGTCGTCGAGGACTGGCAGGAGCCGAACCGCAAGGGCGTCATCACATATGTCGAGGACGGCAAGCCGCGCGGCGTGCTGCTCTGGAACGTGTGGGACAAGCTCGACGCCGCCCGCGACCTCATCCGCGCCGGAGAAGGTGCCCTTGCCGTCTAGCCGTCTTGCCCGGTCGCGCAAGCCGCGGCTCGGGACGGAGCTCCTGTGCGAGAAGGTTTTCCGGCCGCTGGCACATCCGCTCGTCCTCGGATTCGCGCGCCTGCGCGTGCCGCCGCCTGTTGTCGTCGTGGCTGCCGGCGCGGCGGGAGTCGCCGCTGCCGTCGAGCTCGGGCGTGGCTCTCTGCTCGCGGCAGCCCTGCTCGTGCAGCTCAAGACGCTGCTCGACAACGCAGACGGCCAGCTCGCGCGGCTCACCGGCCGGATCGGCGCGTTCGGGCGGTATCTCGACTCCGAGGTCGACCTGCTCGTGAACGCCGCGCTCTTCGCCGCCCTCGCGTGGACGACGGTACAGCCGGTACTCGCGCTCGCCGGCTTCCTCGCGCTCACGAGCGTGCTCAGCCTCAACTTCAACGCCGAGCGGCTGTCGCGGGCGGCCGTGGCGGAGCCCGAGGCACACGGTCGGGCAACCGCGCTGCTCCGCCGCGTCTACGGGCTCTTCTACGCGCCGCAGGACCGGCTCGCCGAAGCGGTCGTCGCGCGGCGTCCGGTCCTGACGAGCCCGGTCGCCGTGTCGCTGCTGGCCAACCTCGGAATGTCGACGCAGCTCGCAGCGTTGGGGCTCCTGATCGCCGTCGGACATCCACTCGCCTTCGCCTGGGTCGCCCTGGCCCAGGTCGCCGCAATCGCGCTCGCGCTCCTTCCGCGGCGCGCGCCCCGTAGACAGGAGGAAATCGCGTGAGCAACGTCTTCGAGCTTCCCGCCCACGACGGCGAGGCGGCGCGGGATCTCACGCCGGCCGACTGGGCGCGCCTCGAGCAGAACGCGGCCGAGATCTTCTCGGCGCTCGGCCTCGACCTCGACACGCCCGGCACGCGCGACACGCCGAGGCGGTTCGTGCGGGCGCTCTTCGACGCGACCGCGGGTTACGACGGCGATCCGAAGCTGCGCACGGTCTTCCCGACCGAGCGCCCGGAGGGCCTCGAGGGGCGGCACTCGCAGATCGTGGAAGGCCCTGTCGGCTTCTACGCGCTGTGCGAGCACCACGCGCTGCCGTTCCACGGGCGTGCCTACGTCGGCTACGTCGCCGGCGACGAGATCCTCGGCATCTCCAAGCTCACGCGACTCGTGCGGCTCTACGCGCGCCGCTTCACGGTGCAGGAGCGGATGGCGGAGGAGATCGCTGACGGGCTCCGTGAGCTCGCCGGCGCGCGCGGCGTCGCCGTGCGGCTCGAGGCGGCGCACATGTGCACCGCGATGCGGGGCGTCGAGGAGGACGGCTCTCTCACGGTCACGACCGTCTGGCGCGGCCTGTACGACGAGGACGCCGCCCTCCGCTCGGAGTTCCTTACGCTGACGCGGTGATCGAGGCTTTCAGGGTTCTCGCGGAAGACGAGGATCTGCCGCGGTGGGACGTGCCGGATCAGCTCGCGGAGCTCTACGGCGGCGCGATCGGGCTGGACGAGCCGTGCGTCGTCGCGAACTTCGTTGAGTCTCTCGACGGAGTGGTGGCGGTGCCGCGGCTGCCGCGCTCGCACGCGGTGATCGGCGACGAGAGCGAGGCGGATAGGTTCGTCCTCGCGCTGCTGCGCGCGTGCGCCGACGCGGTCGTGGTCGGCTCCGGCACGTTGCTCGCCTCCCCCAAGGGCACGTGGCGGATCGACCGCGCCTATCCGCCGGCCGCCGGGGCGCTGGTCGAGCTGCGAGCGCGGCGCGGCCGGCCCGAGCAACCGCTCGTCGTAGCCGTCAGCACCGGCGCCTCGCTCGATCCGTCCCACCCGGTGCTCGAGTCGGGCGCGCTCGTGCTCACGACGGATGGAGCCGCAGCTCGCGTCCGCGCTTCCCTTCCCGGGGCGGCCGAGGTCGTCGCGGTCAACGACGGCGACACAGTCGATCTGGCGCGTGGACTGGACCTGCTGCGCGACCGCGGCTGCCGCGTCGTCCTCACGGAGGCAGGCCCGTCGATGTTCGGATCGCTCGTCGCGTCTCGGCTCGTGGACGAGCTCTTCCTCACCCTCTCCCCCGTCTTGGCCGGCCGCGGCCCCACCGCGCGGCTCGGGCTCGTCGAGGGCGTCGAGCTCGTGCCGCAGACTCGCGTGGCCGGCCGGCTCCGCTCGGTGCGGACGCACGGCTCGCACCTCTTCCTGCGGTACCGGCTGCGCTAGCTGCGCCGGTTGAGCTGCCGGTAGAGGCGGTCGATCAGCCCCGGCATCGCCTCGAGGCGCTCGGTGATCACCCGGAGCCGGTACTCGCGGAAGTGCTCCGGCTCGACTTCGAGGGCACCTGCGAGCGTGGCGACGACGTCGTTGGACGGCACCGGACGATTTCCGTGCACGAGATGGTTGAGGTAGCCCGCGGACAGTCCGGTGCGGGTTGCGAGCTGGCGGTACGTCACGCCCTGCTCGTCCATGAGGATCTGGACGGTCTCACCGAATCCGTCCTCGCTGAACCGGCGCCGCTTTGCCATCACTGGGCCTCCTTGCCGAGCTCGGCAACATCTAACCGGTTCTCGGCGCCGCTTGCGCGGTTCCTCACGTCGACCTTGCCGTCCTCGAGGCTCTTTCGGCCCGCGGTGATTCGGATCGGGCAGCCGATCAGGTCCGCGTCGGCGAACTTCTCCCCCGCCCTCTGGTCGCGATCGTCGAGCAGGACGTCGAGCCCGGCGGCCGAGAGCGCCTCTGCCGCCTGGAGGGCGATCTCCTCGGCGTCCGGCAGCATCACGACATGCGCGTCGTACGGCGCGACCGCCTGCGGCCACACGATCCCGTTCTCATCGTGCGACTGCTCGACGACCGCCGCCATCGTACGGGCGAGGCCGATCCCGTAGCTGCCCATGACCAGCGGCTTCTCCCTCCCGTCCTCGTCCAGAAACGTCGCGCCGAACGGCTTCGAGTGGAACGTGCCGAGCTTGAAGATGTGGCCGACCTCGATCGCGGTCTGAATGCGGAGCGTGCCGCCGCAGTCGGGGCAGGCGTCGCCGTCCTTCGCCTGGCGAATGTCGGCGAAGGTCGGCTCGTAGTCGCGGCCTGCCTCGACGCCGCGGAGATGCCGGCCGTCCTCGTTGGCTCCGGCGACGTACTGACCCTCGCGGAGCGCTTCGTCGGCGATCACCTCGATGTCGACGCCGACCGGCCCGAGCGAGCCGCCGCCTGCGCCGAAGGCGGCGCGGATCTCCTCGTCTGTCGCAGGGCGGAAGGCTGCCTCGAAGAGGGTCTCGAGCTTCCCTTCGCTCAGCTTGTCGTCGCCTCGCACGAGCGCGAGAACCAGCCGGTCGCCGGTCACAACCGGTAGGGCCTTCGAGGTCGCGGACGGGGCGACCGAGAGGAAGGCCGCGAGCTCGTCGATCGTCCCGACGCCGGGCGTCTCGACTACCTCCGGGGCAGCCAGTGGAGGAGGGAGCTCGGCCAGAGGGGGCGCGCCACGTGCGGCCTCTGCATCGGCGAAGTAGTCGCCGTTCTCGCAGCGCATCAGTTCGTTCTCGCCCGAGCCCGTCGGCGCCAGAAAGTCCTTGGACTCTTTGCCACCCATCACGCCCGACTCCGCCTCGACGAGGTACGCCTCGAGCCCGCAGCGCTCGAAGATCCGCGTGTAGGCCTGCTCGTGCCTCGTGAACGCGGCGTCGAGCCCGGCCTCGTCGGCATCGAACGTGTACGAGTCCTTCATGATGAACTCGCGGAGGCGCAGGAGGCCGCCCCGCGGGCGCGGCTCGTCGCGGTCCTTGGTCGAGAAGTGGTACCAGACCTGCGGCAGCTGCTTGTACGACTGGATCTCTCGTGCGAGGAAGGTCATCGACTCCTCGTGCGTCCACGAGAGCACGAACGGCCGGCCACCGCTGTCCTTCAGGTGGAAGAGGATCGGCACGTCGATGCGGCCGGTGGTCTCCCAGAGCTCGGCCGGCGTCAGCGTCGGAGCGCGCATCTCCTGGCCGCCGATCGCGTCTATCTCCTCGCGGATGATCTGCTCGATCCGCATGTGAACCCGCCAGCCGAGCGGCAGCATCGCCCACAGGCCGGCCCCGATCTGGCGGATGAAGCCGCCGCGCACGAGCAGCTGGTGCGATGCAGCTTCCGCGTCGGCGGGCGCGTCGCGCAGGGTCGGCAGGAAGAGCTGAGAGGCTCGGGCGATCATCGGCGTTGTCGCCCTAGGCTATTCGAGGGGGATCAGCGACGCCTCGGCCATGGCCAGGGCGGCCGGCTTCGCCATCTTGAGGCGTTTCGGCCGGTGCATGCCGTCGGCGATCCACTGATCGATCTCGCGGAAGAGCTCGTCGATCAGGATCTCGGAGCTGACCTTCTTCAGCACGCGCCCGTGGGCGTAGATGAAACCGACGTCGCGGCCGCCTGCGATGCCGAAGTCCGCGTCCCCGGACTCGCCCGGCCCGTTGACCGCGCAGCCCAGCACCGCCACCTCGAAGTGCTGCGGGTACTCCTGCAGGCGCAGCTCGACCTCTTCGGCGAGCGTGTGCACGCCGACGTTGTCACGGCCGCAGCTCGGGCAGGCGATCATCACCGGCCCGCGCTCGCGCAGCCCGAGCGCCTTGAGGATCTCGTACGCCGTCTTCGGCTCTTCGACGGGATCCGAGGAGAGCGAGACGCGGATGGTGTCGCCGATGCCCTCGGCGAGGAGGGTGCCGATCCCGACGGCGCTCTTGACCGAGCCCGCGAAGACCGTGCCGGCCTCGGTGACGCCGAGATGGAGCGGGTAGTCGACCTTCTCCGACAGCATCCGGTAGGCGCGGATCATCGTCGGCACGTGGCTCGACTTGACGGAGATCTTGAAGTCGTAGAAGTCGAGGCTCTCGAGCAGGCGCACTTCCTCGAGCGCGGCCTCGACGAGCGCCTCGGCCTGATCGGCCTGCGCCAGCTCCTCGAGATGCTTCGGCAGCGAGCCGGAGTTCGCGCCGATCCGCATCGGGATTCCCTTGGCCTTCGCGGCGCGCGTGACCTCGGCGACCTTGTCCGAGCCGCCGATGTTGCCCGGGTTGATGCGAACCGCCGCGACGCCCTGGTCGATCGCCTTCAGCGCCAGGCTCGCGTTGAAGTGGATGTCGGCGATGATCGGGACCGGCGAGAAGCGGACGATCTTCGAGAGCGCCTCCGCATCCTCCGTCTTCGGCACTGCAACACGGACGATCTCGCAACCCGCGCTCGCCAGGGCCGCTACCTGTGCCGTCGTCGCCTCGACGTCGTGCGTCTTCGTCGTCGTCATCGACTGGACGACGACGGGCGCGCCGCCGCCGATCTTGACGTCGCCAACGCTGATCTGCCGCTTGCTGGCCATCCGCGAGTCAGTCTAGCCAGGCGGATTACCGCCGAATCGCGCCCTCAGAGGACGCTGAGGCGGCTCAGTGCGGGCTGCCGCCGAAATCGTTCGAGGACGCAATGACGAGCAGGATCAGGACGAGCGCGAATCCCACGAGCGAGACGCGCTCGTAGACCTCGCGGGCCAGGGCGCGGCGGCGGACGGCCTCGATGAGCGAGAAGAGGATGTGGCCGCCGTCGAGCGGCAGCAGCGGCAACAGGTTGAGCAACGCGAGCGACATGCTCACGAAGGCGAGGATCTCGAGGTAGTGGCTCAGGCCGACCTGCAGCTGCTGCTGCGAGACCCGCACGATCCCGACCGGTCCGGAGAGCTGGCTGCGCCCCTGGCTCGAGAAGAGCCCGCCGATTCCGGTCGCCGTATCGGTCACGACGCCCCAGAGGTCCGATCCGGCCGCCCGCGCAGCCCGGCCGGTCGAGTACGGGACGGTCTGCGCCGCCGGCTGGAAGCCGAAGATCCAGCGGCCGTCCTGCTTGACGGTGTCGCGCGGGCCGATGGTCACACGGCGCCCGTCGCGCAGGACAAGCAGCGTCACCGGGCCTCCGCGGCTCGACCGGATCAGGTGCGAGGCGGTGTCGAACGAGGCCACACGCCGGCCGTCGACGGCCAGGATCCGGTCCCCGGGCTGAAGACCTGCCGCAGCTGCCGGCGTGCCGTCCACCACTGCCAAGACCTCGGCGCTGGCCCGCGACGAGGGGCCGCCGCCGATGGCGAAGACGAGGAAGAGGATCAGGAACGCGACGGCAACGTTGGCGAGCGGCCCGGCGGCGATGACGGCGACACGCTTCCAGGTCGGGGAGTGCCAGTACGCCTCGGGAGAAGTCCCCTCCGCGACTTCCCGCAGGCCCCGCTCCGCCGAGCGCCTCGCGCCCGGCGACAACGTGGCGGCGTCCACCTCGCGGCCGAGCTCGGAGCCTGCGCTCCGCGCGACCTCGTAGTTCTCGGCCTCCAGGGCCCGCCGGACGGCGCCGACTGCCGGCGCAAGGCCTGGCTCCTCCCGCATTGCGGGCTCGAGAAACGCGCGCAGGTCGCGCGCGGCCGGCCGGTTCATGCCGGGAAGCTGGACCATCCCGCCGAGCGGGATCATCCCGATCCCGTACTCGATGCCCTTGCGCTTGACCTTGACGAGCGCCGGCGGGAAGCCGATGTAGAAGCTCCGCGGCCGCATCCCGACCGCGCGGGCGACCGTGAAGTGCCCGAGCTCGTGGAGGAAGACGAGCAGGACGAGACCTGCGATCACGACGAGCAACGTCATGCCGTCGCCAGCGCTCCTTCCGCGATCTCCCGCGCGGCGCGGTCGGCCTCGACGAGGTCGTCGACGTCCCTGATGGCGTCGGTGCCGGCGGCCGCGAGCGTTTCCCCCACGACCTCCGGGATCCCGAGGAACGGCAGGCGCCCGGCGAGGAACGCAGCCACCGCTACCTCGTTCGCGGCGTTGTAGACGCACGGCGCGCTGCCACCCGCGCTCCCGGCGGCTCGCGCGAGCGAGAGCATCGGGAACGTCTCCGTGTCGGGCGGCGAGAACTCGAGTGTCAGCGCCGTGAGGTCGAGCGGCGGCAGCGGCGTCGCAGCGCGCTCGGGGTACGTGAGCGCATACGAGATCGGCACGCGCATGTCCGGACAGCCGAGATGCGCGAGGGCGGCGCCGTCGCGGAAGCGGACGAGCGAATGCACGATCGAGGTCGGCTGGATCGCGACCTCTATGCGGTCGTATCCCACGCTGAACAGATAGTGCGCCTCGATCACCTCGAGCCCTTTGTTCGCCAGCGTTGCCGAGTCCACCGTGATCTTCGGGCCCATGCGCCAGGTCGGATGTGCGAGTGCCTGCTCGGGCGTGACGTCCTCGAGCTCGGCGCGTGTGCGGCCGCGGAACGGGCCGCCCGAGCCGGTGAGCACGAGCGTGTCGACCTGCTCGGGCTCGCGTGCCTCGAGGCACTGGAAGAGCGCCGAGTGCTCGCTGTCGACCGGCAGGATGCGCCCGCGACCTCGCTCGCGGGCGGCGAGGGCGAGCTCTCCGGCGGCGACGAGGCTCTCCTTGTTCGCGAGCGCGAGGTCGACGCCGTGCTCGAGCGACCAGAGCGTCGCGTGGACTCCCGCGAAACCGACGACGGCGTTGAGGACGACGTCGGGCTGCGCGCGCTCGAGCAGTTCGGTCAGGTCTCCCCCGACCTCCTTCAGCGGCGCGTCGACATCGTCGAGCGGAGTGGAGCCGGAGGCCGCGGCGCACAGCTCGAGATCGGGATGCGCCTCGACGATCTCGATCGCCTGGCGCCCGATCGAGCCCGTGGCCCCGAGCAATGCGACGCGCTTCACCCGCCAAGTGTAGGGAGAGAGGACGGCCTGACTAGTGAAATCCGTAGGCGACCACGAGGAAGTACGCAGCCGTCGCCGCGAACAGCAACCCGTCGATCCGGTCGAGCATGCCGCCGTGCCCGCCGAGAAGCCTTCCCGTGTCCTTCACCTCGAGGTCGCGTTTCAGCGCCGATTCGAACAGGTCGCCGATCACCTCCGCGAGTACGAGCACGAGACCGAGCACGATCGCCTGCCAGACGCTCAGATACTTGTCACGCGTGTCGTAGAGCGCGATGAAGGACACGAAGACCCCCGCTACCGCGCCGATCAGCAGCCCCTCCCACGTCTTGCTCGGCGACAGGCGCGGCGCGAGCTTGTGGCGGCCGACCAGCCTTCCGCCGAAGTAGGCGAAGGTAGCTGCCGCAAACGCCGTCAGCACGACGGTGAAGGCGATCAACCGGCCGTGGTCGTGCATCTCCCGCAGCAGGAGGACGAAGCCGAGCCCCAGCCCGATCCAGGCCGCGCCGAGAACCGTCGAGCCGACGGCAGCCGTGGTAGGCGCCCGCGTGCTCGAGACCGCGTAGAGCACGAAGGCGAGGACGAAGGTTGCGAGGAAGCCGCCGAGCAACCACACGACTCCCCCCTTCTCCGCACCGAACAGCGCGAGCAGCACGCCCGCGTAGACCGCGGGGGCCAGCGGTCTCAGCGGTCGCGCGGTCGTCACGAACTCGTGCACGGCGACAAACGAGGCGACCGCGAGGAGCGTAAACAGCCACCAGCCGCCGAGCCACAGCATGCCGAGCACGAGCGGCAGGCCGACCGCCGCGACCAGGATCCTCGAGGCGAAGTTGCTCACCGTCCGCCGAATCTGCGGCGCCGGCGCGCGTACTCCTCGATCGAGGTGCGCAGCTCCTCCGGCCCGAAGTCTGGCCAGAGGGTGTCGGTGAAGACGTACTCCGCGTACGCCGACTGCCAGAGGAGGAAGTTCGAGATGCGGCGCTCGCCGGAGGTGCGGATGACGAGGTCCGGGTCGGGCATCTCGGGCTCGTAGAGGCAAGCGGCCAGTGCCGCCTCGTCGACGTCGTCGGGATCGCTGCCGCTCTCGAGTAGCCGCCGGGCTGCGTCGACGAGCTCGGCGCGCCCGCCGTAGTCGAAGGCGATCCAGAGCTGAAGCCTCGACTTGTCCGCCGTCGCGGCCTCGAGGCGATCCATCTTCGCCCGCAGCCAGTCGGGAGCGCGATCCCGGCGCCCGACGAAGCGGCAGCGAACGCCCTGCTCGGCGAGGTCTTCGAGCTCGCGGTCGATCGTCTCGCCGAAGATCTCCATCAGCGCGCCGACCTCGCCGGCCTCCCGGCTCCAGTTCTCGGTCGAGAAGGCGTACACGACGAGTGACTCGATCCCGAGGTCGATCGCCCCCTCGACGACCGGCCGCAGCGCTCTCGAGCCCGCGCGGTGCCCTTCGGCGACCGAGACGCCGTGCTCCGTCGCCCAGCGCCCGTTCCCGTCCATGATGATCGCGACCGCGTGCGCGACCTCGGGAAGGTGCTCCTCTGGGCTGACGTCGGCACCCATGCCGGGAACCGAGGTCACTAGACCTCCATCACCTCGGCTTCCTTGTGCTTCAGCAGATCGTCGATCTGCTTCGTGTGGTCGTCGGTCAGCTCCTGGACGCGGCCCTCCGCGCGGTGCTCGTCGTCGGCGCCGACGTCGCCGTTGTCCACCAGCTCCTTGAGGTGCCGCATCGCGTCGCGGCGGATGTCCCGCACGGCGACCCGGTGTCCCTCGGCCATGTTGCGCACGACCTTCACGAGCTCCTTGCGCCGCTCCTCCGTCAGCTGGGGGATCGGCAGCCGGATCAGCTTGCCGTCGTTCGAGGGCGTGAGCCCGAGGTCCGACTCCTGGATCGCCTTCTCGATCGCCTTGATCGAGCTCGGGTCGAACGGCTGCACCGTGAGCATGCGC
>DASXOM010000149.1:0-3201 GCA_036494245.1 Gaiellaceae bacterium
AGATCCCGGTCTGCGTGCCTCCGGCCTGCTGGCCCGGCGGCGGCGGAGCGAGCGCGATCGTCGTCTCGGCGCCGGAGACGGCGACCTCGACCCAGCGCATGTCCGGGCCCATCGGCTCGTCGACGACCTTCTCGAAGCCGAACTTGCCGACATAGAAGTCGAGCGCCCGGTCGGTGTCGGCGATCGTCACGCAGACGCGACCCACCTTGGTGATGTTGAGCTTCGACGTCGTGGTTGACATCTGAGCCTCCTCGTCTCGGGGTGTGCAGCTACGACCCTGCCACGGCCGGAAACTCATCGACGGTTCCCCCTTGACGGCTCTCGTGCGATGTGAGAAGTTACGCAGCGTCAAGGCCCGGGAACTGCGCAAGCGGTTCGCGGGCTTTGGCACTTCTGGGCGTCTGCGAGACTGTGCGCAGGATGGAGCTCGACGGCGCATACGTCTGGATCACCAGCAGGAAGCTCAAGCCCGGCTCTCGCGATGCGTTCAGCCGATCCTGGCGGCCGCGCGAGTTCCCGGAAGGGATGCTGCGGGCCTACGAGCTCGTCTCGCCCGACGGGAACGAGGTGGTCGGAGTCTCGATCTGGGAGTCCGTCGAGTCGCGCGACCGCTATCGGCTGTCGGAAGTGGAGTCGGAGCGGCGGCGAGCGATGGCTCCGTACGTGCTCGAGGAGGTCTCCGGCTTCTACGTCGGCCGCGAGCTCAAGATCCCGCGCGATTGAGCGCCGCCAGGCCGCGGGCGACCTCCGCGGCCGCGCGACCGAGCTCGGCGGAGGTCCGAGCGTCTCCGGCCACCGCTGGGCTCAACTTGTCGGTCGCGCGCAGCGCTACCGCGACCGCCTCGTCGGCGAGCCGGGCGATCTCCTCGGGCACGCGCACGATCTCGCCGCGTGTCTCCTCGTTCGGGCTCGCCAGGTACGCGCCGTAGGCCGCTGCGTCGGCGTCGCCGAGCCTGACGAGCTCCGTCGCAACCGCGTGAGCGCGTGCCGCGTCGTCCTCGTTGCCGGCGTAGCGGGCGGAAAGCTCGGCGAGGGCGGCCGCGAGGGCGGCGGTCAGAGCAGTCGCTACGCCGCTCGCCGGTGCGGGGGTCCGCTCGCCGATCGCGACCAGCAGCTCGTCCACCTTCACCTCGCCCAGCACGGTCGTGGAGTGTAGAAAGACCACGCATGGCGACGGCGACGCCCTCCTCACTCGAGATCGCGCAGGAAGCCAGGCTCCGCCCGATCACCGAGATCGCCGCGACGGCCGGGCTGGAGCCCGATGAACTCGACCTCTACGGGACGTACAAGGCCAAGGTCTCGCTCTCGGTGCTCGACCGCCTCGCGGACAAGCCGGACGCGAAGCTCGTCTGCGTCACGGCGATCACGCCGACGAAGTTCGGCGAGGGGAAGACGACGACCTCCGTCTCGCTCACGCAGGGCCTGGGCGCGATCGGCCGCAAGCCGGTGCTCTGCCTACGCGAGGCGTCACTCGGGCCGGTGTTCGGGATCAAGGGCGGGGCCGCCGGCGCCGGCTACGCGCAGGTCGTGCCGATGGAGGACCTCAATCTCCACTTCACCGGCGACATCCACGCGATCGGCGCCGCGAACAACCTGCTCGCGGCGATGCTCGAGGCTCATCTATTGCACGGCAACGCGTTGGGCATCGACCCGCTCTCGATCTCCTGGCGCCGCTGCGTCGACATCAACGACCGTGCGCTTCGCGACACGGTCGTCGGGCTCGGCGGCCGCGCGAACGGCTATCCGCGTCAGACCGGCTGGGACATCACCGCCGCCTCGGAGGTGATGGCGATCGTCGCGGTCGCGCGCGACCTCTTCGACCTGCGCGCCCGGCTCGGCGCGATCACGATCGGCTCGACCTACGAGGGCGCGCCGGTGACCGCCGAGCAGTTGCAGGCCGCAGGCGCGATGACGGTCCTCCTCAAGGAGACGATCAAGCCGAACCTCGTCCAGACGCTCGAGGGCCAGCCGGCCTTCGTCCATTGCGGCCCGTTCGCGAACATCGCGCACGGCAACAACTCGCTCGTCGCCGACCGCATCGCGCTCAAGCTCGGCGACGTCGTCGTCACCGAGTCGGGCTTCGGCGCCGACATGGGTATGGAGAAGTTCTTCGACATCGTCTGCCGGGTCGGCGGGCTGACGCCGAGCGCAGTGGTACTCGTCGCGACGGTGAAGGCGCTGAAGCACCACGGCGGCGATCCCGAGGGCGGGGCGGAGGCGATCGCGGCCGGCTCGGCCAACATGATCCGCCACCTCGGGACCATCCGCGAGTTCGGCCTCAACGCCGTGGTCGCCGTCAACCGCTTCCCCGCGGACACCGACGAGGAGATCCAGCAGATCCGCGAGATCGCGCTCGCGAACGGAGCCTTCGCGGCCGAGGCGAACGAGGCAGTGGTCAAGGGCGGCGAAGGCGCCGCAGCGCTGGCCGAAGCGGTGGTCGCCGCCACAGAGGAACCCTCCGGCTTCGCGCCGGTCTATCCGCTCGACGAGTCGATCGAACGCAAGATCGAGGCGATCGTGACGCGTGTCTACGGTGGCGACGGGATCCTCCTCCAGCCCGCCGCGCGCAGGAAGATCGCCGAGTTCGAGCGCGTCGGCTTCGACAAGCTGCCGATCTGCATGGCGAAGACCCACCTCTCGCTCTCCCACGACCCGACGCTCGCCAACGCGCCGACCGGCTTCACCGTCACCGTGCGCGACCTCCGTCCCTACACAGGTGCGGGCTGGCTGGTCGCGCTCTGCGGCGACATGCAGACGATGCCCGGCTACGGGCGCACACCTGCCGCCCACGCCGTCGACATCGACGAAGACGGAACAACGGTCGGGCTCTTCTAGGTCTAGATTTCGGCGCATGGCGATGAAATACGAGAGGCTGACGACGCCGCTCGTGCGAGACGATGGAGAGCTGCGGCCCGCGAGCTGGGACGAGGCGCTCGACCGCGCCACGACCGGCTTTCGCGGGGCGCTGGATGCCGGCGCGCTGACCGGCGTCTTCAGCTGCTCCAAGGCGACGAACGAGCTGAACTTCGCCACGCAGAAGTTCGCCCGCGTCGTCCTCGACACGAACAACGTCGACAGCTGCAACCGAACCTGACACGCCCCTAGCGTCGTCGGTCTGGCGACGGTGTTCGGTGCGGGCGGCGGGACGAGCTCCTACGAGGAGACTCGAAGCGCGGACCTGATCATCCTCTGGGGCTCGAA
>DASXOM010000150.1:0-10071 GCA_036494245.1 Gaiellaceae bacterium
CCTTCACCTTCATGCTCGACCGCTTCGCGTACAACCGGTGGCAGCGACGCGCCGAGCAGCAAGGGTCGAAAGGGTCGGCTAAGAAACGCTGACGCCCGACCGCTCGGCCGGATCGCCGCGATAGTGCCCTTCGCCGGGCCACGGGGCCAGGAGCAGCAAGAGCCGGGCGCCGCCGCCGCTCGTCACCGAGCGTCGCTCGTCGGGGTCGAAGTGAAAGAGCGTGCCGGCGTCGGCCTCGACCGACTCGCCGCCGCCCTCGACACGAACCGTCCCGTCGAGGACGAGGAGGAGCGCGGACTCCTTCACGCCGTGGTCGCCGAGCGCCTCGCCGGGATGGAGGCCGATGAGGACGGCCCGCTCGGCGCCCTCCCTCGAGTGCAGGACGACGGGCGAACGCGTGCCGTGCGGCATCTCGACCTCGGGGAGCCTCCAGTGGCGCACGGACTGGCCCTTCCCGCACCTGCCTGGTGACTAACCAGAGGTCCACTAGACTCGCCGCGATGCCGCTGGCGGTCGACAGATACGAGCTCGGTCCGCTGCAGACGAACTGCTACGTCGTTCGGCGGGAGCGCGGCGCGGCCGAGTGCGCGGTGATCGATCCCGGCGGGGACGCGGCTGACCTACGGCTCGAGCTCGCGCGGCTCGGCACCTCGTGTGTCGGGATCCTGATCACGCACGGGCACTTCGACCACCTCGGCGGCGTCGCCGACCTCGCCGAGGGGACGGGCGCGGAGGTCTGGATGCCCGAAGGCGAGCGCGAGCGGCTCGAGCGCTACCCGGAGTTCGCGCCGGTCGGCGTCCCGGGACGCCCTCACGCGCCCGAGCACCTCGTGAGCGGCGGCGAGACGATCGAGGTCGCGGGCATCTCCTTCGAGTGCCTTGCGGTCCCGGGCCACTCGCCGGCGCACGTCGCGTTCCATGTCGAGGGCGAGCTCTTCAGCGGCGACCTGCTCTTCGCCGGCTCGGTCGGCCGCGTGGACCTGCCCGGCGCCGACTGGGACACCCTGCTCGCGTCGGTGCGGATGCTCGCCGAGCGGCTCCCGCCCGAGACGGTCGTCCACCCGGGGCACGGCCACGAGACGACGCTCGGCGTCGAGCTCGCGCGCAACCCGTACCTGGCAGAGCTGCGCGCAGAGGCGTGAGCACGAAGTTTCAGGCGCCGCGCGGGACGCACGACGTCCTGCCGCGCGACTACCTGTGGTGGCGTGTGATCCGCACGATCGAGGAGCAATGCGCGCAGTACGGCTGGTCGCGAGTCTCCACCCCCGGGTTCGAGGAGACGGCCCTCTTCGAGCGCACGTCGGGCGAGGCGTCCGACGTCGTGCACAAGGAGATGTACACGTTCGCCGACCGCGGCGACCGCTCGCTGACGCTGCGGCCGGAGGGAACGGCACCGATCGCGCGCGCCTACGTCGAGCACGGCCTCGCCCAGGAGCCGCAGCCGGTCAAGGCGTACGCGATCGCGCCGATGTACCGCTACTCGCGGCCGGGCCGAGGTCGCTACCGCGAGCACTGGCAGCTCTCGCTCGAGGCCATCGGCTCGGCCGATCCGGCCGTCGACGCCGAAGTGATCCAGTTCTACTCGGAGCTCCTGCGACGGCTCGGCGTGACCGAGTGGGAGTTGCGGCTCAACTCGATCGGCGACGCGAATTGCCGTCCCCGGTACGTCGCGCGCTTGAACGAGTGGCTCGACGCACATCCTGAGCTCGTGGACGAGGAGATCGCCCACAAGCGCGCGACGAGCGTCCTGCAGGTCTTCGACGTCAAGAACGAGAACGTCCTCGCGGCGCTCGCCGACGCACCCAAGATCGGGGACTCGCTCTGCGACGCGTGCCGCGAGCACTTCGACGCGGTGAAGGCGTACCTCGACCACTACGGCGTGCCGTACGTGCTCGACCCGGCGCTCGTGCGCGGCCTCGACTACTACACCCGCACGACCTTCGAGTTCGTCGGGCCCGAGGAGAACGTCAACTCCACGATCTGCGGCGGCGGGCGCTACGACGGGCTCGTCGAAGCGGTCGGCGGACCGGCGACCCCGGGCATCGGCTTCGGTGCCGGCCTCGAGCGGCTTCTGCTCGCCATGGAGCGGGAGGGCGCGACGGCGGAGGCTCCGCGGCTCGATCTCTTCGTCGCGTTCGAGGAGCCCGAGCTCCGGGGACGGCTCCTCCCGCAGATCGCGGCATGGCGGGCGGAGGGCCGGTCGGTCGACACCGATTACGCTGGCCGTTCGATGAAGGGGCAGCTCACCCAGGCGCAGCGGCTCGGTGCGCAGACCGTCGTCGTCGCGCGCAGCGACGGGACGTACGAGGTACGGCGGCGCGGGGAGGAGGACCGCATCGTGCACAGCCTCGCGGAGGTCTGATGGCCTGGCGTGACGTGATGTGCGGCGAGCTGCGCGCCGACGACGCGGGCCGCCGCGTGACGGTCGCCGGCTGGGCCGACACGCGCCGGGACCACGGCGGGCTCGTGTTTGTCGACCTCCGCGACCACACCGGCAAGGTCCAGCTCGTCATCAACCCGGGGCACTCGCCGACCGCGGCCGAGACCGCGCACGAGATCCGCAACGAGTTCGTGCTCCAGGCGAGCGGGGAGGTCGTGGCGCGCGCACCGGAGCTGATCAACCCGAACCTCCCGACCGGCCAGATCGAGCTGCAGATCGACGAGCTGCGGGTCCTTTCGCGCTCGACGCCGCTGCCGTTCCAGCTCGACGAGGAGAACGTCGAGGAGACTCTCCGCCTCCGCTACCGCTGGCTCGACATGCGCACCGAGCGAATGCAGCGGAACCTGCGGCTCAACCACACAGCGATCTCGGCGATCCGCCGCGTGATGGACGAACGCGACTTCGTCGACGTCTGGACGCCGAGCATGACCCGCGGCACCCCCGAGGGAGCGCGCGACTTTCTCCTGCCGGTGCGGCTGCAGCCGGGGAAGTTCTTCGCCCTCGCCCAGTCGCCGCAGCTCTTCAAGCAGCTCTGCATGGTCGGCGGGATCGACCGCTACTACCAGATCGCCACGTGCTGGCGAGACGAGGATCTTCGCGCCGACCGGCAGTTCGAGTTCCGCCAGCTCGACCTCGAGATGGCGTTCGTCGAGCGCGAGGAGGTGCTCGACGTCATGGAGGCCTGCGTCGTCGGCGCGTTCGAGGCCGCCGGCGCCGAGCCGCCGGAGCGCCCCTTCCCACGGCTCGCGTTCGACGACGTGATGCTCCGTTACGGCTCGGACAAGCCGGATCTTCGCTTCGGCCTCGAGATCCAGGATGCGACCGAGGTCACGCGAGGGTCTGAGTTCGGCGTGTTCAAGAACGCGTCGTGCGTGCGCTACGTCGTCGTCCCGCGGACGTTCTCGCGCAGCGAGCAGGCGCGGCTCGAAGAGCTAGCCAAGGAGTGGGGCGCCAAGGGGCTCGCGAACCTGACGCAGATCTCGAAGTTCCTCTCCGAGCGCGAGCTCGAGGCCTTCGGGGTCGAGGAGGGATCGACCGCGCTCTTCGTCGCCGACGAGGAACCGGTCGTCGCGCGCGTCCTCGGGCTGCTGCGGCTGCACCTCGCGCACGAGCTCGACCTGATCGACGCGACTCTCGACGTCTTCCACTGGGTCACCGACTTCCCCCTCTTCGAGCACAGCGAGGAGTTCGGCGGCTGGACGTTCATGCACCATCCGTTCACGGCGACGGTGCCCGGCGAGGATCAGATCGAGGCCGATCCCGCGCATGTGCGAGGACAGCACTACGACCTGATCTGGAACGGCTGGGAGCTCGGCTCCGGGTCGATCCGGATCCACCAGGCGGAGGTGCAGCAGGCCGTCTTCCGCGTGATGGGGATGGGCGAGGAAGAGCAGCGCGACAAGTTCGGCTTCCTGCTCGACGCGCTGCAGATGGGCGCGCCGCCGCACGGCGGCTTCGCGATGGGGATCGACCGGTTCATCGCCCTGCTCGCGCGGGAGCCGGACATCCGGCAGGTGACCGCGTTCCCGAAGATCGCGAGCGGCGCCGACCCGTTGACCGGCGCCCCGACGCCGTATCCCGACTCGGCGCTGCAGGAGCTTGGCATCCGGCTGCTCGAAACCCAGGCCGAGTAGCGCGCGCTACAGTCCCCGTGCTCGGCCCCGTGCGCCGAATCGGGCACACATGTAGATCCAACGCTACGTGAAAGGGAGCCGGCGTCCCGACGAGGCATTTGCCGAAGGCGGGCACGGCACCCACCTGGGAAACCAGGATCACATGGTTCGGTTTGGACGCCGGGGCCGGGCACCTCGGTACCGTGCAGCGCGTGCGTGAGGTCTTCGGAGACTCGAGTCGCAACGGCGAGTGGGCCGCCGTCCGACTGCGCGTGGACGGCGACACGATCGTGGAGGCGGACGCACCGGGGCTCGCGCGCGAGCTCGCAGGACTGACGCTTCTCGAGGCTTCGGCGGTCGGCGGCGAGACGCTCGCCGTGGACGCGCTTGCGAACGCGCTCGGCCCGGTCTTCCGGGCGGAGCCTTCGCCAGGACGTGTCGCCGTTGCCATGAGCGGCGGCGTCGACAGTGCGGTCGCCCTCTTGCGCTCGCTGCCGAACGCAATCGGGGTGACGCTGCGCCTCTGGCTCGACCCGGACGGGCCCGACTCGGAGCGCGCCTGCTGCTCGCCCGAGAGCGTGATCGCGGCGCGCGAGACCTGTCACCGGCTCGGCGTCCCTCACGTGACGCTGGACCTGCGGGAGGAGTTCCGTCGCGCGGTGGTGACCCCCTTCGTCCGCGGCTACGCCCGCGGCGAGACGCCGAACCCGTGCACCCGCTGCAACGGCGGCTTCCGCTTCGCCGAGTTGCTCGCCTTCGCACGGCGCGCCGGCGCCGAGCGGCTCGCGACCGGTCACTACGCCCGTGTCGTCGAGCGCGACGGAGGGCTGCTGCTTGCCCGCGGCACCGATCCAGCCAAGGACCAGAGCTACATGCTCGCAGCGCTCGATCCGCGTCAGCTCGTGCGCGTCTCCTTTCCGCTCGGCGAGCAGGACAAGGAGGCGACGCGCGCCGAGGCCGAGCGGGCCGGGCTTGCCGCGGCCCGCAAGCCCGAGAGCCAGGAGGCGTGCTTCCTCGCGGGCGACGATTACCGCGCGTTCCTGGGCCGGCAGGGGCTCGAGCCGCGGGAAGGCGCGATCGTCGGCGAGGACGGCAACGAGCTCGGCCGCCACGACGGTTTCTGGCGCTTCACGCCCGGCCAGCGGCGCGGTATTGGTGTCACCGCTCCCGAGCCGCTCTACGTCCTCGGCACGCAGCCGTCCGCCAACGCCGTCGTGGTGGGACCGCGGGAGTCGCTCGCGCGCACGGAGGTCATGGCGCGCGGCCGGCTCTACAGCGACACGAGGCGTGTGGAGGCGAAGCTCCGCTATCGCTCGCCCGCAGTCCCGGCTCGCGTCGAGCCGACGGATCACGGCTTCCGGCTCGAGCTCGACGAGCCGGCATACGGCGTCGCGGCCGGCCAGGCAGCGGTGCTCTACGACGCCGACGCCGTCGTGGGATATGGCCTGATCAGCGCGTCGCACTAAGATCGCACCAGGATGCTGGTCGCGGCATTCAGCTGGGGGGACCTGTGGAGGCTGGCGCTGGCCGTGTTCCTGTTTGCGGTCGGAGTCTCGCTTGCGTTCCTGTTTGTGCGCCTGGCCGGAACCGCCTCGGAGGTTTCGACGTTCATCAGGGGAGCGGGAGAGTCTGCTCTCCCCGTGATCGACAAGGTCGGAGGCAGCGTGGACAGGGTGAACGGGCAGCTCGACAAGGTCGACAGGATCACCGACAGCGCCGTGGATGCCGCGGGCAGCGTCGACACCGCCGCGCGGGCCGTGAGCTTCGCCGTCACGCGTCCGGTGCAGAGGGTGTCGGGCTTCGCCGCGGGCGTCAGCTTCGGCGCCGCCGACTTCAAGGTGCGGCGCGACTGGCGCCACGCCGTCCAGGCAGGGAAGGAGGCCGCGGCCCGGCACGAGAGCGATCTCGTCGACGAGTTGCGGGAAGCCGGCGCGTGACGACGGACGAGATCCGGCTCGTCATTCCGGCCGAGGAGGACTTCCGGCCGATTGCCCACCTGGTGACCGGTGGCCTGGCCATGCGGCTCGACGTGACGTACGACGACCTCGACGACCTGCAGGTCGGGATCGAAGCGCTGCTCGGCCTCCGCGACGACGCCTACGATCTCGTCGTCTCTCTTTCAGCCGACGACGGGGTACTGCATGCCTCGCTCGGCCCCTTCCCGCCGGACAAGGTCCACGAGGTCGCTTCGGACGGCGATCTCGATCTCCGGCGCGTGCTCGACACCGTCTGTGACACCCACGAGGTCGAGGAGCGCGACGGCGGCGCCTGGGTCGAGCTGACCAAGCGGATCGCACCGGCAGGGACGGCCGCATGACGCGGATCGACGACAAGATCCTGCTCCGCCGCTACCACGAGGACGGCGACCTCCAGGCGCGCGAGCAGCTGATCGAGCAGTACATGTCCCTCGTGCGCTCCCTCGCGCGGCGCTACTCGTACCGCGGCGAGCAGCTCGAGGATCTCGTCCAGATCGGCGCGATCGGCCTGATCAAGGCCATCGACCGCTTCGACCTCGACCGCGGCGTCGAGCTGACGACGTACGCGACGCCGAACATCATCGGCGAGATCAAGCGGCACTTCCGCGACAAAGGCTGGTCGGTGCGCGTGCCGCGCGGCCTGCAGGAGCTGAACGTCCAGCTCTCGCGGCTCGTCGAGCAGCTCACGGTGCAGTACAGCCGCTCTCCGACGATCCCGGAGCTGGCGAAGGCAGCCGGCGTCGAGGAGGAGGAGGTGCTCGAGGCGCTCGAGTCGGGTCGTGCATACACGTCCCTTTCGCTGTCAGTCGGCGGCGGGGGAGGCGACGACGACGACCTCGATCCGCTCGAGTCGCTCGGCACCGAGGAGCACCAGTACGAGGTCTCCGAGGACCGGGCGGTGCTCGCGCCCGGCTTCAAGGTATTGGACGAGCGTGAGCGAAAGATCCTGCAGCTCCGCTTCTTCGAGGGGCTGACGCAGTCGCAGATCGCGCAACAGATCGGCATCTCACAGATGCACGTCTCCCGCCTGATCCGGCGTTCGCTCGAGAAGATCCGCGAGACGATCGCCGAGGACGAGGAGTCGCTCGCGCGCTAAGGGGTCACGTCAGCAGCCGTGAACCAGGTGCGGCTTCCCACCGCCGACCGGGACTCGCCAGAGGCCGCTCGGACAGGACGAGTTGGCCGGCGGGCGCCAAACCACGAGCAGCTGTCGCGAGTCCGGCGACCAGGCCACGCTCGACGAGCTGTACGGGAGCTGAAGCTTCAGAAGCGTGTGCACCTTCTTCGTCGAGACGTCGACGACGGCGAGCCTTCCCTTCGAGTCCGGGAAAGCGATCCAGCGGCCGTTCGGGGACCAGCCGAAGACGGTCCCGGGGCCGTTGCGCAGCAGCAGCGTGCTTGCACCGCGCTGCGGCGCCACGAGCCGCCACGCGTACCGAGCCGACCCGGCTGGGGCGAGGTAGGCGACTCGATTGCCGGCGGGCGACCACAGCGGGGCGCTGCCATGCTTCTCCAGGAGTTGCAGGTGGCTGCCGTCTGCCGAGGCCGTCCAGATCCCGGGCCGTCCGGAGTCGGTGGCGGGCCTCCGCGCGAAGACGACCTGCGTCCCGTCGGGCGAGAGGCTCGGTTCACTGTTTTCGAGCTTCGTGCCACCCACCACGCCGACGACGGCGCCGGACGGGACGCTGAAGACCCTCACCGGCCCGCGGCACGACGTGCAGCCTGATCCGAAGTCGCTGGTTGCGACGCGATCGCCTGCCGCGTCGAGGGCGTACCCGGCAGGCCCTGTCCTGGTGAGGAGCTTGGGCTTCTGGCCGACAGAGACCGTGTGGACCCCGTCGTCGCTGCCGTAGACGAGGAGGCTCGGCGCCACCCAGTTGAGCTGGCCCGGCGGGTCGCCCAGGTTGTTGGAGCAGCGCTCGCTACAGACCGTGCGAGGGAGCTGGTGGAGGTGCTTGCCGTCCGCGTCGGAAGCGCAGAACGCGCGCAAGATGTTGTAGCTGCCCACAGCATGGCCATGGGGCGGTCGTGGCCAGCGGTAGCCGAACCAGGCAATCTGCGTCCCGTCCGGAGACCAGGCGGGGGCGGTCGCGGTCCCGCACGGTGACACGGCCTGCTTGGCCGCGGCGGACCCGCAACCGAACCCGACCGCAATCGCCAGGGCGGCACCGAGCACTGCCGTCGAGCTTCTAAGCCTGATCATCGCGCGCAAAGAGTAGTCCTGGGTCCAAACGAGGGACCAACGACCAAGGGCCGGCGTCCTCATACTCTCGCTGGTGAAGGGCACACGGGTTGTGGGGCGCTTGCTCGGCGGCGGCCATCGCGCTATCGCGGCGACCGTGTACGGGACGGTGCTGGCGATGGCTGCCCTCGCGGCGGGTGCGGTGGAGCATCTCTCGCCCGAGGAGCTGATCGTGGTCGTGGCGACGACGTCGGCGGTGATCTGGATCGCGCACGTCTATGCGCACACTCTCGGCGAGAGCATCGAACGCGGTCGCCGCCTCGACTGGCCCGAGCTGCGGGCAATCGGGCGGCGGGAGCTGCCGATCCTGGGAGCTGCCGCGATACCGACCAGCGTCCTGCTGCTCGGCGAGTTCGACGTCATCTCCGAGACACCGGACATCTGGCTAGCGTTCGGCCTCGGCTTCGCCGCCCTGGCCGTGCAAGGGACGCGCTACGCGCGCGTGGAGCGCCTCGGGCCTGCGGCCACGATCGCGGTCATCGCAGCGAACCTCACGTTGGGAGGGCTCGTGGTCATGCTCAAGGTGCTCGTCTCGCACTGAGGATCGAGCGGCGCCTAGGCGCTCTCTCGCCCGCGGAGCGTCTCCCTGAGCGAGTCGATCTGCTCGTGGATCTCGATGCGCTCGTCCGAGACCTCGCGCTCGCGCTCGCGCGACGTCGAGTTCTCGAAGCCGAAGTCGATCTGGTGGTGCAGATGGCTCCGCATCTGCGACAGCCGGGCCGCCTTGGCCTCGAGGACGGCCAGCTCTGCGCGGAGCTCGTCGATGCTGCGTTGGTCGGTTTCCATGTGCTCCCTATCGGCAGAGGTATCGGGAGCTTTGACCACGTTTCGGGGTCCGAAGTATCCGGTCAGCGGCGTCCGCGCCTGGAACGCCGGTGACGCTGCGAGCGGCGGAGCGCGTCGAGCTCCGAAAGGGCCGCGCCCGCGCCGCGCGCAACCGTCGTGAGCGGCTCGGGATCGCGGTTGACAGGAAGTCCGGTCTCGCCGCGGATGAGGTCGGCGAAGCCCGGCAGCAATGCGCCACCGCCGACCAGCGTGACTCCGCGGTCGGCGATGTCCGAGGCGAGCTGGGCGGGCGTCTGCTCGAGTAGCTCCTTCAGCGCCGCCACGATCCGCGACAACGGCCGCTCGAGCGCCTGGCGGACTTCGTCCTCGCCAAGGGTGATCCGGGCGAGCATCCCGGTCGACATGTAGCGGCCGGCGACATCGGTCTCGGCTACCGCCGCGTGTCCTTCGAGCGCGCTTCCGATCTCGAGCTTCACCCGCTCGGCCTGCTCGTGGCCGACGAGCAGCCGGTGGTGATCCTGGACGAAGCGCACGATCGCGTCGTCGAGGTCGTAGCCACCGACCGGCAGCGACGTCGCGACGACGATGCCGCCGAGCGCGATCACCGCCATCTCGCTCGTCCCGCCGCCGACGTCCACGACAAGGGAGGCGACGGCGTCTTCGACGGGCAGCCCGGCGCCGATCGCGCCGGCCATTGCCTCCTCGATCAGATGGGCTTCGCGCGCGCCCGCCGAGAGCGTCGCCTCGACGACGGCGTCGCGCTCGACCTGCGTCAGGCCGCTCGGGACGCAGACGATCACCGCGCGCCGCAGTCGACTGCCGCCGACGAGCTGGATGAACTGGCCGAGCATCTGCTCCGTCGTCTCGAAGTCGGCGATCACGCCGTGCCGCAGGGGCCGGGTCGCGACGATCGTGGCCGGCGTGCGGCCGAGCATCTGCCGCGCCTTCTCGCCGACCGCGTAGACCTGTCCCGTCTGCTGGTCCATCGCGACGACCGACGGCTCGAACAGGACG
>DASXOM010000151.1:0-1841 GCA_036494245.1 Gaiellaceae bacterium
TGCTCAGCCTGCATAATCTCCGCTTCTTGCTCGACCTCGTCGCCGCGGCGCGACAGGCGATCGAGCGCGGCGAGTTCCTCACCTGGAAGGACGAGGCGCTCCGACGAGCGAAGGGAGCGGACGAGTGATCATCGGAGCGAGTGGAGGGTCGGGGATCCTCTTCATCATCATCATCGCGTTCCTGCTCCTCTACCTGCTCTTCGTCCGGCCGCAGAAGAGGCGCCAGAACGAGCAGCAGCAGATGATCAGCGAGCTGCGCGTCGGCGACGAGGTGCTCACCGTCGGCGGGATCTACGGCACGATCTCGCAGCTCGACGACGACCGCGTGACGGTCGAGATCGCCCCGAATCTCGAAGTGCAGGTCTCCCGGCGCGCGATCGCGGGCGTGACGCGCGAGCCCGACGAGCCCGAGGTCGAAGAGAGCGACGAGGCCGAGGAGCCGGAGGCGGACGAAGGCTCGGCCGCGCAGACATCGAATGAGGAGAACCGCGGCTAACCTGTTCCGCGGATTTGAAGGATCCTTTGTGAAAGAACGTCGTAGATACCTCTTGATCCTCGGCGCGATCGTCGCGCTCCTCGTCGGCGCGGCGCTGCTCGCCGTGCCCGGCTCGCCCGCGTACAAGAAGCCGACGCTCGGCCTCGATCTGCGCGGCGGCCTCGAGGTGGTGCTCAAGGCGCTGCCTCCTCAGGGACAGTCGGTGACGCCGCAGAACATGCAGACGGCGCAGAACGTCATGGTCAGGCGCGTCAACCAGATCGGTGTGTCCTCGCCGAACGTGGCGACCCAGGGCAACGACGAGATCGTCATCCAGCTCGCCGGTATCCACGATCCGGCCAAGGCGGCAGCGATCATCGGCTCGACGGGTCAGCTGCAGTTCTACGACTTCGAGAAGGACCTCGCGGCGCCGACCGTCAACCAGCTCACACCGACCCCGTATCCGACCGCCTACAGCCTGCTGAAGCAGGTTCAGGGCCAGGTCAAGGGGGCCGGCGCGCCGTCGGCCTACTACCTCTTCGGGCCGAAGACCGTCACGAAGACGGTCAACGGCAAGAAGACGTCGACGACGACCAAGCACGCGATCCTGCAGTTCGCTCCGAAGCGGGGACAGGTCCTCGGGCCCTACGGCGGCAAGAAGCCGGCGGGAACCGAGCTTCTTGCGGTGCCGGGGAACAGGCAGCTCGTCCACGGCCCCGTCTCGACGCAGGCAACGCAGCCGGTGAAGCAGTCGCCGAACAACGTCTACTGGTACCTCTTCAAGTACGCGCCGAACGCGCCGGGTGGACCGCCCGAGATCACCGGCAAGGAGCTGAACGAGTCGGCGATCCAGGCCGACATCGGGCAGGACGGCCAGCCGGAAGTCCAACTCGGCTTCAAGGGCGACGGCGGGAAGCAGTTCAAGAAGATCACCAAGTACGAGTACGACCGCGGCCTGCAGCAAGCCGGCTTCAACGGAAGCACGGGGGCGCTGAACCAGCTGTACGCGCAGCACAACGCGATCGTGCTCGACGGGAAGCTTCAGGCGACGCCGTTCATCGACTACACGAACTCGCAGCTCCAGGACGGGATCGTCGGCGGTGCCGTGATCGGCGACATGGGGACGACGAAGGCGGCGCAGGATCTCGCCCTCGTCCTCCAGAGCGGCTCGCTCCCGTACACGTTCAAGCAGCTCACGGAGACCCAGGTCTCGGCGACGCTCGGTAAGAGCTCGCTCCACCAGGCGATCCTCGCCGCGCTGGCGGGGCTGATCCTGGTCTCGATCTTTCTGCTCGTCCTGTACCGCTTCCTCGGGCTCGTCGCCGTCTTCGGGCTCGCCATCTACGCGCTCCTCTACTACGCGGCG
>DASXOM010000152.1:0-3839 GCA_036494245.1 Gaiellaceae bacterium
CGCGTGCTCGGCGAGCTGCTCGATCGGGTAGCCGCGGTAGCGGAGGATGCCGGCGTCGCCGTCGATATAGGTGATCGCGCTGCGGGTCGAGGCGGTGTTGAGGAAGGCCGGGTCGTACGACATCAGCCCGAGCTGGCGGAGCTCCGTGGCGTGGATCGTGCCGTCCGAAATCGGGATCTCAACCTCGGTTCCGGTGCGGTTGTCCCGGATCGTCAGCGTCTCTTCGGCCACGTTTCCACCTTAATGCCGAAGCTCGGTTTGCAGTTCGCGGGACGCGGAACCCCAAGTGAGAAATACCAATCGAAAAGGAGAAGACACATGGGGTTCAACTCACTCAAGGACGTTCTGCAGGAGCAGCTCGAGGATCTGTACAGCGCCGAGACGCAGCTGACCGCGGCGCTACCGAAGATGGCGCAGGCGGCGCACAACGACCAGCTTCGTGAGGCCTTCGAACACCACCTCGAGGAGACGCACGATCACCTGAAGCGCGTCAAGGAGGCACTCGGCGAGATCGGTGTCTCGAGCCCGACCGAGGTCTGCCAGGGCATGAAGGGCCTCATCGCCGAGGGCGAGAAGCTGATGCACGAGCAAGGCGACCCGTTGGCGCAGGATGCCGCGCTGATCGCCGCCGCCCAGCGCGTCGAGCACTACGAGATCGCCGCCTACGGGTCCGCACGGCAGCTCGCTGGCGACTGCGGCTTCGACGGCATCAAGGACCTGATGGACCAGACCCTCGACGAGGAGTCGAACGCCGACAAGCTCCTGACGAAGATCGCGACCGGCGGCATGTTCAAGTCGGGTGTCAACCAGCAGGCCATGACGTAGAGAGAGGAGGGCGGGCCATGCCGAAGATGGCGAAGGAGGGAAAGGTCAGGCGCTCGGAGCTCCCGGACACGCTGAAGCGATCGGGACGGAAAGCTCAGCGGACGTTTGCCAAGACCCACGACGCCGCGGTCGAGCAGTACGGCGAAGGTGAGCGCGCGCACCGCACGGCGATGGCCTCGCTCAAGCACACGCACGAGAAGCGCGGCGGCCGCTGGGTGCCGAAGGACGGTTCCGGCCCCAGCGACCCGCGCTCCAGGAAGACGACCGCGCAGAAGCGGCGCGGCGAGGGCGAGACCTTCGGCGGCGTCGACGTCGAGCAGAACACGAAGCACGAGCTGTACGAGCGTGCCCGGCGGCTCGGCGTCGAGGGCCGCTCGAAGATGTCGAAGCGCGAGCTCGCGCGCGCGATCGCACGCAAGCAGTAGAGAAGTAGCATCGGCGGCGTGAGCGACCCGCCGCCGATCGTCTGGGAGCCGAGCCCCGAGCGGATCGCGTCCGCGACGATCACGCGCTACCGCGAGTGGCTCAACGAGATACGCGGGCTCGGCCTCGATGGCTACGCCGAGCTGTGGGAGTGGTCGGTCGACGAGCTCGAGGAGTTCTGGGCGTCGATCTGGGAGTTCTTCGAGGTCGAGGCGAGCGAGCCGTACGAGCGCGTGCTCACCACTCGCGAGATGCCGGGAGCCCATTGGTTCCCGGGCGCACGGCTCAGCTATGCGGAGCACGTCTTCCGCGGCCGTGCCGACGGCGACGTGGCGATCCGCCATGCGTCGGAGCTGCGGCCGCTGGGCGAGTGGACGTGGGGAGAGCTGCGCGCACACGCCGGGGCCGTCGCGGGCGCGCTACGAGAAGCAGGGGTCGAGGCAGGGGACCGCGTGGCCGCCTATCTCCCGAACATCCCCGAGACGATCGCGGCCTTTCTCGGCTGCGCGAGCATCGGCGCGACCTGGTCGAGCTGCGCGCCGGAGTTCGGCGTCCGCAGCGTCGTCGATCGCTTCGCCCAGATCGAGCCGAAGGTGCTGCTCACGGTCGACGGCTACCGCTACGGCGGCAAGGACTTCGATCGCAGCGAGACGATCGCCGCTCTGCAGGGGGAGCTCCCGACACTCCGGCAGACGCTCGTTCTCCCGTACCTCGCCGGCGGGGGCTGGGAGCTGCCCGCGGCCGAGCTCGAGTTCGCGCAACTTCCCTTCGACCACCCGCTCTGGGTGCTCTACAGCTCGGGCACGACGGGGCTGCCGAAGGCGATCGTCCACGGCCAGGGCGGGATCCTGCTCGAGCACCTGAAGAAGCTCCGCCTCCACCTCGACGCGCGCGCCGGCGACCGGCTGTTCTGGTTCACGACGACCGGCTGGATGATGTGGAACTTCCTCGTCGGCGGGCTGCTCTCGGAGGCGTCCGTCGTCCTCTTCGACGGGAACCCGGCGTACCCGGATCTCGGGACGCTGTGGGATCTCGCCGACGCTGCCGGCATCACGTCCTTCGGCACGAGCGCCGGCTACATCGCCGCCTGCCAGAAGGCGGACGTTCAGCCGCGCGCCGGCCGGGACCTCTCTCGCCTGGACAGCGTCGGCTCGACCGGCTCGCCGCTCGCCCCCGAGGGCTTCGACTGGGTGCGCGACCGGCTCGGCGAGGACGTCTGGCTCTTCTCCACGTCCGGCGGCACCGACGTCTGCACGGCCTTCGTCGGCGGAGTTCCCACGCTCCCCGTCTACCGCGGCGAGCTGCAGGCTCGGGCGCTCGGCGCGAAGGTCGAGGCGTGGAGCGAGGACGGGCGCCCGCTCGTGGGCGAGGTCGGCGAGCTCGTGATCACCGAGCCGATGCCGTCCATGCCTCTCTATCTCTGGGGCGACGAGGAGGGGTCGCGCTACCGCGAGAGCTACTTCTCCACCTTTCCCGGTGTCTGGCGTCACGGCGACTGGATCGAGATCACCGAGCGGGGCACCGCGATCATCACCGGCCGCTCCGACGCGACGATCAACCGGGGCGGCGTGCGGATGGGGACGAGCGAGCTGTATCGCAGCGTCCTCGCGCTCGACGAGGTACTCGACGCGCTCGTGGTCGACGTCCCGGACGAGGAGGGAAGCCGCATGACGCTGTTCGTCGTCCTGCGCGACGGCGCCGTCCTCGACGAGGGACTCGAGTCGGAGATCCGGCGCCGGATCCGCCAAGACTGCTCGCCGCGTCACGTTCCGGACGCGGTGCTCACCGCCCCCGAGATCCCGCGCACGCTGTCGGGGAAGATTCTCGAGGTGCCGGTGAAACGCCTCCTGATGGGGGCGTCGGCCGACGAGGTGACGAGCCGCGATGCGCTCGCAAATCCCGAGGCGCTCGACTGGTTCGCCGGCCTGGTGGCCGAGCGCGGCTAACTTTCCTTACACCGTCCCGTCAGAGACTTTGAGGAGAACGTGCAGCTTCCCGAGACAGTTTGTGCTCGCGCCCGCGAGTCCGTTTCCGCTCAGCTCGACGGTGAGCTGTCGATGCACGAGCTCGACCACCTCGAGAACCACCTCCTGATCTGTCCCGAGTGCTCGGCGTGGGCCGAACAGGTACGCGGTGTGACCGCAAGGTTGCGAGAAGTGACTCTCGAGGTGCCGGCAGAGCGCTTCGGGTTGTCGCGACGCCGGGCCAGCGTCAGAGTCGGCTCCGCAGTGGCGGTCACGTCAGCGGCAGCGCTGGTCGCGACGATGTTCTTCGCCGCTCCAGGGCGGCACGGAACCCTGGATGCTGCTCGGAGCGCCACACGCTCGAGCGTGCGGTTCACCGGCCATGAGCTCCCGGACGGTCGCGTGCTGGAGGACGGCGTGTTCGTCGCCGTCTCCGTGAACACGCAGAGCCCCAGCTTCAGGCCCGTTTAGACCCATTCGGCGCCGCGTTCTTAGGGGCTTCTAACTAAAGCTCGCCGCCGGTCGTCTAAAGCACTTGACGGACGCTCGATCGAGCGTCGGAGCGAGTTGGCGCCGCCGTCCCAGGCTCCCGGCGCGCACCGAACGGAGGGTAATCCAAATGCATAA
>DASXOM010000153.1:0-4731 GCA_036494245.1 Gaiellaceae bacterium
GTCGGCGACGAGGGCATGGTGGAGGCAGGTCGCCGTCGCCTCGAGCGCGACGAAGGAGGGCGCGCGGAAGTGGATGCGCCACGGCTTGGGGCCGCCGTCCGAGACGAGGTAGCAGCCCGACTCGCCGCGCGGCGACTCGACCGCGACGTAGATCTCGCCCTCGGGCACGCGGAAGCCCTCGGTGACGATCTTGAAGTGGTGGATCAGGGACTCCATCGAGGTGTGGAGCTCCTCGCGCGGCGGCAGCACGACCTTGCGGTCGTCCGCGATCCACGGCATCCCCTCCATGCGCTCGAGCTTGTCGAGACACTGGCGCACGATCTTGTTCGACTCCGCCATCTCGTCCATCCGCACGCGATAGCGGGCGTAGACGTCGCCCTCCGGATAGACCGGCACCTGGAAGTCGACCTGCTCGTAGTGGAGGTACGGCTCGTCGCGGCGGAGATCCCAGTCGACACCCGAGGCACGAAGGTTGGGGCCGCTCTGGCCGAGCGCGATCGCGTCCTGCGCCGAGAGGACGCCGATGCCCTGCGTCCGCTCGAGCCAGATCTCGTTCCGGTCGAGGATGCCCTTGTAGTCGTCGAGCGCGTGCGGCATCCACTCGACGAACTTGCGGCACTCTCCGAAGAAGCCTTGCGGGATGTCCTCCGCGAGCCCGCCGACCTGGAAGTAGCGGGTGTGCATCCGCTGCCCTGTGACGAGCTCGATCAGGTCGAGGATCGTCTCTCGCTCGCGGAAGCAGTACCAGAACATCGAGATGGCCCCCAGCTCGAGCGCCGACGTGCCGAGGAAGACGAGATGCGAGTGGATCCGGTTGAGCTCGCAGAGGAGCATCCGCATCCACTTGGCCTTCGTGGGCACCTCCAGCTCGAGCAGCTGCTCGACCGCGAGGACGAAGACGAGCCCGTTGTTCTGGTAGCCGACGTAGTCGATCCGCTCGGGAAAGGTGACGTCCTTCCAGTACGTCTTCGACTCCATCGACTTCTCGAAGCCGGTGTGGAGATAGCCGATCACGGCCGAGACGCCCACCACCTCCTCGCCGTACAGGTCGACGATCAGGCGGAGGACGCCGTGCGTCGACGGGTGGTTCGGGCCGAAGTTGACCCGGAGCACGTCCTCGCTGGAGCGGAGGTCCTCAGGGACGGCGAGGATGGTCGGGACCCGCGACGGGATGCGCGAGCCCTCGTATTGCTGGTCGGAGACGACCGGCCAGCGGCGGGTGCCGGATGGTGTGACGGTCGCGCTCATTGCTCGTCCGTGAAGCGGACGGGCTCGCCGCCGATCGGATAATCCTTGCGCAGCGGATGGCCCTCCCAGTCCTCGGGCATCAGCAGCCGCTCGAGGTTCGGGTGGCCCTCGAAAACGATGCCCATCAGGTCGAACTGCTCGCGCTCGTGCCAGTCGCAGGTCGGCCAGACGGAGATCACGCTCGGCACGCGCTCTCCCTCGTCCGCCCAGCACTGGAACCGCGTGCGCGGCGCGCCCTGCCGCAGCGCGAGCAGGTGGTAGCTGATCGAGAAGCGCTTCGGCTTGAGCTCGGGCAGTGCCTGCAGCCCCTGCGTCATCGGGTGCATGAGATCGCGACCGCTCGAGGTGCCGATGTAGCCGGAGACGCCCTTGCCGCCCCATTCGAGGTAGTCGGTTGCGACGAGGTCGACGCACACGTTGAAGCCGAGCTCGTCGCGCGCGTGCTCGCACGCCTCGCGGATCCGTGCCGTCTCGATCGTCACCGTCGGCATCTCAGGGCCGTCGCGATGCGAGACGTAGCCCGGCACCCCCTGCCAGTCCGTCACGTTGCGACTCCAGTCCGCTCGTACGCGGGCGGCACGCCGGCCTGGTGCGCCTCGTGCAGCCGGATGATCCCTTCCATCAGCGCCTCCGGCCGGGGCGGGCAGAAGGGGATGTAGATGTCGACCGGGACGATCCGGTCGACGCCCTGGAGGATCGTGTAGTTGTTGAACATCCCGCCCGAGCTCGCGCAGACGCCCATGGCGATCACCCACTTCGGCTCGAGCATCTGGTCGTAGATCTGCCGCAGCGGCTCCGCCATCTTGTGGGCGACCCGGCCCGACACGATGAGCAGGTCCGCCTGGCGCGGCGAGGAGCGGAACGCCTCCATCCCGAAGCGCGCGATGTCGTAGCGGGCGGAGACGATCGACATCATCTCGATCGCGCAGCAGGCGAGCCCGAACGTGTCCGGCCACATCGACTTCGTCTGCGCCCACCGCACCGCCTTCGAGAGCGTCGTCAGCCCGAGCGCGCGCTCGAGCTCAGCGGCCCCCATGTCCTCCTCGAACTGCGACGGCCCCTTGGTGGGCCAGAGCAGCCGCTCCGACTGCAGCCCGTAGTCGCGCAGGCGCGGCGTGTCGTCAGCCACCGGCGGTCACCAGTTCAGCGCGCCCTTCCGCCAGATGTAGACGTAGGCGACGAAGAGGATGAGGACGAAGAAGGCGAGCTCGGCGAACCCGAACCAGCCGAGCGCGTGGAGCTGCACGGCCAGCGGGTAGAGGAAGACGATCTCGATGTCGAAGACGATGAAGAGCATCGCCGTGAGGTAGAAGCTCACACTGAAGCGCTGGCGCGGAAGCGGTCCCGTCGAGACGCCCGACTCGAACGGCACGGTCCGGGCTCGGGTCCGGCGCGCAGGCTTCTGCGAGAACCAGAACGACATCCCCATCATCGAGGCGGGGATCGCGAGCGCAAGGATCCCGTAGATCAGGAATGGCAGCCAGCTGTCGAGCATCTCTCCCGCCTCTGTTACCCAGCGACGGCTGACGTTATCAACGTCGTGAGGGCTGCACTTGCAGGTACCGAATCCCTGTAGCGGAGCCTGCATCGGCTGTTACAAAGTCGGCCTGGTGGGCGCAGGCCGCGTTGCTACGATGCGACCCGGATGGAGATTCAGGAGCGCACCGAGAGCATCGTCTCGCTGACGCCCGCAGCCGCGGCGAAGATCCGCGACTTGATCGCCGGCGAGGAGGACGTCTCGGTGCTGCGCGTCGCGATCGAGGGCGGCGGCTGCTCCGGCTTCCAGTACGGCCTCGGCTTCGACCGCGGCGCCCAGGAGGGCGACCACGCGTTCGAGAGCGAGGGCGTCACCGTCGTCGTCGATCCGTTCAGCGCGCCGTATCTCATGGGCGCGCAGGTCGACTACCTCGAGACGATCCAGGAGTCCGGGTTCAAGATCGAGAACCCGAACGCCGTCGCCTCGTGCGGTTGCGGCCACTCGTTCCAGGTTGCCGAGGGCGAGGCGCCCGAGGACGCAGCCGGCTGCGGCTCAGGCTGCTCGCACTGACGCCGCGCTCAGCTCACAAGCTCTAGAAAACGCGGATCCTCGCGCAGCGATGCGAAGTCGTCGTCCTTCCGCGCCTGTTCTCTGTACGGCTCCCACTGGGCGACCGACTCGGCGAGCGCGCTGAGGGCGGCGTCGTCGTTCCCGAGCCGGGTCTCCATGCAGGCGACGTTGTAGAGCAGGTGGGCGTTCCCCGGATAGAGCTCGAGCCCGCGCTTGCTCGCTGCGAGCGCAGCGGCCCAGTCCTGCTCTCGGTACGCCTCCCAGAACCCCTCCTGAGATTGCGCCGGCGTGACCCGGTATGCCGCCCCGCTTGGGCCGCCCACCGCGAGGACGAGCGTGTCCTCGGCGGTTGCGACCGCGCTGCGCGTCGCTGCCGGGTCGTGGACGAAGAGCGCCGTCCCCTGTGGAGCGTCGACCGCGTTGCCGCCGACGGTGAACGTGGCAGAGCCCTGCACGACGACGTAGAGCTCCTCGTGCCGGTCGCCGCCCGGGCCGGCTTCGTGGTGGGCGGGGATGACCGTCTCGCCGGCCTTGCGCTGGAAGGCAGCCCCGACGCCGAACGCGCCGATGTCTAGCGTGCGGCCGAGGTTGACGAACGTCCTGGCGTCGCCACCTTCGCGGGCTTCTTGTGGAAGCGAGCGAACGCGGAAAGCGGGTTTTGCGGCAGCCATGCGGGCCTCCTCGAAGGCCGGGTCCTGAGCGTGGCGGCATGGACTTGGGCCATGCGCCCCTCCTGGATGTCCTTGATGAACTTCGGGTCGTAGTGCGGATACATCAATCGCCTCCTCTTGACGTCGAGTATCTTGATAGCGAGACACTAACAATGGAGATACCTTGACGTCAAGAGAAACTTCATGAACACTGATCACGTGCCGAGAGCGAGGAAGAGCGACGAGCGCGACCACGTCGACGGCTTCCTCGAGGAGATCAGCGACGACCTTCCGGACCACCTCGATCTGACCGTGGAAGGGATCGTCGACCGGATCGGCGGCATCAACTACCGCATCAAGCGCATGCACAACGAGACGCTCGAGGAGCTCGGGCTGACGATGAGCGACTGGCACGTGCTTACCGCGCTGCGCTGGTCGGGTGCGCCGTACCGGCGCAAGGCCGGCTGGCTCGCACGCCGTGCGGACCTGACGAGCGGCGCGATGACGAGCCGGCTCGACGCCTTGGAGAAGGAGGGCCTCGTCCGCCGGCTTCGCGATCCCGAGGATCGGCGGAGCGTCCTCGTCGAGCTGACCGAGAAGGGGCTCGAGAAGGTCGAGCAGGCGATGGCGATCCAGGGGCCGAAAGAAGCGCTGCTGGCAAAGGCGCTGACCGACCGCGAGAAGGAGCAGCTGAACGCGCTCCTCCGCCGCGTGATGATCACGCTCGAAGATCGCTATCCCGGCAAGCACGATTAGCATCGCTGCGATGCGGGTTGCGGTGGTCGG
>DASXOM010000154.1:0-26481 GCA_036494245.1 Gaiellaceae bacterium
GACGAACTTCGGCGACCGCTTCATGCTCAGCAAGCTCCTGCACGGCAACTACCGGCTCACCGAGCTCGGGCAGTACTCGCTCGCCTACAAGATCAGCTCGGCGATGGTGCTCCTGTTCACCGCCTTCCAGGTCGCCTGGCCTGCGTTCGCGTACTCGATCGAGGACGAGGACGAGGCGAAGCGCGCCTATTCCTACATCCTCACGTACCTGATGTTCGTCGCCGCCTGGGCGGCCGTCGGCCTGAGCCTCTTCGCGCCGTGGATCGTGCGCCTGCTCGGGAAGAAGCCGGGGTACTGGCCTGCCCAGAACGCGATTCCGGCGCTCGCGTACTCGAGCGTCTTCTTCGCCGGCTTCATCGTCGTCACGATCGCCACCGGCCGCATGCGCCAGACGAAGTTCAACTGGGTCGCCGCGACGGTCGCGGCGATCGTCAACTTCGCGCTGAACCTCTGGCTGATCCCCGCTTACGGCATGCTCGGAGCCGCCTACGCCACGCTCGCCGCCTACATCCTCCTGATGCTCATGCGAACGTGGAACGCGCAGAGGATCTACCGGGTCGAGTACCAGTGGCGACGGGTCGCGAGCATCCTCCTCGCCGCCGGTGCGCTGACGGGAATCGGCGAGGCACTGCCTCAATCGATACCCGTCGCACTGGGCCTGACGCTCGTGTTCCCGCTGCTGCTCGCGCCGCTCGGCTTCTACCTGCCGGCCGAGCGCAAGCGCCTGCGCCGACTGCTTCCGGCCGCGCACTAGACTCGCGCGGATGTCTGGGAGGGGCACGGCCGTCGTCGTCGAGGTCGCATGGGTGAACGGCCTCGCGGCGATCCGCTCGCTCGGGCGGCACGGGCTGCGGGTGCTGGCCGTCGACAACCGGCCCTACGCGCTCGGCCTGCGCTCCCGCTATGCGGACGCGCGCCTCGCCCCCGACCCGCTGGACGACGAGGACGGCTTCGTCGAGGCCCTCCGCGAGATCGGCGACGCGACCGACGGCCTCCTGCCGATCTTCCCCACCCATGACGAGCACCTCAACGCGATCGCTCGCCACGCCGACGTGCTCGGCGAGCGGTACCGCTTTCCGTTTCCGAGCTGGGACGTGCTGGAGAAGATCCAGAGCAAGCGCCACCAGCTCGAGACGGCCGAGGCGGCCGGCGTCCCGATCCCGCGCACGCTCTACCCGAGCTCGGCAGAGGAGGCGCGCGCAGCCGGCGAGGAAGTCGGCTTCCCGCTCGTCGTCAAGCCGTCGGCCAACGTCGGCTTCCGGCGCAGCCACAAGCGCCAGCTCTTCCGCTGCGAGACGCCCGCCGAGCTCGAGCACGCCTACGAGGCCGCGGCGCCGTACGAGCCGATGGTGCAGGAGCTGATCCCGAGCGGGCCCGAGGAGATGTACACGCTCGGCAGCTACCTCGATCGCGACGGGGAGGCGCTCGGCCTCTTCTCCGGGCACAAGCTCAGTCAGACCCGCGGCTACATGGGCAGCGCCCGCGCCGGCGAGGCGGTCTGGGTCGACGAGGTCGTCGAGCATGGCCTCGCGCTCCTGCGCGCGCTCGGCTTCCACGGCATCTCGCAGGTCGAGCTGATGCGCGACCCGCGCGACGGCCGCTACAAGCTGCTGGAGGTGAACCCGCGTCTGTGGCAGTGGCACAGCCTCGCCGCGGCGTGCGGGGTCGACCTGCCGTGGATCGCCTACCGCGACCTGATCGGCGACCCGCTGCCGCCGGCGCGGATGCACGGCGACGGCAAGCGCTGGGCGATCACGCTCATGGCCGGCTCGGGACACGCGATCGAGCGGCCGCCGTACGTCGACGCCGTCTTCGCGCGCGACGACCCGAAGCCGGCGCTCGTGCAGATCGGCCGCCATGCGGTGCGTGGCGTGCGCACGCTGACCGGGGCGGGACGCCGTGGCTGAGACGCTCCGCATCCTCGGCGTCGGCGACGCGAAGTCGCGCCACTTCGCCCGCTGGGCGACCCGCCTTGCGGAACGCGGCCACGAGGTGCACGTCGCGTCGGGCCGCGTGAATCCGCGCGAGGGCGAGCTCGACGGCCTCGTCGTGCACCAGTTCCAGGATCTCGACCGGCTGCTGAAGGTGCCTCTCGTCCGGCGCTTCCGCATGGCCCCCGCCCTCGCCGGCCTCGCGAAGCGCGTGCAGCCGGATGTCGTCCACTCCCACTACCTCCTGCCCTACGGCTACTGGGCGGCGCGCGCCGGGCTCGGCCCGCTCGTCGTCAGCCCGTGGGGGAAGGACGCGATCATCGACGCCTGGCAGTCGCCGGAGGGAGAGGAGCGGGCCCGGGTCGCGATCGCGCCGGAGCGCGCCCTCGCCTACGTCGTCAACTCGCAGGCGCTCGAGGACGCCGCGGTCCGGCTCGGCGCCGACCGCGGGAAGTTCCACCGCGTCTTCTGGCACGCGCGCATCGACGGCTACTCGCCCGAGCGCGCCGACCGCAGCCGCTGGAGCGCGCTCGGCTGGCCCGACGATGCCGTCGTGTGTCTCTCGCTGCGCAACTTCCGCCCCTACTCGAACCTCGACGTCGTTTTGCGGTCTTTTGCCAAGGCCAGGCAGGAAGTGCCGCAGCTGCGCCTGTTCTCGAGCGCCGGCGGCGGCTGGACCCGCAAGGAGTTCGACCGGCTCGCAGCGGAGCTCGAAGTCGAGCCGTACATGGCAGTGCGGGACGTGCCCGCGGCCGAGCTTCCGTCAGTGACGGCCTCCGCCGACTTCGCTGTCACGCTCGCCGACGTCGACTCCTCCCCCGCCTCGCTGCTCGAGACGATGGCGAGCGGCGTCCCGCTCGTCGTCGGCCTCGCGCCGTCGCTGGACGAGTGGATCCAGCAAGGCGAGGGCGGCGAGCTCGTGCAGGACCGCCACGACGTCGACGCCGTCGCCGCCGCGATGGTCCGGCTCGCGCGCGACGCCGAGCTGCGCCGGAGCTACGGCGAGCGGAACCTGCGCGAGGTGCACGCCCGCTTCGGCAATCCCACCACGCAGCTCGAGCAGGTCTACCGGGAAGTGATCGGACGGTGAGGCGCGTTCTCGCGCTCGCGTTCGACGGGGCCGACTACGACCTCGTCCGCCGCCTCATGGCAGAGGGGAAGCTGCCCACGATCTCGCGCCTGGCGCGCGAGGGCGCGTTCGGGCCGCTCCGCTCGACGATCCCGGCCTTCACGCCGACGGCCTGGTCGAGCTTCTTGACGGGACTGAACCCGGGCGGGCACGGCATCTTCAACTTCACGACCAACCCGAACCGCGGCACGCAGAAGCTCGAGAGCGCCGCCAGCCGCGCCGGGACGCCGCTCTGGCGCATGCTCGGCGCCGCCGGGATCCGCTCGGCGTACATCGGGATCCCGTTCACGTATCCGGCGGAGCCGCTGGAGGGGATCGTCGTCACCGGCTACGGCGGCCCCGAGCGGCCGCAGATCCTGCCGGCGAGCGCCGAGGAGCGGATCTTCGCCGCATATCCCGACCTCGTCACGGCGCACCATCCGATGGCGGAGCGCTGGTGGGAGGACTTCCCCGCCTACACCGGCCGGCTGCTCGAGCACGCCGACCAGATGGCCGGCGTCTGCAAGCTCGCCTTCGAGCTGGAGCCCGACCTGCAGCTTCTCTGCGTCGACTTCATGAGCACCGACCACGTCGGCCACCTCGGCTACGCGCGCTTCGACCCGGAGCACCCCGCGCACGCGTCGACCGGCAGCGGCGACGAGCTTCTGCAGGTCTACGAGCGCGTCGACGCGCTGTGCGGCGAGCTGATCGAGGCAGCCGCGGCGCAATACGGCGAGGAGCCGACCGTCCTCCTCTTCTCGGATCACGGGATGAAGCCGATCTACTGGATGTTCCACCTCGATCGCTGGCTCGAGGAGCGCGGACATCTCCGTTTCCGCAAGCGGTCGCTGCAGCCCTGGCGGCGCGGACGGCTCGACTATCTCGCGCGCGTCGACCAGAAGCTCGTGCGGACGGTGCGGTGGTACGGGCGTGCGCTCGATCTGATCCCGTTCCTGCCGCGACCGGCGGCCGACCGCCTGTTCGCCGACATCGACTTCGGCACGACGCACGCCTATGGCTTCGCCTCGCAGGGCCAGCTCTACGTCGGCGAGCTCAGCGGCGCGCGCGACGACCCGGCCTACATCGACGCGCTCGCGGCCGAGCTGGCCGAGATCCCCCACCCGCAGACGGGCGAGCCCGCCTTCCAGGTGCTGCGGAAGGAGGAGCTGTTCCACGGGCCGTTCCTCGACAAGGCGCCGGAGCTGATGCTCATCCCGTACGACGAGCGGATCAACGTCGACCCGTCCCGCCGCCGCTGGACCGAGGCCTTCGAGCTGCACGAGCGGCTCGATCCCGAGGTCTCGTACGGCTATTCGGGCCATCACGGCGTGACGGGGATCCTCGCGGCCACCGGGCCGGGGATCCAGCCGGTGGATGTCCCGGACGGCTCCGAGATCGTGCAGCTCCCGGCGACGATCCTCAGCCTGCTCGGGCTCTCGGCGGAGGGCCTCGACGGTGAGCCGCTGTCAGCCCTCCTCGAGGACGACGCGGACACGGCGGCGGAGGCGGTCGCACCGGAGGCCCAACGAGAAGCGAGCGACGAGCCGGTCTACTCCGAGGAGGAAGAACGGCAGATGGTCGAGCGCCTCCGCGACCTCGGCTACGAGTAGACGCGACCGGACACGCGGCTAGGCTGCAGCCGTTGAAGCCGATCCTCTACGTCGCCTTCCAGCTCGTCGTGATCGCGTGGGCCTTTGTCGCCCACGTTAGGCGGGATCCGGCCAACTGGTACCGGCTCGCCTGGGTCGGGGCCTACGGCGGAGTGATCGGGCTCGACGTCTGGTACCTCTCGACCTACGCCTACCCGGCCGGCTTCAGCTTCTGACTCAACCGGGCTCTGCCGGCCCGTCGCCACGGATCCCGTCGCGTGCGAGCCGCAGCCCGACGACTCCGACGAAGACTGCGAACACGAGGCGGAGCGTGTCTGCCGGCAGCGCGAGGGCGAGCAGCGCGCCGAGGACGCTGGCGACTGCGCCCACCGTGCCGAAGCGAAGCGCGAGCCCGAGATCGCCGACCCCGCGGCGGCGGAGGACGAGGCTCCCCACGATGGCAGTCGGCAGGATCACGAGCAGCGAGGTCGCCTCTGCGGAGTGCTGCGAGAACCCGGCTGCGAGGGTGAGGAAGGGAACGATGAGCGTCCCACCGCCGACTCCGAGCAGTCCCGAAGCCACGCCGACGACCACGCCGAACGCGACGAGCACGACGTACAGGGTCGGGCCGGTCATCCGCGGACTCCCATCAGTACGGCGACGCCGATGAGGAACGTGCCGAAGACGACCTTGAGCAGGCGCTCGTCGATCCGCGCTAGCCAGCCGGCACCGATGCGCGCGCCGACGATCGATCCCGCGGCGAGCGCGATCGCCGTCCCGTACCGCACCTCGCCGGCGACGCCGTAGGTCGCGATCCCGGCGATGCTGATCGGGATGATCGCGCCGAGCGAGATCGCGTGAGCGTCACGCTGGGAATAGGCGGCCCAGAGCACGAGCAGCGGCACCATGACGATTCCCCCGCCGACGCCCAGTAGCCCCGACAAGAGGCCGCCGCCGAGCCCGATCGCGACCAGCTTCGGGTCGAGCCTGAGCGAGTGCAGGCGTGCGTGCATGGCGCGGCACACTATCGTTGGGCGATGAGCTTCTCGACGCGACCCGAGCTGCGGGGGACGTTCGGGATGGTGGCGTCGACACACTGGCTCGCGTCGGCGGCGGGAATGGCCGTGCTCGAGCAGGGTGGGAACGCGTTCGACGCCGCCGTCGCGACCGGATTCACGCTGCAGGTCGTCGAGCCGCACCTCAACGGCCCCGGCGGCGACCTGCCGGCGCTCGTCTGGCCCGTGGAGAGAGACCGGCCGCTCGTCCTATGCGCGCAGGGCCCCGCACCCCGCGCAGCCACGATCGAGCGCTACCGCGACGAGCTCGGGCTCGCACTGATTCCCGGCACCGGCCCGCTGGCGGCGGTCGTGCCCGGCTCCTTCGGCGGCTGGATCGAGCTGCTGCGCGAGTACGGGACGCTGCCGCTGCACGACGTCCTGCACTTCGCGATCGGCTACGCCGAGGACGGCTACCCGGCCCTCGCCTCGATCGGCGACGCAATCCGCAAGGTCGAGCAGCTCTTCACCGACGAGTGGACGACGTCCGTGGACGTCTACCTCCCCGCTCCCGAACCGGGCACCCTGCACAGGAACCGGAAACTCGCCGAGACCTACCGCCGCATCCTCGCCGAGGCCGAGGCCGCCTCCCACGACCGGGAGGCGCAACTCGAGGCGGCCCAGGACTGCTGGTATCGCGGCTTCGTCGCCGAGGAGATCGTCCGCTTCCAGTCACGCGAGTGGCTCGACAGCTCCGGCGAGCGCCACGCGGGACTGCTCGCCGAGAGCGACCTGCGCGACTGGGCGCCGTCGTGGGAGGAGGCGCTCTCGGTCAACTACCACGGGTACGAGGTCTTCAAGGCCGGCCCGTGGAGCCAGGCGCCGGTCTTCCTCCAGCAGCTCCGGCTGCTCGAGGGGTTCGATCTCGGCGCCATGGGCCACGCGAGCACGGACTGGGTGCACACCATCACCGAGTGCGCGAAGCTCGCATTCGCCGACCGCGAAGCCTGGTACGGGGACCCGGACTTCACCGAGGTGCCGCTCGCCGCGCTGCTCTCACGGGACTATGCGGAGGAGCGGCGCGGGCTGCTCGGCGAGAAGGCCTCGAGCGAGCTCCGGCCGGGCTCACCAGGAGGCAGAGCGCCACGCCTGGCTCAGCCGGTCGAGGACGCGCCGGTCGCGCCGGGCGTCGGCGAGCCCACCCGCGGCGACACGGTCCACCTCGATGTCGTCGACCGCTGGGGGAACATGGTCTCGGCGACCCCGAGCGGCGGCTGGCTCTGGGGCGCGCCGGTGATCCCCTCCCTCGGCTTCCCGCTCGGCACGCGAGCCCAGATGTTCTGGCTCGAGGAGGGCTTGCCGAACTCGCTCGAGCCGGGCAAGCGGCCGCGCACCACCCTCTCCCCCACGATCGCCGCCCGCGACGGCGAGTCATCCCTGGCTCTCGGCACGCCCGGGGGCGACCAGCAGGACCAGTGGACGTTGCATGTCTTCCTCGGCCACGTCCACCACGGGCTTGACCTCCAGGCAGCGATCGACGCGCCGAACCACCATACCGAGGCGTTCCCGTCGAGCTTCTATCCGCGCGAGAGCCGCCCGCGCCACGTCGCGGTCGAGGAACGCGCCGGCCGCGAGGCGATCGAGGCGCTGCGGGAACGCGGGCACGACGTCGAGGTGTCCGGCCCGTGGACTCTCGGTCGCGTCACCGCCGTCGCGCGCGAGCACGGCGGGATCCTGAAGGCGGGCGCGAATCCGCGCGGCCGGCAGGGCTACGCCGCGGGCCGCTAATCCCGGTCGATCATCCCGAACGGATGATGTAGCCCGGGCCTCCGGCCGGGAGCCTGCGATCTCATGGAGGACTTCGGATTCAAGTTCTGGCTGAAGATGGCCGGGCTCTTCGTTCTCGGGGCGATCGCCCTGTTCATCGTCATGTGGATCTTCCTCAGCGCGATCTACGCGTGGGGCTTCCTCTCCGCGCTGCTGGTTCTCGCTCTGGGGGCGCTTACGATCGGCTGGTTCGTCGACCGCCGGAACTCGGGTCCGCGCGAGGGCAGCGTCTAGCCGCCCACGCTCGGGGCGCTGACGATGGGAGCAGCCGAGCAGGGCACGCCGCCGGACGAAAGGTCCGCCGTCTCGGACGCGATCGGAGGCGCGGCCGCCTACTCGGCACGCCTCGCGGCCCGCGTCTGGCGCGGCCCGCTCGAGGCGGCTGCGGCCGAGATCCTGGCAACGCCCGAGGTCAGGCGAGCCGCCGACCGCACACTCTCGGGCCCGTTGCCGGAGGAGCTGGGACGGCTGCTGGTCCGGCATCGGGTCGTGGAGCGTGTCGTCCACGAGCTCGTCGCCTCCGGCGAGCTGGAACGCATGCTCGAGACCACGCTGGCAAGCCCCGAGTCGCAGGCGATGGTCGATCGCGTGCTCGCGAGCCCGGCGATGAAGCAATCGCTCGAGCGCGTGCTGGCAGGGCCGGAGGTGCGCGCCGCGCTGAAATCGCAGTCCGCCGGCCTCGCCGACGAGGTCATGGGAGGCGCACGTGAGACCGCGAGCGGCCTCGATTCTCGCCTCGCGCTGCGCGAATCGCCGCGCCCGTTCGCCGGCGTGGCGAGCCGCGGCGTCGCGCTCGTCGTCGACGCGTTCGTGGTGGTCGTCGCCACTGCGGTTGTCGGCGGCGCCGCCGGCCTGGTGGGCGCGGTGGTAGGCGGCATCCGCCCGGACTGGCTCGCCCAGGCGCTTCTCTCGCTCGCGGCAGTGGTGATCGCGGCCGGCTACTTCGTCGTCTTCTGGCACACGGCCGGTCAGACGCTTGGAATGCGGCTGATGGGAGTGCGAGTCCTCTCCAGCCGCGGTCGGGACCGGTTGACCGCGTGGCAGGCGCTGGTGCGGACCGTCGGCCTTGCGCTCGCGATCATCCCGTGCTTCCTCGGCTTCGTCCCGGCCCTGTTCGATCGACGGCGCCGGGCACTCCCGGACTACCTCGCGGGCACCGTGGTCGTCTACGACGATGCGGGCACCAGCGGCGCGGGGTCATAGTGGCGGCCGACGACGTGAACGACCCGGGAAACTCACCCTTCAGCGGTCCGGGACGCAAAGTGCCCCATCCCGGAAGCATCATCGAGAGCCGGATGTCGAAGTTCCTCCAGGAGCCGCCTTCCGTCCGGCTCGCCGCGAACGTGATCGTCACCGCGACCGTCGTCGTCGTCGTCGCCGGCGGCGTGATGATGCGGGTGCTCGATCACAAGGAGTACGCCTCGGTCTGGCTCGGCATGTGGTGGGTGCTGCAGACGGTCACGACGGTCGGCTACGGCGACCTGACGCCCGACGCGCCGATTGGCAAGATCCTCACCTCGATCGTCATGTTGTGGGGCGTGGCCTTCCTCGCGATCGTCACCGCCGGCATCACGTCGGTGTTCGTCGCCCGAGCCCAGCGGGAGCGGGCAGAGAGCGAAGCGTCGGAGGTGGCCGGCGCACGAGCCACGGTCGACGAACGCTTCAACCATGTCGACGCCCAGCTGCAAGAGCTACGCGAGCTGCTCGAGAAGTCGCCGCCGTCTTAGCGCCGGCGGCGGGCGAGCAGTGCCAAGCCGAGCGTCGCCGTCACCGTGAGCACGAGCTTCACCGCCTTGCCGCCGCGGAGCTTCGACTCGCCTCCTGCCCGCGGCGCCATGTCCACCGGCACCTCCTCGAGCCGCAGTCCCGCATCGACGACGCGGATCAGCGCCTCGACCTCCGGCGCCCCGCTCGTGTACGGCTCGGCCAGGAGCGGCAGCGCCTTTGCGTTCACGGCATAGAGGCCGCTCGTCGCGTCGCCGAACGGGCGCCGCAACACGACGGCCACCGAGCGGCGCAGCAGGCCCGTCCCGAAGCGTCGCGCCGGGCTCGGCCGGTAGCGGTACGGCGCGTAGCCGTTTCCCGACACGAAACGCGAGCCGACCGCAACGTCGCACTCGTCGGCGCGGACGCGTTCGAGCAGCCGCAAGAGCTCCTGCGGCGGATGCTGGCCGTCCGCGTCGACGCGCCCGCAGAACGCATAGCCCTGCTCGAGCGCCCAGCGGTAGCCCGCCGCGATCCCGATCCGCAGGCCCCGGTTGCTGCCGAGCGAGAGCACCTCGGCGCCATGCTCGCGCGCCACGTCCGCCGTGCGATCGGTGGAGCCGTCGTCGACGACGAGCACGTCCGCCCACGGCAGCCGGGCGCGCAGCCCTTCGAGGACGGCAGGCAGGTTCTCCTCCTCGTTCCAGGCGGGGATGAAGACGACCGTGTCGCTCATCGCGACCGCCGGGCGAGCTCGGCGCGGGCAGCGCGGAGCTGCGCCGGCAGGAACGGGAACGCCGCAACCTCCCACGCGATCGAGCGGAGGCTCGGCGCGACGGCCACGGTGCGAAACGCCACTTCGAGGCCCGCGCCGCGATAGAGGCGTCCGAACAGCAGACGGGTGCGGACCAGATGCGTCGGCGTGCAGACGACGACGGCGCGCTCGATCCCGCGCTCACGAAGCAGCGGCAAGGTACGTAACGCGTTCTCGGCGGTGTTCCGCGCCGTCGGCTCCACGACGAGCTCGACGTCGGGACCGCTCCACAGGTCCCGCATCTGCTCGGCCTCCGACGGTCCGCCGGTCGACGACCAGCCGCTGAACACGACGACGTCCGCGCCGCCCGCGGTCACGAGGCGCTCCGCCTCGTGGACCAGCCGCAGGCAGCGGCGGGTGATGCGGTGCCTCCCCTCGGGATCGACGTCTCCGTGACCCGGGACGACGATCGCTGTCCGCTTGCCGACCATGCTGCCGATCATTGCTGACGCGCGGCGAGCGCCGGCTGGGCCGGCGCCTGGCGCTCTCCCTCGAGCAGGCTCCGCCAGCCGGCGAGCACCCGATGGAGCTCTTCCGCGCCGACGACCGGCTCCGCGGGCGGCGGCAGCTCGGCCGGGTAGAGCACGAACGGCCGCGTCTGCGGCCCGCCGAGCCCGCCGTGGAACGAGATCAGCTCCTCGAAGGCGCAGCCCTCGTCGAGCGCCGGATCGTAGAAGCTGCCGATCAGCAGGTCCGGTGCGTGCGCGAACCCGTGCGTGCGCAGGAGGTGCTGCGCCGCCGTCGGGGAGAAGCGTTCGAGCGGGTCCTGGCCCTCGATCCGGCCCTCCTCGAGGTACCGCATACCGGCACCCCCGAGCACCACCGCGCCGTGCTCCTCCGAGCGCGCGAGCAACCAGCCGACGTGGGGATGTCCTGCGAGCGCAGGCAGCAGCTCGGGATGCCGCGCCGAGAGCTGCTCGACCGACATCCTCCCCTCCTCCTCCATCAGGTAGACGAGACCGAGGTTGCCGGAGCCGAGCACGACGACGTCGCGGCCGGAGACGTCGTTCTTCTCCGGCTTCGCCTTGCGCCCCGTCGCCTCGGCCGCAGCGTGGGCGACCATCGCCTCCTGCTCGTCACCGCCCGCGAGCGCGCTGACGCCGCCGTGCGCAAGGTTCCGCTCCACGAGCTCGTCCAGGCCGTAGCCGTTCCGCTGCTTGAAGGTCGCCCCCTGCGTCTGCCCGTGGTCGGAGAGGACGACGAGCGCGTACGGCCGGGCGGCGTAGCGGCGGGCGCCGTCGATACGGGCGAACTGCTGGTCGAGCTTCCGCAACGCCTCGAGCGTGTCCTCGCGCTCGAGCCCCGAGTGGTGCGCGACCTCGTCGTAGCTCGCGAACGTCGCGTAGATCGCAGGCCTCCCCTTCATCATGTCGGTGAGAACGCCGTAGACGATCAGGTCGCGGGCGATCACGCACATCGTCGCCCGCAGGAAGGGATAGACGCCGCCCCGGTGCCCCCGCGGCCGGACGTCGCGTCGCCGCTCGCGCGCAGCCGCGCTCCACTCCAGGATCACCTCCCAGCCGAAGAGCACGAACGTCCGTGCCACGTTGAACCCGTTCGCGAGAAAGGCGCGGTAGCCCGGGTTGGCCCTGCGCTCCGCCTCCATCCTGCTCACCGTGAGGATCATGTGGTCGGCGCCGCCGGAGAAGAGGTTCCCGCGGCTTGCGCCGCCCTTCGCGAGGAGGCCCGATCCCGTGTCGTGCCTCCGCTCGATCTCGGCGCAATCCTGGGGGGAGGAGCACGCAACGACCTTCTGCCGCTCCTTCTCGACCCAGCGGAAGGCGGGGATGTCGTCGTTCGAGCCGAGCAGGATCCCGGCCTGGGAGGCGCCCGTCTGCGAGGAGAGGTCGGGCTCCCACTCGGCGAGCACGTGTGAGCCGTCCGCGAGCCAGCGCGCCATGGCCGGCGCATGCCCGTCGCGCATGGCCCGCTGGAGCACCGGCAGAGCGAGCCCGTCGATCTCGAGGAAGAGGATCCCCGGCTTGTCGGTCACGACTCGCTCGCCCGAGCGCCGCGCGATTCGCTGCACGACGCGCAGCGAGTACACGTCGTCGTCGTTCGTGCCGAACAACACGGACAGGACGACGCCCACTGCGGCTGCGGCAAGGGCAACGCCGAGCGCCGACCAGAAGGAGTCGATCGTCAGACCCGAGCTGACCCGGCCCGCCAGGAGCAGCATCCCGGCGTCGACGAACAGCACGAGAAAGAAGCCGAGCAGGGCAGTGAACGGGAGCCTGAGCGCCGCGACGAGCGGCGGCAGCACCGCGTTGAGCAGCGCGACGAGCGCCGCCGCGACGAGGGCGGTGCGGAAGGTCGAGTCCGATGCGCCGGGGACGAGCTCCGTCGCGACGAGCAGCGCCGCGGCTCCGAGCAGCCACCCGAGCACGAGCTGCCCGAGGCGGAAGCGAGGCCGCTCGGGCCTCCAGCCCGGGGCCTCGCCGTGGTTGACGCTCACGGGGTGGCCTGCTCGGACTCCGCCGACCGGGCGGCCTTCTTGGCGCGCCGCTTCTCCTGCTCCTCGGCCTGGCGGCGCTTCGCCTCGCCGTACGAGTCGGTGACGAGCTGCTTGCCGCCGCCCCAGCCCCACGCCCAGATCATCAGGATCAGCGCGTAGATGATGTTCCAGGCCGTCCCCACGAGCTGTTGCGCGACCGAGTAGGCGGTGGCGGCCTGCGGCGAGGCGACGTGCTGGAGCGATGCGACGTTCCATGCCTGCGTCACCCCTACGCCGCCGGGCGTGAAGGAGGTGACGTTGGCGAGCGAGTTCCCGCCGGCGACGTGCATCAGCGTGTCGAAGCTGACCGGGATCCCGTAGGCGTTGAGGAAGACGCCGATGCACGCAAGCGACGCGGCCCAGCCCACGAACGAGGGCACGAACACGCGTCCGAAGAAGGTACGCGGCTTGCTGAGGATCGCGCCACCCTCCTTGGCCTTGTCCCACCAAGCGACGACGTAGGGCCAGAAGCGGCGCACGAGCAGCACGATCATCAGGATCCCGCCACCGAAGACGACGATCGTGGCGGGCCAGTGCTCGTGCACCCAGCTGAACGAGATGTCGAACGAGCCGCCGACCGTGAAGAACAGATAGGTGTAGACGAACGTTCCGGAGAGCGTGAAGAAGATCTTCTCCACGGCGTAGGCACCGAGGACGGCGGCGAAGCTGATCCCAACCAGGACGGTGATCATGATCAGGAACACGAGCGTGCCGATGTTCGCGGGCAGGATCCCGTTCAGCGCGACGGAGACGGCGTAGCCGGCGAGAATGTCACGCCATTTCACCCGCCCGGGGTAGGCGAAGCGGAGGATCGAGAACCAGGCGAACGCCGTCGCCGTCGTCTGCACGATCATCAAGAGGATCGCGGCGATCAGCGAGCCCAACGAGATCGTCGTGATCGTGTCCCAGAGGCTGTGGAACCAGCTTCTGAGGTCCCAGCCGAGCAGGTTCGCGGCCGCCCCGATCACCACGACGATCAGCGCCCAGAAGACGATCCGGCGCCACAGCGGCTTCGACCGGGCCGTCGGGGCCGGCGCGTCCTGTGCGGCAGCGGTCATGCCGCGAGCTCCGCGACGTCGTCGAGGGCGTCGGCGATGGTGCGCGCCTCGAGCACGTCCACCGGGACGCCGTAGTCGCGCAGACCCACGGCCCGATCGGTCGCACCGGGAGAGCCGAGCGGCACGAACAGGCGACTGGGATACGCAAGCGCCGCGCGCCAGCCCCGCTCGCACTCGAGCACGTCGCCCCACAGCGAAACCGTCCCGATCACGAACGGTGGCCACGGAGGCAGGCCGTCGTCGACCGCCAGGCTCTTGCGGATGAGCTCGAACGGCGCGCCGTAGATGCCACAGCTACAAGTCTCGCTCGGAGCTGCGTGCCGCGGCCGGCCGGGCAGTCGAAGGCGCTGTGCTTCGCAGCGAGCCTCGAACGGGGCGCCGACGGGCCAGAAGCTGAGCCTGTAGAGGCTGCGCAGGCGCGGAACGGAGTCGACGTCCTCGACCTCCCAGAGCCTCCAGGCGCACAACGGCTCCGCATAGTCGGGCACGAGCGCGATCTCCGCCACGCTCGCCGCCGGTTCGCTCGACTGCCGCCAGCGCATCCTGCCTCTCCTCTCGTTCGACCGGCCCAGCTTCGTCCCTCGCCGCGACCCTCGCGTCATGCGAGGCGGATGAAACTCAGCCGGCGAATCGCATCTCGTAGCGGCTGACCATCCCGTCGCGGATCGTCAGCTCGAAGCTTCGATCCCGGTTGTAGGACAGATCGTCGGACACCGTCGACCGGTAGAGCACCCGCAACTCGCACCGATACCGATCGTTGCCGAGAAGCTTCCAGTCGCCGTTCTCGAACTCCAGCTCGAATCTCTCGGACGGGCGCGCCCGGCGCAACTCCTCGGTGAACGCCTCGGCTCCCTGCACGGAGTGCTGCGGCGTGACGCACTCCACATCCGGTGCGAGGAGAACGACGAGCGGCTCGAAGTCACCCGTGCGCATTGCCGTCTCGGCGGCCGATTGGAACTGCCTGGCGAGATCGAGGTCGGGCGCGGACATTCCCGACCGAGGCTAAGCGGCGCCCGCATCCGGAGCCTCATCCCGGCGGGATGACCTGTTGCGAGCTTCACCCACGCAGGACGATGCGCGGGCGGGCCGAGACGCGGAAAGTGCTTCTCGGGCGCGACCAACGTCGAACAGGAGCGTGACACCGATGGCCCTGAAAGAAGAAGTGCACGAGCTGAAGCAAGCAGCCGACCTGCTGGTGGCGCCGCTCTACTCACTCGAGGCCCAGCGGATCCCCCGGCACAAGCTGACCGAGAACGAGCTGCCGCCGGAGGTCGCCTACCAGATCGTCCACGACGAGCTGATGCTGGACGGCAACGCGCGCCTGAACGTGGCGACGTTCGTGTCGACGTGGATGGAGCCGCAGGCCGAGCGCCTGATGTCGGAATGCCTCGACAAGAACATGATCGACAAGGACGAGTACCCCCAGACGGCGGCCCTCGAGACGCGCTGCGTCAACATCCTCGCCGACCTCTGGCACGCCCCCGAGCAGGACGAGGCGACCGGCTGCTCGACGACGGGCTCGAGCGAGGCCGCGATGCTGGCGGGAATGGCGCTCAAGCGGCGCTGGCGCAAGCGGCGCGAAGCTGCCGGAAAGCCGGCCGACCGCCCGAACATCGTCATGGGCGCGAACGTCCAGGTCTGCTGGGAGAAGTTCGCCAACTACTGGGAAGTCGAGATGCGCCTCGTGCCGATGGAGGGCGAGACGTACCACCTCACGCCGGAAGGGGCCCTGGCGCACTGTGACGAGAACACGATCGCCGTCGTCGCCGTCCTCGGCTCGACGTTCGACGGCTCCTATGAGCCCGTAGCCGACATCTGCGCGGCGCTCGACGCCTTCGAGAAGGAGAGCGGGATCGACGTGCCGGTGCACGTCGACGGCGCCTCGGGCGGCATGTTCGCGCCGTTTCTCGACCCCGAGCTCGTCTGGGACTTCCGGCTGCCGCGCGTGACGTCGATCAACACGTCGGGGCACAAGTACGGGCTCGTCTACCCGGGTGTCGGCTGGATCGTCTGGCGCGACGTCGACGCGCTGCCGGACGAGCTCATCTTCCGCGTCAACTACCTCGGCGACACAATGCCGACGTTCGCGCTCAACTTCTCGCGGCCGGGCGCTCAGGTCGTGGCGCAGTACTACAACTTCATCCGGCTGGGCTTCGAGGGCTACCAGCGCGTGCAGCAGTACGCGCGGGACGTCGCCACGGGGCTCGCGGCTCGGCTCGACGAGCTCGGGCCGTTCGACCTGCTCACGCTGGGCGACGAGCTCCCGGTCTTCGCGTTCGCGCTGAAGCCGGATGTAGAGAACTTCAGCGTGTTCGATCTCTCGCTGGCGCTGCGCGAGCGTGGCTGGCAGGTGCCCGCGTACACGTTCCCGGAGAACCGCACCGACCTCGCCGTCCTGCGCGTCGTCGTGCGGCGCGGCTTCACGCACGACATGGCCGATCTCCTCCTCGCGGACGTGAAGCGGCAGCTGAAGCGGCTCGAGCAGCAACAGGCCCCCACTCACGACGCGACGAGCGCAACCGCGTTCGCGCACTAAGGAGATCCCATGGTCGTGGTCGACGAGAAGAGCGACGGGCAGCCCGCGTCCGCCCCCGCGGTGGAGCACTTCACCGTCGAGGAGCGCGCGGCCCGCGGCCGCTCCGCGCGCGCCGAGTGCCCGCGCTCGAGCCAGGCGAGCTTCGAGCTCGCGCCCGACCGTGACCCGGTCGCGATCCTGCACGCGCAGGCGGCCACCCGCGTCCCCGAACTCGTCCCTGTCCGCTACGGCCGGATGCTCGTCTCCCCGTTCACGTTCTACCGCGGCGCCGCGGCCGTGATGGCGCACGACCTCGCGTCGACGCCGCGGGCCGGGCTGCGCGTTCAGCTCTGCGGCGACGCCCACCTCTCGAACGTCGGCGGCTTCGCCTCACCCGAGCGCTCGCTCGTCTTCGACCTCAACGACTTCGACGAGACGCTGCCCGGCCCGTTCGAGTGGGACGTGAAGCGGCTCGCGGCGAGCTTCGAGATCGCCGGCCGCGACCGCGACTTCACAGACGATCAGCGCACGCGAGCCGTCCTGAGCGCCGTCCGCTCGTACCGGGACTGGATGCGGAAGCTGGCCGAGGCCCGCAACCTCGATGTCTGGTACGCCCGTCTGGACGTCGAGACCGTCCAGCGGAACCTGCGCGGCCAGCAGGCGAAGCCCCAGGCTGCACAGGTGGCGAAAGCCGCCGAGAAGGCGCGGACCAAGGACAGCCTGAAGGCGTTCGCGAAGCTCACGCAGGACGTGGACGGCGAGCCGCGCATCGTCTCGGATCCCCCGCTGATCGTGTCGGCCACCGACCTGGCCCAGGAGGCGGGTATCCAGTTCGAGTGGCTCGAACGCGTGATCCACGGGTTGTTCCGCCAGTACCGCGAGACGCTGCAGGACGACCGTCGCCACCTGCTCGAGGAGTTCCGGATGGTCGACCTCGCCCGCAAGGTCGTCGGCGTCGGCAGCGTCGGCACGCGCTGCTGGATCGTCCTGCTCCTGGGACGCGACGGCGACGACCCGCTGTTCCTGCAGATCAAGGAGGCACAGGCCTCGGTGCTCGAGCCGTACCTCGGCAAGAGCGAGTTCGAGAACCACGGCGAGCGAGTCGTCGCCGGCCAGCGGCTGATGCAGGCGACGAGCGACATCTTCCTCGGCTGGCTGCACACGAAGGAGACCTTCGACGGCGCCGAGCGCGACTTCTTCGTCCGTCAGCTCTGGGACTGGAAGACCTCGGTCGACCTGGACACGATCCTGCCCGAAGGGCTCGAGATGTACGGCGACGTGTGCGGCTTCCTGCTTGCGCGCGCCCATGCCTGCTCGGGCGACCGGATCGCGATCGCGTCCTATCTGGGCAAGAGCGACACCTTCGACCGGGCGCTCGCCGAGTTCGCGGTCGCCTACGCCGACCAGAACGAGCGCGACCACGCCGCCCTGCGGCAGGCTGCGGACGAAGGCCGGATCCCCGTGCAGGAAGGGCTCTAGCCGCGCCGGCGCGCTGCGCGCCTGACCTTGCGCCGCGCGACTCGACGGCTCGCTCCCAGCATCACGACGGGACGCGCGCCCGCTTCTCGTGCCCCTGCAGCTGCTTCGCCTCCGCGGCGCTGGCGAGGCCGATCGCGAGGAGGTCGTACGGCCCGATCATCCCGTCGGCGATGCGATAGCCGCCCGCACGCGCGATTGCATCTCGCAGCGGCACGGCCCAGTGGTGCTCGAGCAGGATCAGAGCTGCGGCCGAGCCGTTGGGGATCTCGCCGATCACGTCCCACTCGACCTCGTCGTCGAAGACCTCGATTCCATGCGCGGCGGCCTGCTCGGCTCCGATCTCGGCAGCTTCGTGCATGCCTTCCTCGCCTGCGATGCCGAGACCGACGAGCCCCGCCACCTTGCTGCCGAGCTCGATCGCCTCCTCCCTCGAGAGGTTGCTGAGGTGCTGCACCTCGATCTCGCCTTCCGCGTCCTTGTGCACGGCGAGCGCGTCGATCACGCGCACGGCGCCGCTCTCGCGGAGCCGCTCCAGCTCCCGTGTGATCTCGCCGTGGAACTCGGCGTTGTCGAACCCGAGCACGAGCAACTGAACCGGCCCGACCGCCATCGGTCTCCTCCTTCCGGCCATGCGACGCGGTGACGACCAAGCCTGTCGCGGTCACCGCCCGTGCACCTCACCCCGGCGGGATGAAGCACGCGAGTCGCGTCGAAAGGAGACTCCGTGCGAGTGAAAGCGACCCGGCTGCAGGATTCGTTCGCCACGCCGCGCTGGCTGCGCGATCTCGGCCGCAGCTCCTGGCTGCTCGTCGGGTTGCTGCTGCTGCTCTTCGGCCTCATCTGGCTGCTTGCCGAGACGTACACGATCACGGGGCCGATGGTCGGCGCGCTCATCGTCTCAGTGGTCGCGATGCCTGTCGTCCGCCGACTCGACCCGCACATGCCGCGAGCGGTCGCGGCGGCAATCGTTCTGCTCGCGATCGCGGCCATCGCCATCTTCATCGTCGTGATCGTCATTGCCGGCATCACCGGTCAGAGCTCCGAGATCTCGACCGCGCTCGCGGCGGGGGTCGACCGGATCCGGGGCTGGATGACGAGCGCCGGCGTGGACTCCTCGAGCGCATCGGGTGCCGCCACGACGGCGAAGAACGCGGCGGCGCAGATGACCTCGACGCTCGTGCACGGTGTCGTCCACGGCATCCGCGGGCTGGCCTCGGTCCTGTTCGGGTTGTCACTCGCCGCGCTCGGCACGTTCTTCCTGCTCAAGGACGGCCAGCAGATGCGCAGGTGGCTCGACCGGCACGTCGGACTGCCCGAGCCGATCGCGTCCACGATCTCGGGCGCGGTGATCACCTCGCTGCGGGGCTACTTCCGCGGCGTCACGCTGGTCGCCGCCTTCAACGGCGTCGTCGTCGGGCTCGCCGCTCTGATTCTCGGGGTGCCGCTCGCGGGGACGATCGCCGTCGTCACCTTCGTCACGGCCTACGTGCCGTACATCGGCGCGGTCGTCGCCGGCACGTTCGCGGTCCTGATCGCGCTCGGCGCTCAGGGGACCGGAATCGCGATCGCGATGCTCGTCGTCGTCCTGCTCGCCAACGGTCTGCTGCAGAACCTCGTCCAGCCGTTCGCGATGGGCTCAGCCCTCCATCTCAATCCGCTCGTGGTGCTCGTCGTCACGATCGGTGCCGGCTGCCTGTTCGGGATGCTCGGGCTGGTGCTCGCCGCCCCGCTGGTCTCCGCCGCCGTTCGCGTCGCGAAGGAGTTGAACCAACCGCACGAGGCCGCTCCCGAGCCTGCGCCCGTTCCGCCCGAAGCGCTCGGCGGCGACCAGCTCATCCGAACCGGGTGATGCCCCGGGCGCCGGTCGCCGCAATCGTGGGCTGCTAGATGTCAGCCGTACGCCAATCCGCAGGGGTCTCCGCAGCGGGAAGCGCGGCTGACCTCAGCGGCATCCCCGGCGATCTCCATGGCGCTCTCGAGGAAGTGAACGTCCCGGCCTACGCGGTCGATCGCTTCGGGATCATCCGGTGGGTCAACTCCGCCGCCAAGAAGCTGGTCGGTGACGTCCGCGGCAAGCAGCAGTCGTCCGTGGTCGTCCCGGAGCAGGCGCGCGAGGCCAAGGAGTCGTTCCTGCGCAAGATGATGGGGACCGAGAAGTCGACCGAGGGCACCGTCGTCGTGGTCGGGCCGGGCGGCGAGCGCGTCCAGGTCGAGATCAGCTCGTGCGCACTCCGCGAAGGGCACCGGATCGTCGGCGTGTTCGGCATCGTCGGACACCGTACGAAGTCGGCTCAGCCGAGCCCGCACCCGCACCTCACGCCGCGCCAGAACCAGGTCCTCCACCTGCTCGCACACGGTCACTCCACCTCGCAGATCGCCGCCGAGCTCCACCTGAGCGTCGACACCGTCCGCAACCACATCCGGCGGATGCTGCGCGCGCTCGGAGCGCACTCGCGGATCGAAGCGCTCGCGGTCGCGCATCGCGAGGGGATCCTCCGCCGCGACTGAGGACTAAGCGCCGACCGGCGCTGCCGGCCGAAACGTGCTCAGCTCGTCCGGCCCCGGCTGCACCACGCCCCAGCTCGCCTCGGGAACCGGGTTCCAGACGCCGGCCACGTCGCCGAGCGGCTCGGAGACCACGATGCGCGACTCCTCGTCGAAGTCCGCGAGCCGCGGATCGTCGGGATACAGCGCCTTCAGGGTGTCGTAGGCCGTCGAGAAGTAGAGCGAGCGGGACTTGCCCTCGCTCGAGTAGCGGAATGCCCAGATCCGCTCACCGTTCGTCGCCGCGATCGTGCCCTGGAACGGGTACTCGACTCCGTGGCGGCGACCGATCTCCTCGACGAGGCCGATCGCGCGCTCGACGGCTCCCGGCGGGTCCTCCTCGAGGCCGAGCGTGAGCGCGAGGAAGAACAGCACCTCGGAGTCGGTCGTCCCCTCGATCAGCGGGTAGAGCGCCGGGGCGACCTGCAGGACGAGGTCGCGCTTGAGAGTGAGCCAGTCGCCGATCAGCCCGTTGTGCACCCAGAGCCACTTGCCGAAGTGGAACGGATGGCAGTTCGTCTCCTGCACCGGCGTCCCCGTCGTGGCGCGGACGTGCGCGAGGAAGAGATGCGACTCCACGTGGCCCGAGATCTCGCGCAGGTTGCGGTCGTTCCAGGCGGGCTCGGTGCTGTGGAAGACCCCCGGATCGCCCGCGGGCGAGTACCAGCCGATGCCGAACCCGTCCCCGTTCGTCGGCTCGGCGCCGAGCCGCGACTTGAGGCTCTGGTCGATCAGCGAGTACTGCCCCTGGTACAGGACCTTGTCCATCCGGATCGGCTTCCCGTAGTACGCGAGCCAGCGGCACATGGCGCGATTCTCCATCCGCCTGGTCGATCAGCACAGGGGTGCGCAAGCGACCCTGCCCGGCATGCGCGCACGAGCACGGCGGAGGGTGAGAGTGTGGAACCATCCCCGCGTGACCGAGACCGACGGACGCGCGGGCTGGAGCTTTCCCGAGGGCTCGGTCGGCCACGACGAGAGCGTCAAGGGCTACGACGTCGAGGCTACGGACGGGAAAGTCGGCCATTGCTCCTGGGCGAGCTACGCGCCGGGTGAGAGCTACCTCGTCGTGAGCTACGACGACGGACACGACCACGTGCACCACGTCGTCCCGGCAGGCGCCGTGAAGAACGTCGACCACGAGCGACGAACCCTGACGCTCGGTGTGACCGTGGCCGAGGTTAAGGCGACGCCGACACACGAGCACCCGGAGGCACCCGTCGACGAGTCCATCGTCGAGCAGTTCGACCGCGGGATGCTCGGCGGCGGCGGCCTCTGGCCCTACACCGACGTCTGAGGCGAGACGGCGGGCTCTCTAGCCCTTCCGGGTAACCGCCGCGTAAACCAGAACGAGAGCAGCGCGAGGAATGCGACCGCGAGCATCGCCGTCTTGAGCGCGTTGAGTTGCGCGTCGGCGTAGTCGGCCGTGACGGCGTCCGCATCGGCCCGGCTCAACCCGGCGTCGAGCAGCGTCTGATGCGCCTGAGAGGTCGTGACGATCGGGATCCCCTTCTCGGTTGCCGCCGAGATCTGGGTCTTGACAGCGGGCGACACGGCCGGGTTCTGCTGGATCCGCGAGTTGAACCCGTTCAGCAGCCCGAGCAGCAGCACCGAGCCGATCAGCGCCGTGCCCAGCGACGCGCCGAGGTTCTGTGCTGTCCCCTGGAGACCACCGGCCTCGTTCGTCTCGTCCGGCGGGGCGGAGGACATGATCACGTTGCCGAGCTGTGACATGAGGAGCCCGGCGCCGATCCCGAAGAAGACGAGCGAGACCGCGAAGGCCGTCCCGTTCAGCTTCACGTCGATCGTCCCGACGAGCACGAGCGCCGCGATCGCCATCGCGGCGAGGCCGGCCTGGACGACGGTCCGCGGTCCGAACCGCACCGCCACCTTCGGGCCTGTGAGCGCGGCGGCGAGCATCGAGATCGACATCGGGAAGAGGCGCTTGCCGGTCTCGAACGCGTCGAAGCCGAGCACGACCTGGAGGTACACCGGCAGGACGAAGAACGTGCCCATCACGATCAGCTGCTGCGCCGCGAGCGAGGTGAGGCCCGCGCGCAAAGTCTCGATCTTCAGCAGCGCGCGGTTGAGCAGCGTGCTCTTGCCGAGACGCTCGCGGCGCTCCTCGTATGACAGGAAGCCTCCGAGCACGACGAAGCCTCCGACGAGCAGGAACGGCACGAGGGAGAACCCGAGCGGCGTGATCTCGTGGCCGCTGATCGTCGGCGCGGCGATCGGCTTGATCCAACCCCAGGTGCTGCTCTTCAGGATCCCGAACACGATCAGCCCGAGCGCCACCGCCGAGAGCCCCGCGCCGCCGTAGTCCAGCCTCGGCGGGTGCTCGGGCTTGGGCGCGCGCTTCATGCGCCGGTGGACGACGAGCACCGCGATCACCACGACGACCTCGCCGACGAAGACGTACCGCCAGCTCCAGGTCGTCGTCACGTAGCCGCCGATCAGCGGGCCGGCCGCGATCGCAGCGCCCGCGGCGCCGCCGATCATCGAGTAGGCGAACGCGCGCGCTTTGCCCTCGTAGTTCGCCGCGGTCAGCGCCGCGATCGCCGGGATCACCAGCACAGCGCCGAGCCCCTCGATCCCCGACCAGCCGATCAGCAGCACGGTGAGGTTCGGGCTGAGCGCCGTGATCAGCGAGCCGAGCCCGTATACGCCCAGACCCAGGCCGAAGGCCCGGTCACGCCCCAGGATGTCGCCGAGCTTCGCGCCGACGAGCATGAAGGCCGCCATCACGAGCGTGTACATCGTGATCGCGCTCTGCACACCGGTGACCGTCGTGTTCAGATCGTCCACGATCTGCGAGATCGAGACGTTCATCACGCTCGAGTCCAGCACCATGATGAACTGGGCCGAGGCGAGAATGGTCAGCGGGAGCCACTTGCGCAGCGCCGAGTCGCTCCCGGCCGGGTGAGCTCCGGCCACGGAAGCGTCGCTCAAGTGCGGTTGCGCGCCGGCGTCGGCCGGCTTGGCGCGGGCTCGGGCGCGGGCGCCGGCTTGGGCGTCCGCTCCGGAACCGGGTCGCGGATCGGCTCGACGACGATCTTCCTCAGCGGCTTCCCGATCTCCATCTCACGCATCCTCCCCTCGTGCCTCCTCCCGCTGCCAGGAGGTGAGCATGCCGTAGGCAGGCAGGCAAGTGTCCCCCGGTGGGTCTACCGTCTCAAAGGATGGCAACGGCGTCCCAGCCGGAGGTCCATGTGCAGGGCAGGAAGCCCTGGCGCGTGATCTTCCGCGTGCTGCTCCTGCTCGCGACGGCAGTCTCGCTCTACTTCCTCTTCCCGAGCCTCGTCGACCTCTTCACGCAGTGGCACTCTCTCGCCCACCTGCAGCCCTGGTGGCTCCTGCTGGCCGTGGTCTTCGAGGCCGCAAGCGTGACGGCGCTCTGGGAGGTGCAGCGGATCGCGCTGCGCACGCCGAGCTGGTTCGCCGTGGGGACGTCGCAGCTCGCCGGCAACGCCTTGGGCAACATCGTCCCCGGCGGGGCGGCCACCTCCGGAGCTTTCTCGTACCGGCTGCTCGTGCGCGCAGGAGTTCAACGCGACAACGTGGCCGCCGGGCTGGCTTCCGTCTCGATCGCGAACACCGCCACGATCCTGGCCTTCCCGGTGCTCGCCCTGCCCGCGATACTGGGCGGGCTGTCGGCGCCGCGGGGGCTGCTCACGACCGCCTACATCGGCGCAGGGGCGTTCGTGCTCGTGGTCCTCGCCGGGCTCGCAGCGTTCCTCTGGGACAGGCCGCTGCAGTTGGTCGGGCGCGCGATCGACGCCGTCCTTCGGCTGTTTCCCGGCAAGCGCGACGCGCACGGCACCGGCGAGCGGCTCCTCGCACAGCGCGACGGGCTACGGCATGCGTTCGGCGCGCGGTGGCCGTTCGCCCTCTGCGCGGTCATCGCCAAGCCGGGATTCGACTATCTCGGGCTCCTCTGCTGTCTCGCCGCGGTCGGCGCCAGGCCGAACCCGTCGCTCGTCATCCTCGCCTACTCGGGCGGGATGCTGCTCGCGCTGATCCCCTTCACGCCGGGCGGGCTGGGCTTCGTCGAAGCCGGGCTCACCGGCCTGCTGACGCTCGCCGGGGCGACCGCGCACCAGGCGGTGGTGGCGACGCTCGCGTACCGGCTGCTGACCTTTTGGTTGCCGTTGCCGCTCGGCGGGGTCGCCTATCTGCTGCACCGGCACCGCTATGGGAGCGGGGGCGCGTCGGCGTCGGCGACCGTGCCGTAGGGCTCGAGCGCCTCGCGCACTCCGGCTCCGTCGTCGGCCTGCACCAGCACGCACAGCAGCGCGCCCCCTGGTGCGAGCGACTCGCCGAGCTCACGCAGCCTCGCGTCGGGGACGCCGGTGTCGCGCGCGCCCCATACCCCGCCGCCGAGCATGCCGAGGAGCGCGCCGCCTACCGGGCCGCCGAGCAGCATCCCCGCGACGAACCCGATCGTCCCACCGGACACAACGCCCTCGCCGGCCGCAACCTGGTGCGTCTGGCGCAGGTCCACACGGCCGTCTTCGGACTTCGTGACCACGGCCGCGTCGAGGGGGTGCTGCTTCAACCCGCCGAGCGCGCCCAACGCACGGTCCGCCTCTGCCTGCGAGGCGCACGAGACGACGACGAGGCGAGCCGGATCCGCCACGCCGCCCAGAGTCCCACCGCCGCACCGGGCCGGGCACGGGTGCCGGCCTCACGGCCGCCGACGTGGAGGCCTGCTGTGAGCCTTGCGCGGCGACGCAGAGAATCGGACAGGATGGGAGGCATGTCGACTCAGCTCGCAGCGGCGTTCGCGCTCACTTCGTTCGTGGGCACGCTGATGTTCCTGCACGGCATCTCGGTGAACCTCCTCCAGCGGCGGCCCGCCCGGTGTCGCAGCTGCGGCGGCATCGCAGGCCGCACGTGCAACTGCAATCGCAACCGCTGATCCCGTCCAAAAGAAAGAGCCCCCGATGCGTAGGCATCAGGGGCTCCGGACATGCGGGTCAGGCGTGGAGACTCACTCCATCTGCTTGCCCCCGTAGACCGCAAGCGCATAGATGATGAGGATGTCGAGCGTGATCACGATCAGCGCCCAGAACGGGTACGCCTGAACGGACGAGAAGTGCCCGACCAGGTTCAGGCCGGCGATGAAGATGCCGAACCAGCGCGCGAACCCCGATCCGCTGAACACGCCCATGGCGGCGACGATGAGAAGCGCGCCGATGATGAGCGTGATCCAGGACCAGGTGCGCAGGTCGCTGAACACGTAGTGCGCGTTGGCGGCGTAGAAGCTCGACTTCGACAGCCCCACGATGCCGTCGATGATGCTGAGGACGCCGGCGAGGCCGAGCATGGTCGCCGCGAAGAGCAGCCAACCGAAGCCCTTCTCCTCGAACTCGAACGCGTCGTCACGGGTGACGGTAGCCACTGATTCCTCCTTGGGACAGGTCAGCAAGACCTTGGCAGCTCCCTGTTCGCGCGCCCAGGCTGCGTTCCTTCGCCTCGCCGGGGCGCCCGTGCGAAACGGGACGGGGTGCGCACCCCCTCCGCGGGCCTTTTCACCCTCTTATGACGACGACCGGCCGCCGTCGCCGGGCGACGCTGGCGGATGAGAGAGGAGGAACAGATGTCTTCTGCCCCGACCGCGCCGCAAGGGTTCTCGAACGAGCAGGTCGTACAGCTGCTCGATCTGCTCGAGGGAGCTGACAGCGTCGAGCTGAAGCTGACGGTGCCGGAGCCGCACCAGCGCTCGACCGCGGCGGCGCTCGATCTCGACCCGCTCGACGCGCAGATCCGCCAAGTCTTCTTCTTCGACACGCCGGAGCTCGATCTCGACGCCCACGGCGTCGTCGTCCGGGCGAGACGCATCCAGGGCAAGGGGGGCGACTCGGTCGTCAAGCTGCGGCCGGTCGTGCCGAGCGAGCTGCCCGACGACTTGCGTCACTCCGGCGCATTCCGAGTCGAGGTGGACGCGCTTCCCGGCGGGTTCACCTGCTCGGGAGCGCTCAAAGGCACCCCCACCTCGGACGAAGTGCGCCGCGCGTCCAACCGGAACCTCCCCCTGCGAAAGCTCTTCTCGAAAGAGCAGCGGCAGCTGTTTGCCGCACACGCCCCGCAGGGGATCGAGCTCGACGAGCTCGCCGTCCTCGGGCCGATCTTCGTCCTCAAGCTGCGACTCACGCCACCCGGATTCGGACGCAAGCTCGTGGCCGAGATGTGGATCTACCCCGATGGATCCCGCATCCTCGAGCTGTCGACCCGCGCCGCGACGAACGAGGTGTTCCAGGTGGCCGCCGAAGCTCGTGCCTTCCTCGTCAAGAGCGGCGTCGATCTCTCGGGCGAGCAGGAGACGAAGACGCGCAAGGCGCTCGAGTACTTCGCACGCGAGCGGGCGGAGGGGAAGCCCTGAGCAACGGCGTCGCCGGCATCGTCCCACGCTGGGAGTGG
>DASXOM010000155.1:0-2814 GCA_036494245.1 Gaiellaceae bacterium
CGGCAGCCGGATCAGCTTGCCGTCGTTCGAGGGCGTGAGCCCGAGGTCCGACTCCTGGATCGCCTTCTCGATCGCCTTGATCGAGCTCGGGTCGAACGGCTGCACCGTGAGCATGCGCGGCTCGGGGACGTTGATCGTCGAGAGCTGGCGCAGCGGAGTCTGCGTCCCGTAGTAGTCGACTTCGATCCGGTCGAGGAGCGACGCCGATGCGCGCCCGGTGCGAACGGTCGCGAACTCCGCCCGCGCGTGCTCGACCGACTTGACCATGCGGTCCTGCGCGGCCTTGATCAGCTCTTCCGCTGTCGCCATGCGTCAGCCCTCCTTGTTTGCAGTCGCGATGATCGTCCCGACTTCCTCGCCGTTCACGACGCGCGCGACGTTGCCGTCGGCGAGCTCGAAGACGTGGATCGTGAGGCGGTTGTCCATGCACAGCGACAGCGCGGTCGTGTCCATCACCCTCAACCCGCGCTCGATCGCCTCGAGGTGCGTGATCCGCGGTAGGAACTCAGCGTCCGAGTTGCTCCGCGGGTCGCCGTCGTACACGCCCTTGACGCCGTGCTTCGCCATCAGGATCGCGTCCGCGCCCATCTCGAGCGCGCGCAGCGCTCCCGCCGTGTCCGTGGTGAAGAACGGGTTGCCGGTGCCGGCGGCGAAGATGACGACGCGGCCCTTCTCGAGGTGGCGGATGGCCCGCCGGCGAATGTACGGCTCCGCAACCTCCGAGACCTCGAGCGCGGACAGCACACGCGTGTCGGCGCCCTCCCGCTCCAGCGCGTCCTGCAGCGCGAGCGCGTTGAGCAGTGTCGCGAGCATCCCGGCGTAGTCGGCGGTCGCGCGGTCCATCCCGCTCTCGGCCGCAGCCGCGAGGCCGCGGTAGAAGTTCCCGCCGCCCACTACCACCGCGACGTCGACGCCCTCGGAGCGGATGCCGGCGACCTCCTTCGCGAGCGCCTGCGTCACGCCGGGGTCGATCCCGTACTCGCGCTCGCCCATGAGCGCCTCGCCGGAGAGCTTGAGCAGGACCCGCCGGAACGCGGGAACGCTCGGCCGTGGGCCGGTCTCGGTCTCGGGCTGCGCCGTCATCCCGCGAGCGAGAAGCGCTCGAACTCGAGCACCTCGGCTCCCGCTTCGGCGAGCACCTTGCCGACCGTCTGCGAACCGTCGTGGATCCACGGCTGGTCGGCGAGCACCCCGCCCCGCTCGGCGAAGAAGCGCTTGTCGAGCATTCCGGTGACGATCTTCTCACGCGCCTGCTCGGGCTTCGACTGGACCTCCTCGGAGTTGAGGTAGATCTCGCGCTCTGCGGCGACGAGGTCGTCAGGGACGTCCTCGCGGCCGATCCAGCGCGGATCCGACCACGAGATGTGCATCGCGAGGTTCCGCGCCAGCTCGTCGTCGCCGCCTCGCATCTGCAGGAGGACGCCGAGCTTGTTCGCGGGCGGGTGGACGTACGCGCCGAGGCGTCCGCCGTCGACGGCCTCGAAGCGAGCTGCTCCCGCGACCGCGATGTTCTCACCGAGCTTGCCGGAGAGCTCCGTCCGCTCCTCGTCGAACCGGCCGGCGGCCTGGACCCCTTCGGCCTCCACGGTGTCGAGCACCTTCTTGGCGAACGCCTGGAACTCCTCGTTGTTCGAGACCGGCTCGGTCTCGCAGCCGACTGCGACCATCGTGCCGCGCGAGCCGTCGGTCGACAGGCGGTAGCCGACGAGCCCCTCGGTCGTCGCGCGATCGGCGCGCTTCGCGGCGTTCGCCATCCCCTTCTCGCGGAGGAGGACGACCGCGGCCTCGATGTCGCCGTTCGTCTCCTGCAGCGCGCGCTTGCAGTCCATCATCCCCGCGCCTGTCTGCTCGCGGAGCTCGCGGACGAGCTGGGCCGAGATCTCAGCAGCCATCTAGGCCTCCTCCTCCTTGCCACCACGCGTGGGATCGCCGAGCGCGGCCGCGGACCGCTTGGTCTCCTCCGCGCCCTCCTTCGCCGGGTCTTCCCCAGTCGGGACGGGCACGCTGTCGCCCTCGGTCACCGGCTCGATCTGCTCGCCGGCTCCCACCTGCTCGACATCGCCCTCAGGGGCGCTCTCCGCCGGTGCGGGCGCCTCCGCTGCATGCTCCTGGAGCTCCTGGACCGAGACCTTCTGCTTCCCGTCGGAGACTGCCGCGGCGAGCGAGTGGATGACGAGGTTGCAGGACCGGATCGCGTCGTCGTTGCCGGGGATGACGTAGTCGGCCTCGTCGGGGTCGCAGTTCGTGTCGACGAGCGCAACGACCGGGATGCCGAGCCGCCGCGCTTCGCGCACGGCGAGCGCCTCCTTCTTCAGGTCGACGATCACGACGGCGTCGGGCTGGCGGCGCATGTCGGCCACGCCGCCGAGGTTCGCCTCGAGCTTCTCGAGCTCGCCGGCCATCGAGATCCGCTCCTTCGCCGGCAGGAGCTCCATCTGCCCCTCGTCACGCAGGCGCCGCATCTCGTGCAGCCGGTCGATGCGGTCGGCCATCGTGCGCCAGTTGGTGAGCAGGCCGCCGAGCCAGCGGTGGTTGACGTACGGCATGTCGACGCCCTTCGCTTCGTTCTCGACGGCGTCCTGCGCTTGCTTCTTCGTGCCGACGAACAGGACGGTGCCGCCACGCTCCGCGACGTTGCGGAGGAACTGCCGCGCCTCGTCGAGACGCTCCGCGGTCTGCGTGAGGTCGATGATGTAGATGCCGCCGCGCTCGGCGAAGATGAAGCGGCGCATCTTCGGGTTCCAGCGCCGGGTCTGGTGGCCGAAGTGGACCCCGGCCTCCAGCAGGTCGCGCATGGAGACTGCGCCCGTCGAG
>DASXOM010000156.1:0-6556 GCA_036494245.1 Gaiellaceae bacterium
GATCGCGCGCGCCGTCGTCAACCACCCGCCGCTGCTCGTCTGCGACGAGCCGACCGGGAACCTCGACCCCGACACGAGCGTCGGGATCATGCAGCTCCTCTACCGCATCAACCGCGCCGGCACGACGATCCTCATGGTGACCCACGACCGCGAGATGGTCGACAAGATGCGCAAGCGCGTGATCGCGCTCGAGGACGGGAAGCTCGCCCGCGACGAGCGCCGTGGGGGTTACACCTCCGAATGAGCCAGGCGCGGCTGCTCTTCTCCGAGGCCTGGGCCTCGATCCGGATGAACCTGTCCACGACGTTCGCGGCGACGATGACCGTCCTGATCGGGATGTGCCTGCTCGGGCTGTTCATCGCCCTCGGCACCTGGGTGCTCTCGTGGAGCAACCACATCCAGAAAGAGCTGGAGGTCAAGGTTCTCTTCTGCACCTCGGTCGTTCCGCAGCAGGGCTGCTCCACCGGTGCGACGAAGGCCCAGGAGCAGGCCGTCGCGGTCCAGCTTCACCAGGACCGGCGCATCAAGTCCGTCACCTTCGTCTCGAAGGAGCAGGCGGAGAAGCAGATGCAGAAGTCCGAGCCGGACATGTTCAAGGAGGGCATCGTTCCCTCGAATCCGTTCCCGGACGAGTGGGTGTTGACCCCGGCCCAGGCGAAGGACACCCCCCTCATCGGCAAGGCGATCTGTAGCGCTCACTTCGCGGGGGTGGAGCCCTGTCCCACCAAGGGAATCGGGAACTCCGGCGGCGTCCAGTGGGGCAGCACGATCACGAAACACGTCCTCACGGTCGCCAAGGTGATCTCGCTCGTCTTCCTCATAGCCGTGATCCTGCTCGTGATCGCCGCGACGCTGTTGATCGCGAACACCATCCGGCTCTCGATCTTCGCTCGGCGCCGCGAGATCGAGGTGATGAAGCTCGTCGGCGCAACGAACTGGTTCATCCGCGGGCCGTTCGTGCTCGAAGGGCTCGTCTGCGGGGTCGTCGGCTCGGTCTTCGCGGTGATCCTGCTCCTGCTCGGGAAGGCGATCGCCCTGCCGGCGGTCATCGGACACCTCGGCGGCAGCAACTCGGACATCCATGCGCTGCCCTTCGGCCTGAACGCGCTCTTGATCGTCACCGCCGGTCTGCTCCTCGGCGCGATGGGCTCCGGGCTCACCCTCCGGCGCTTCCTGCAGGTCTAGTGGCGCGGGGGCGGCAGAAGCGCCCCAGTCGGAGCGAACGGCATCGACGGCGGCACCAGCCGACGCGGAGGCCCGTCTCCGAGCTGACCGTCCGCCTGCCCGAACGTCGCGTCGAGCCGGAGACGGTGATCGCGCACCTCGGTCCCACCAACTCGGGCAAGACGCACGACGCGCTGCGCTTCCTGATCGAGACGGGCAGGGGCGTGTACGCGGCGCCGCTGCGGATGCTCGCCCAGGAGGCGCACCGGCGGCTGCAGGCGGAGCTCGGCGAGGAGGGCGTCGGCCTCGTGACGGGCGAGGAGCGGGTCAATCCCGGCGCGCCGATCGTCTGCTGCACCGCCGAGATGGCGCCGGCGAGCGGCGAGACGCTCGTGCTCGACGAGGTGCAGTGGGCCGAGGACGAGGAGCGCGGCTCGGCCTGGACGCGGCTCCTGCTCGGCGGCGAGTACCGGCACATCCTGCTGCTCGGCGCCGTCGAGGCGCTGCCGCTCGTGCGGCACGCGTTCCCGCAGGTGGAAGTCCGCTTCTTCGAGCGGAAGGCTCCGCTCGACTGGGCGGGTCGGCGTGGCATCAACGGTCTCGGCCCGGGCACGGTCGTAGTCGCCTTCAGCCGTCGCGCCGTGATCGGCCTCGGGGGGGAGCTCAACCAACTCCATCCGGGCCGTGTCGCCTGCCTCTACGGGGCGATGCCCCTCGCCTCGCGGCGGGAGGAGATCAACCGCTTCGTCGACGGTCGCGCGGAGGTTTGTGCCGCGACCGACGTCCTCGGGCACGGCGTCAACCTGCCGTGCGAGACGCTGCTCTTCGCCGAGACAACGAAGTTCGACGGGAAGGAGCGGCGCGACCTCGAGCCGTGGGAGATCGCGCAGATCGCCGGCCGGGCCGGCCGCTTCGGCTTCCACGAGCGCGGCCACGTCGGCGTCCTCACCGGGGTGCCGTGGGCGGACCCGGATCCGGAGCTCGTGCGGGACGCTCTCGTCCCACACGTCGCGATCGAGGACGGTCACCTCGGCTACCGCGTGGTGGACAGCGGCCGCCTGCGCCCGCAGCTCTCCGATCTCAACGTGGCGCGCGTCGACGAGCTCGAGCCCGCCCTCCACGCCTGGCGTCACGCGGCGCTGCGCTACTGGAGCGTCGACGGTTGGCTCGAGGTGGAGTCGATCCAGCCGCTGCTCGCGCGGCTCGACGCGGTGCGCGACGCGCTGCACCACGCGCGGCGCACGCTCGAGCTCGCCGACATCTGGAAGCTCGTCCAGGCGCCCGTGGACGAGGACAACGCGCAGCTCCTCGGCACGCTCGCCGCCGCGCTTGCCGGCGACAAGCCGCAGCAGACGGTCATCGGCTGGATCCTCGATCCGAAGCGTCTCGACGCGGCCGGGCTCGAGGAGGCGGAAGCGGCGGCCCGCGAGGCTTCGATCCTCCGCTGGTTCGCGCTGCAGTACCCAGGCGTCGCCGGCGTCACGATCGAGCGAGCCGCAGAGCTCGAGGAAGCGGCGGCGGCCCGAGTGGTGCGCGAGCTGCGAGCCGAGATCGAGGACCCGACGATCGGCCGCTGCCGCGTGTGCGGCGCACGGACCGCGCCGTGGGCGACGCTGTGCGACCGCTGCTTCATGGCACGGGGATACCGGAGCGGCGGCAGGCGCTAGCGCAGCATCAGCTGCGTGGCACGGAAGAGCGCCATCGCACGGCCGTCGGGGTCGGACACGGCTGCGTCCCAGAGCTGCGTCGTCCGCCCGCCGTGGACGAGCCTCGGCTCGCAGCTGATCGTCACTCCGGGCTGCGCGGTGCGCAGGAAGTTCGTCTTCAGCTCGATCGTCGTGAACCCTGTCGCCCCGTCGGGCAGGTTGAGGATGCAGCCGTAGCCGCACGCCGAATCGGCGAACCCGACGACCGTGCCCGCATGGAGGTAGCCGTTCGGCGCCATGTGCTTCTCCTCGAGCGCGAGCCGCGCCCGGACGAGCCCGTCTCCGGCTTCCTCGAACTCGATTCCGAGCAGTCCGGGGAAGCCGGACGAGCCCATCTCCTGCAGCTGTTCGAGCGTGAGCTCCACGCCCGCGACCCTACCGAGCTAGTCCAGCGCCTTCGCCACCTCCTTCACGACCTTCGCCTTCAGGGCGGTCTTCGCGAGCTTCTTGATCGTCTGTGTGCGGCGCTCTGCCGGCCGCGGCGGCTCCGTCTTCGTGAACGCCGCCATTCCGATCTCGAATGCGCCGAGCGCCAGGTGCGGCACCCAGTGCTTCTTGCCGCGCGTGCGCGCGCCCGTCAGCTGAGGGACGAGCGCGAGCACTGCGCCGCCCGCCGCGTCCAACGCGAGGTGCACCTTCATCGGCACGACGTTCTTCGCGCTGAGCTCGTAGTCGGTGAGGTTCGAATAGAAGGCTTCGACGCCGCCGACGGCCCGCGCGGTGAGCCCTTCGGGGCTGGTGCGGCCGAGCCGCAGGAGCGTGGGGGCGAGAACGAGCGCCGGCCCGACGACGTGGTCGACCGCGCCGTGGATCCTCGTCGGGATGAACCGCATCTTCATCGTGACCTCCGTTTCCTCGTTTCGTTGTCGGGTTGCCGCCGGAGCCCGTCCCTACACTTGCCCGGCGATGGCCGAGAAATCAGGGGAAAAGCTGATCGTCGACAACCGCCGCGCGCGGCACGACTACCACCTCTCGGATCGCGTCGAGGCGGGCGTCGTGCTCACGGGCACCGAGGTGAAGTCCCTGCGCGGCGGCGAGGCGACGCTGCAACAGGCGTACGCCGAGGTACGCGACGGCGAGGCGTGGCTCGTCGGCCTCCACGTGCCCGAGTACACGGAGGGGAACCGCGCCAACCACGACCCCGACCGGCCGCGCAAGCTCCTCCTCCACCGGCGCGAGATCGAGCGGCTCGCCTCGTCCGTTGCGGAGAAGGGCTTCACGCTCGTCCCGACCCGGCTCTACTTTCGGAACGGCCACGTCAAGGTCGAGCTCGCGCTCGCCCGCGGCAAGGAGCTGCGCGACAAGCGCCGCGACGTCGCTGCCCGGGACGCGCGGCGCGAGATCGAGCGCGAGCTGAAGAGCCTGCGGCGCTAGCTCTCTCGGGCTTTGTTAGGGTCGCCGCGCTCGGCCGCTACGCCGCCGGGCCGCAGGGGTCATCGGGCAAGGAGGGAGAGTTCATGCGATATCCACGTCTTGCGCTCAGCAGTGCCGCAGTCGTAGCCGTAGCCACGACGATCCTGCTCGCGGGAAGCGCGGGCAGTGCGGCGGCAGCGCCGCAATACGACATTTCGACGCTCGCAGGGAAGGTCGCCTCGGTCAACGGGACGGCGTGGCTGCAGATCCGCTTCTCGGCGTTCGTCGAGGAAGAGGCGGAGGACACGAGTGCGCCGCCGGTCTCGAGCCCGATCACGCCGACGTTCGTGCCGGGTAGCCCGCTCGACGGCAACGCGATTCAGCCGCCGGACGTGACCGTGAATCAGGACACGGCGGGCGCGCCGCAGAACGAGACGGCGATTGCGGTCAATCCGAACAACCCGAACCAGGTCGTCGCGGGCGCGAACGATTACGTCTCGCGCACCTGGGGCTGCAGCATCAGCGGGACGCCGTGCAGCGCTCTCGGCGACGCCTATTCCGGGACCTACGTCTCGAACGACGGCGGCAGCACGTGGTGCTGTACCGCCACCGACCCGCAGCACCTCGGCACGCTCATCCCGGGCGTCGAGCACCTCACGGGCGGCCAGTACGACGCGGGCGGCGACCCGGCTGTTGCCTGGGACACGCACAACCACGTGTTCTATGCCGGGCTCGGCTTCAACCGCACGAGCGCGCCCAACACCGTGGAGGTGAGCCGCGGATCCTTCGACGGTTCGGGGAACCTCAGCTGGTCGGGGCCGACGTTCATCAACCAGACCACCTCGCCGTCCACGCTGAACGACAAGGAGTGGATCGCGGTCGACGACAACACCGCGAGCCCGTTCCGCGACCGCATCTACGTCACGTTCACGCGCTTCCTGTTCAACGCGCACAACGGCGCCTACACGCAGTCGCCGATCTTCTTCGCGTCGTCGAGCGACGGTGGCGCGACGTTCACGACGCCTAAGGCGATCAGCAGCAACGTGCTCTACAGCCAGGGCTCGCGCCCGGTTGTCGGGCCGGACGGGTCTCTCTACGTCTTCTGGGACGGCGCGAGGCGCCACGACGAATTGGACTCGACGTGGGTCGCCAAGTCGACGGACGGCGGCGCTACGTGGGACAAGCCTGTTCAGATCGCGCCGCTCGACGAGACCGAGGATCTCGCGGACACGCTCTTCCGCGTGAACAGCTACCCCGCAGCGGCCGTTGCCCCGAACGGCGATGTGTACGCCACTTGGACGACCGAGACGTCGGACGGCTCGGTCGCGATGTGGAGCAAGTCGACCAACGGCGGCACCCAGTGGACGCCGCCGGCGCGGGTGTTCGCACCCGCAACGCGGACGCCGATCGGTTACCCCGTGGCGCAGCCGTCCGGTGGCTCGCTCGATGCGCCCGACCCAGCCGGTCCAGTGGAGGACGTCTTCCCGGCGGTTGCAGTCGCGCCCGACGGCCGGGTCGTCTTCAGCGCCTACCGTGGCGACGTCGTCTCGCCGTGGCAAACCTGCGCCTCGTCGCACGGCTCACCCGAGAGCAGGATCAACTGTCTGGTCTTGGGCGACTACGTCGACAACACCCGGGTCGACTACTGGGTCACCGACGGCACCACCACTTCAGCCGTCAGCACGCATCCGATCAACACCCGCAACGGCTTCGGCGGCGGGTTCTTCGGCGACTACACCGACATCGCCTACGGCTCGGACGGCGCTCTGCACGCCTTCTGGACCGACTCGAACAACAAGCAGTCGGTCGTCTGGTGGTTCGGCCTCGAGTTCACGCCGACGCCGATCAACCAGGAGGACGTCGCCGTCTGGAACGGCACCTTCTAGGACCGTCGATAGATACATCGCCGGCCTCGCGCAACGCGCGCGAGGCCGGCTCCCCGTAGGCCCGGCTACAATGCCTCTACAAACATACGGGGGCGACCTGGCTTCGACGTGGTCGATCCATCCGGATGAGTTGCAAGCCGAGGTCGCCGGTTGGCCTCGTAAATCCACCGGCAAAACGCAAGTGCGAAGAACGATCTCGCACTCGCCGCCTAGGGGAACCTAGCCGGCGACGCCGCCCCGGGATTGCCCGTGGCCCGGAGGCGGCGCCAACGAACGGGCTCGGCGCGGAGGGAGAGCTGATCGCCCAAAGCGCGACACGAAAGGATCGGCTAGCGCGTCGGTAGGGCGGCTGCACCCCGGCCGGCGGGCGAATCGAAAGGGCAGCCTACGCTTGTAGACGCTCAGCCGGTGCGGCTGCGGACGCGGGTTCGATTCCCGCCGCCTCCA
>DASXOM010000157.1:0-14511 GCA_036494245.1 Gaiellaceae bacterium
GCGGAACGCCGAGCTGGCGCTGATCAACAGCGTCCAGGATGCGATCGCGGGGGAGCTCGACCAGCAGGCGATCTACGACGCCGTCGGCGACAAGATCCAGGAGATCTTCGACGCCCAGGGCGTCTGCATCGCGTTCCTCGACGAGGCGACCGGGCTCGTGAGCTTCCCCTATCTGGTCGAGCGTGGCGAACGCCTATCGGCGGAGCCGAGGCTCTTGGCCAGCGGCTTCACGAAGCACGTGCTCGAGACGGGCGAGCCGCTGCTGCTGCGTGAGAATCTCGACGCCGAGGCCGAGCGGTACGGCGCCTTTGTGCTCGCCGGCGAGATGCCGAAGTCCCTCCTCTGGGTCCCGCTCATGACCGGTGGGCGCGCGAGCGGCGTCATCTCACTCGACAACTTCGATCGCGAGCACGCCTTCGACGAGTCCGACCAGCAGCTCCTGGAGACACTGGCGGGCAGCCTGAGCGTGGCGCTCGAGAACGCGCGGCTGGTGCACGAGACGCGGCAGCGGAACGCGGAGCTCGCGCTCATCAACAGCGTCCAGGATGCCCTGGCCGGGGAGCTCGAGCTCCAGGCGATCTACGACGTCGTCGGCGACAACATTCGCGAGGTCTTCGACGCACAGGTCGTCGACATCGCCATCTACGACGAGGCGTCCGGGCTACTCCAATTCCCGTACACGATCGAGCGCGGCGAGCATCTGGACGAGGAGCCGATCGAGCTGATCGGCTTTCGCAAGCACGTGATGGAGACGCGCGCTCCGATCCTGATCGACGAGATCACGCCGGAGCTGCTCGAGCACTACGGCAACCCGCCTGTGCTCAGCGGCGAGCCGTCGAAGTCGGGGGTCTTCGTGCCGCTCACCGGTGGCGGGAAGCCGAGCGGCGTGATCTCCCTGCAGAACGTCGACCGGCCCCATGCCTTCAGCGAGTCCGACCAGCAGCTGCTGGAGACGCTCGCCGCCAGCCTCAGCGTGGCGCTCGACAACGCGCGCCTGGTGCACGAGACGCGGCAGCGGAACGCCGAGCTGGCGCTGATCAACAGCGTGCAGGAAGCACTCGCTGGCGAGCTCGAGATGCAGGCGATCTACGACGTGGTCGGGGACAAGATCCAGGAGATCTTCGATGCCCAGGTCGTCGACATCGGCCTCTTCGACTTTGCCGCTGGCTTGACCCGCTACCCGTACACGATCGAGCGCGGCGTCCGCTTCCCCGATGAGCCCACGGCGATGGAGCTATCACCCAGCACGAGCGAGATCCTCGAGACGAAGGCTCCGATCCTCATCAACGATGTGCCCGCCCGAGACCGGGAGCGAGGCGAGGCTGCACCGGTGATCCAGGGAGAGCCGGCGCTCTCGGTGCTCTTCGCTCCCTTGATCTCAGGGGACGAGGTCCGCGGCCGAATCTCCTTGCAGAACCTCGACCGGACGAACGCGTTCACCGAGAACGACGTCCGCCTGCTCACGACGCTGGCGGGCAGCCTGAGCGTGGCGCTCGAGAACGCGCGGCTGGTGCACGAGACGCGGCAGCGGAATGCCGAGCTGGCGCTGATCAACGGCGTGCAGGACGCGATCGCGGGCGAGCTCGATCCGCAGGCGATCTACGACGCCGTCGGCGACCGGATCCGTGAGATCTTCGATGCGCAGGTCGTCTCGATCCGAACCTTCGATGAGGCGACGGGGCTCGTCCATTTCCCGTATGTCATCGAGCGCGGTCAGCGGTTGGACGGGGAACCGATGGCGCTCGGCGCTGCCGGCTTCTCGAACCATGTGCTGACGACCAAAGAGTCGCTGCGCATCGTCGAGAACATGGATGCCGAGTCCGAGCGTTACGGAAGCCTGATCATCGCCGGCAGCGAGGACACGAAGTCACTGCTCTTCGTTCCGCTCGTCACCGGCGGCAAGGCGACGGGCATCGTCGGGCTCGAGAACATCGATCGCGAGCACGCTTTCAGTGAGTCCGACCAGCAGTTGCTGGAGACGCTCGCCGGCAGCCTGAGCGTTGCGCTCGAGAACGCGCGGCTGGTGCACGAGACGCGGCAGCGCAACGCGGAGCTGGCGCTGATCAGCGGCGTGCAAGAGGCGATCGCGGGCGAGCTCGAGTCACAGGCGATCTATGACGCCGTCGGGGACAACATCCGCGATGTTTTCGACGCGCAGGCGGTTCAGGTTGCCACCCTCGACGAAGCGACCGGCCTGCTGCACTACCCGTACGTCATCGAGCGTGGTGAGCGGATGCAGGCGGATCCGGACCCGCCGGGCGGTTTCGGGAAGTTCGTGCTCGAGACGCGCGAGCCGTTGCTGATCGGCGAGAACGTCCAGGCCGAGGCGGAGCGATACGGCAGCACGATTCTGGTGGGCGAGTCGCCGAAGTCGGTGCTCTTCGTCCCGCTCGTCGCCGGCGGTAAGGCGACGGGCTTGATCTCGTTGCAGAACGTCGATCGAGAGCACGCATTCAGCGAGTCGGACCGGCAGCTGCTCGAGACCCTGGCCGGAAGCTTGAGCGTTGCGCTCGAGAACGCGCGGCTGGTGCACGAGACGCGGCAGCGGAACGCCGAGCTGGCGCTGATCAACGGCGTGCAGGACGCGATCGCGGGACAGCTCGATCCGCAGGCCATCTACGACGCTGTCGGCGACAGGATCCAGGAGATCTTCGACGCGCAAAGCGTCTCGATCCGGACGCTCGACGACGCCACCGGGCTCGTGCACTACCCGTACATGCTCGAGCAGGGCGAGCGTCTGCAAGCGGAACCGGCTTCGCCTAGCGGTTTCACCAAGCACGTGCTCGAGGCGCGCGAGTCTTTGCTGCTTGTCGAGGATCTCGACGCCGAGGCCGAGCGATACGGCAGCTCGATCGTGGCCGGGGAGAGCACACAGTCTCTCCTCTTCGTCCCGCTCGTGACCGGTGGAAAGGCGACCGGAGTCATCTCACTCGAGAACCTCGATCGCGAGCACGCATTCAGCGAGTCGGACCAACAGCTCCTGGAGACGCTCGCAGGCAGTCTCAGCGTGGCGCTGGAGAACGCGCGGCTGGTCCACGAGACGCGGCAGCGGAATGCCGAGCTGGCCGTGATCAACAGCGTCCAGGAAGCAATCGCCGGTGAGCTCGACGCGCAGGCGATCTACGACGCGGTCGGCGACCGGATCCGCGAGGTGTTCGACGCGCAGGTCGTCTCGATCGCGACGGTCGACGACGCGGGAAGCCTGATCCAGTACCCGTACCTGATCGAGCGCGGCGAGCGCCTGCAGGCGGAGCCGCGGCCGCTGGCAGGCTTCGCGAAGCATGTGCTCGACACGCGCAAGCCGCTGCTGATCACGGAGGATCTGGACGCCGAGTCCGAGCGGTACGGAAGCAGCGTGGTGGCCGGCGAGCGGCCCAAGTCGGTGCTGTTCGTCCCCCTCGTCGCGGGCGGCAAGGCGGCCGGCGTGATCTCGCTCCAGAACATCGACCGCGAGCACGCGTTCGACGAGGACGACCAGCGGCTCCTGACGACGCTCGGCGGCAGTCTCACCGTCGCGCTCGAGAACGCCCGCCTCGTGCAGGAGACACGCCAACGCGTCGGCGAGCTGGCGACGGTGAACAGCGTGGGCCAGGCTCTCTCCTCCCAGCTCGACCTCGACGCGTTGATCGAGCTCGTCGGCGAGCAGGTTCGCGAGACCTTCGCCGCAGACATCGCCTACGTCGCCCTGCACGACGAGGCCGCCGGGCAGATCGACTTCGCGTACTACTGGGAGAGCGGCGAGCGCCGGCCCGAGGTGCCCATGAAGTTCGGCGAGGGCCTCACCACCCAGATCCTGCAGTCCCGCGCGCCGCTGCTCGTGAACCGGAGAGGCCAGCACGACGAGCAGGCAAGCGTGGGCACGCCCTCGCTCTCCTATCTCGGCGTGCCGATCCTGCTCGGGAACAAGGCGATCGGCGTGATCAGCGTCCAGAGCATCGACGAGGAGGGCCGCTTCGGAGAAGCCGATTCGCGCCTGCTGGCGACGATCGCGGCCAACGTCGGCGTCGCCATCCAGAACGCGCGCCTGTTCACCGAGATCGACCGCCAGAAGCAGTACTTCGAGATGCTCGTGGAGGTCAGCCCGGCCGCCGTCGTCGTGATGGATGCCGAGGAGCGGGTGACCGGCTGGAACCCCGCCGCGGCGGCGCTCTTCGGTTACACCGCCGACGAAGCGATCGGCCGCGGGATCGACGAGCTCGTGGTCCCGGACGAGCTTCGGAGCGAGAGCCGCGACGTCACCATGGAGGCACTCGGAGAGGGTCGAACCCGTCGCATCACTCGTCGCGCCGGCAAGGACGGAGCCCTCCTGGACGTCGAGATGGAGCTCGTCCCGCTGCGCTTCGGCGGGGAGAACGCGGGCTTCTACGCCATCTATCACGACATCACCGAGCTGCAGCGGGCGCGCGAGGAGGCCGAGGCTGCGACGCAGGCGAAGAGCGCCTTCCTCGCCACCATGAGCCACGAGATCCGGACGCCGATGAACGCCGTGATCGGCATGACCGACCTGCTGCTCGGCACCGAGCTGACCCCCGAGCAGCGCGAGTTCGCCGAGGTCGTCCACTCGAGCGGCGACGCGCTGCTGCACGTGATCGACGACATCCTCGACTATTCCAAGATCGAGGCGGGCAAGCTCGACCTCGAGCGCGAGCCGTTCAACCTGCGCGACTGCGTCGAAGGCGCGCTCGACATCGTCGCGCCCCGCGCGTGGGAGAAGGAGCTCGAGCTCGGCTGTCTGATCGACGACGACGCTCCTGCCGGCATCGTCGGGGACGAGGCCCGCCTGCGGCAGGTGCTTCTCAACCTCCTCTCGAACGCGGTCAAGTTCACGGAGCAGGGCGAGGTCGTGGTGCTCGTCGATGCCGAAGAGACGGATGCAGGCTCGTACAGGATCGAGCTCGCCGTGCGCGACACTGGGATCGGGATCCCGCCGGATCGGATGAACCTGCTTTTCACCTCGTTCAGCCAGGTGGACGCCTCGACGACGAGGAAGTTCGGCGGCACCGGTCTCGGCCTCGCGATCTCGAAGCGCCTCGTCGAGCTGATGGGCGGCACGATCTCCGTCGAGAGCGAGCAGAGGAAGGGCTCGACGTTCCGCATCTCGCTGCCGGCCATCGAGGCCGACGTGCCGACGAAGATCGCGCTCGAGGACGGCCTCCCGCATCTGGCCGGCAAGCGCATCCTGATCGTCGACGACAACGCGACGAACCGCGAGATCGTCACCCGGCACGCGCGCTCCTGGGGGATGGAGCCCGTCGCCGTCGAGCTGCCCATCGCCGCGCTCGGCCTGGTCGATCAAGGCGAGCCATTCGACGTCGCAGTGCTCGACATGATGATGCCGGAGATGGACGGTCTCGCTCTCGCGGGCGAGATCCGCGCCCGCCGGAGCGCGGAGGAGCTCCCGCTTCTGCTCCTCACGTCGCTCGGTCGTCTGCCGCAGGCGGAGACGAGCAACCTCTTCTCCGCCCAGCTCGCCAAGCCGTTCAAGGCGTCGCAGCTCTACAACACGCTGCTGCGTCTGCTCTCGGCGGGCGCCGTCGAAGAGGAGGTCGAGCCCGCGGCCGACGGAAAGCGCGCCAGGTCGTCGCTTCGCATCCTGCTCGCCGAGGACAACGCGATGAACCAGAAGGTCGCGTTGCGTCTCCTCGAGCAGCTCGGCTACCGCGCCGACGTCGCGAACAACGGCCTCGAGGCGATCGAGACGCTCGAGCGCCGGCCGTACGACGTCGTCCTGATGGACGTCCAGATGCCGGAGCTCGACGGCCTCGACGCGACGCGCAGGATCTGCGAGCGCTGGTCGCCCGAGAGCCGCCCGCGCATCATCGCGATGACGGCGAACGCGCTTCCCGAGGATCGCGAGGCCTGCTTCGCGGCCGGCATGGACGACTACGTCGCGAAGCCGATCCGCGCCGAGGAGCTGGTGGCCGCGCTCAAGCGCGCGAAGCCGCGCGCGGATGCGAACGGTGGCTCCGAGGCGGTCGAGTACGTCAGCTTCGACGACGACGCGCTCAAGAACCTGCGCGACCTCGGTGGCGACGATTTCCTCGCCGAGGTGATCGACGCGTTCCTCGCAGACGCGCCCGAGCTGGTCGCCGCCCTCCGCCGCGCGCTCGACGACGGAAGCGCCGAGGAGCTGCGCCGTGCGGCACACACGTTGAAGTCGAACGGCGCCACGCTCGGCGCCACGGAGTTCGCCGAGCTCTGCCGCACCCTGGAGGCACGCGCCAAGGCCGGCGAGCTCGACGAAGCCGGCGAGCTCGTTGGCCGGGTCGAGCACGAGTACGGCCCACTACGCGACGCGCTCACGGCTCTGCGGTCGGAGCCGGTCTCGTGAGCGGTCCCGCGCCGGCAGCGGGCAGCATCCTGATCGCCGACGACAACCGCGTGAACCGGCTTCTGCTCGCCCGCGGCCTCGAGCACGAGGGACACGCCGTCGCCTTCGCCGAGGACGGCCGCGCGGCGCTCGACCTCTTGCGGCAGCGGCGGTTCGACCTGCTGCTGCTCGACGTGCTCATGCCCGAGCTCGACGGATACGAGGTGCTCGCGGAGCTGCAGGACGACCCGCATCTCCGCGACATTCCCGTGGTCGTCACCTCGGCGCTCGACGAGATCGACAGCGTCGTGCGATGTCTGGAGATGGGCGCCGAGGACTACCTGACAAAGCCGGTCAACCCGGTGCTGCTGAACGCACGGATCAACGCGAGCCTCGAGAAGAAGCGCCTCCGCGACCAGCAGCGGGAGCTGATCAGCAAGTTCGCCACCAAGGAGGTGGCGGACGACCTGCTCACCTCCGGCTTCTCGCTCGGCGGCCAGTACGTCGACGCGTCGGCGCTGTTCTGCGACATCCGCTCGTTCACGACGATCTCGGAGTCGCGCGAGCCCGCCGAGACGATCGAGCTGCTCAACGACTACTACCTGCTGATGATGGACGCGATCACCGGCGAGGGCGGCATCGTCAACCAGATGGTCGGCGACGGCCTGATGGCGATCTTCGGCGCGCCCGTTCCGCGGGACGACCATCGGCAGGCGGCGGTGCTCGCGGCGCGCCAGATGGTCGAGCTGATCCGCCTGTTCAACGACGAGCAAGCGGCTCGCGAGAAGGTGCAGATCCAGATCGGCATCGGCATCGCGTCGGGTCGCGTCGTCGCCGGCTACACCGGCACGCAGAACCGGGCAACGTACACCTGCGTCGGGGACACGGTCAACGTCGCCGCCCGGCTCGAGGCGCATACCAAGGAGTTGGGGCGCCCGATCCTGATCGACGAGAACACACGCGGCGGCCTCGCCGACGGCATCGCGCTCGAGGCGCAGGGCGAGCTGCTCATGAAGGGCAAGACCGAGCCGACGAACGTGTACGCCGTGCTCGTCGACGCGGTCGTCGCTGAGACGGCGTAGCCCGCAACCTGCGCAGACACCGCGCGTCTAACCTCGCGGGATGCGCCGTGTGGTCGTGACCGGGCTCGGTGCCGTGACGCCGATCGGCGCCGATGCGCCGTCGACGTGGCGCGCGGCCGTCGCCGGCGAGAGCGGCATCGACTTCATCCGCTCCTTCGATGCGAGCGAGTTCCCCGTGCGGATCGCGGCTGAGGTGAAGGACTTCGACCCGAGCCAGGTCGCCTCGCCGAAGGACGCGCGGAGGCTCGACCGCAACGTGCTCCTCTCGCTCGGCGCCGCGCGGGAGGCTGTCGCCGACGCGCGGCTGGACGGCGTGTACTCGCCGGACCGGGTCGGGATTCTCTTCGGCACGGCCATCGGCGGCTTCATCAAGCTCATGGAGGAGCACGACGTGCTGCGCGAGCGAGGCCTCGATCGCGTCGCCCCGACCTTCCTCCCGAACGTCCTCGTCGACACGGCGAGCGGCCAGCTCGCGATCTCGCTCGGCTTCCGCGGCCCGAATTACGCACCCGTCTCGGCCTGCGCGACAGGCTCGACCGCGATCGGAGAGGCGGCGGAGGTGATCAAGCGCGGCGACGCCGACGCCGTGCTGGCGGGAGGCGCCGAGGCCTGCATCCATCCGCTGACCCTGGCCGGCTTCTGCGCGATGCGCGGTCTCGCCGCCGAGGACGAGCACCCGCCGCGGGCGTCGCGCCCCTTCGACGCGACGCGCGCCGGCTTCGTGATGGGGGAGGGCGCGTGCGTGCTCGTGCTCGAGGAGCTCGAGGCGGCCAAGCGCCGCGGCGCGACGATCTACGCCGAGATCCTCGGCTACGGGATGTCCAACGACGCCCACAATCTCGCCCAGCCCGATCCCGAGTCCGTCGGCGTCGCCGAGATGATGCGGCGCGCGCTCGAGCGGGCGGGCCTCGAGCCGGAGCAGGTCGGCTACATCAACGCGCACGGAACCTCGACGCCGCTCGGCGACGCGGCCGAGACGCGCGCGATCAAGTCGGTCTTCGGCGAGCACGCGTACCGGCTCGCGGTCTCCTCGACGAAGTCCGTGACCGGCCACTGCTTCGGGGCCGCGGGCGCGGTCGAGGCGATGATGTGCGTCCTCGCCATCCGCGACGGCGTCCTCCCGCCGACGATGAACTACGTGCACCCCGATCCCGAGTGCGACCTCGACTACGTGCCGAACGAGGCGCGGAAGGTGCAGGTCGACGTCGCCCTGTCGAACGCGATGGGCCTCGGCGGGCACAACGGCTGCGTCCTCGTCGGACGCGTGGCGTGAGCTGGGAAGGGCCGCCCGCTCCGTACCGGATCGAGACGGAGCGCCTCGTCATCCGCTGCTACGAGCCCCGCGACGCGTCGCTGCTGAAGGAGGCGATCGACTCGAGTCTCGAGCACCTGCTGCCGTGGATGCCGTGGGCGCACCAGGAGCCGCAGACGATCGAGCAGAAGACCGAGTTGATCAAGCAGTTCCGTGCCAACTTCGACTCGGGCGACAACTTCACGTGCGGGATCTTCAGCGCTGACGAGGCGGAGATTCTGGGCGGCACGGGCTTGCATCCGCGGATCGGGCCGGGCGGTCTCGAGATCGGCTACTGGATCCGGGCGAGCGCGACGAGGCAGGGAATCGCGACCGAGTCGGCGGCCGCGCTCACCCGTGCCGGGTTCGAGGTCTGCGACGCCGACCGGATCGAGATCCGCATCGAGCCGCGCAACGAGGCGAGCCAGGGCGTCCCGCGCAAGCTCGGCTTCGTCGAGGAGGCGACGCTGCGACGGCGGCTGCCGGCGCGGGAGACCGGGCCGCTGCGCGACGTCATCATCTTCACGATGTTCCGTGAGGACTTCGATCCTGCGCTCGCCCCGGGGATCCGCGCGTTCGACGCCCGCGGCGAGCGGCTGCTCTAGCCTCTGAGCACGTCGACCGTCAGTTCGTCGAGCGAGCCGACGACCGCGTCCGCGAGCTCGAGCGCTTCGTCATCGGGCGGGTAGCTCGTGTTGGGGATCGCGACGACGCGCATCCCGGCCGACTTCGCCGAGCGGATCCCGGCATGGGAGTCCTCGACTGCGGCACACCGCCCCGGCTCGACGCCAAGCCGGCGGGCCGCCTCCAAGTACACGTCGGGCGCCGGCTTGCCGCGCGCGACCTCTTCCGACGAGACAGTGGCGCTGAAGCAATCCGCGATGCCGGCGAGCTCCAGCACGGCCTCGAAGACCTCGCGATTCGAGGAGGACGCGAGAGCGAGCGGGAACGACTCGGCCGTGCGCCGTACCGCCTCGACCGCGCCCGGCAGGAGCGGCAGCTCCCTCCGGTACGCCTCGAGCATCCGCTCGACGACGTCGCGGTTGATGTCCTCGGGGTCTGCGCGGACCCCGGCCTCCTCGTGCAAGTACCGAGACCACTCCGGTGCTGACATTCCCATCATCGCCCGCTGCACTTCCTCGTCGTACCGGCCCCCGGCCGCGCGCACGTAGCGCTCGCGGACTGCGTCCCAGACCTCCTCGGACTGGAGCAGCACTCCGTCGAGGTCGAAGACGACGGCCTCGGTCAAACCGAGTGGTAGTTGCTCTCGCGGTAGACGAGCGCGTGGTGCGAGGGGCCGTGCTCGATCGACAGGACGTCGGCGATGAAGAACGTGTGGTCGCCGGCGTCCGCCTCGGTGCGAGTCTCGGCCTCGATCCAGCCGAGCGCCCCTTCGATCAGCGGCGCGATCTGTCCCTCACGGGTCGGCACGCCCTGCCAGTGGACGATCGGCGGGTAGCCGGCGGCGAAGCGGCGCGCGAGCTCCTCCTGCTCGGCGCCGAGCAGGCTAATCGCGAAGCGGCCGGCGCTGCGTAGGAGCTCGTAGCAGGAAGCGTCCTTGCCGATCGAGACGCCGACCAGCGGCGGCTCGAGCGAGAGCGAGACGAGCGAGGAGACCGTGACTCCCATCCGGTCGCCCTCGACATCCACGCTGAGGATCGAGACACCGTGCGGCCAGAGCCGCATCAGGCCGCGAAGATCGTCTCCCGTCGTCATGGCCGAGAACGCTACAGAGGCGGCTCGGGCGAGCGGGGAAGGATTCGGTTTGTTAGCGATCGGTTATGAAGAAGTTCGCCATATGAACTACTTCTGCGCGGCTAGGAGGCGAGGATGAACGCAGCGCAACAACATGAACTTGAGCTCCACACTGGGATGGTGGGTTTCGCCGTGGTCGGCCGCGACGAGGAACCCATCGGCGAGGTCATGCGGGTGAGTGCCGACAGCGCCTGTCTGCTCGTGGCGAGCCGCAAGGGTCTATTCGGCCGCAACAAGGAGCACGCAATCCACGGCAGCGTGATCACCGACATCGACCTCGACACACAAACGATCACCGTGGCCGGGACACGCGAGCACGTGGAGCACGCTCCCGAGTACTCCAACCTCGATCAAAGCAGCAGTCAGAAGCTCGCGAGCTATTACGCATAGACCCGCGGCCCCGCCGGTTCGTAGCAGCGGCGGGGGTGAGATTCGAACTCACGGACGAGTTGCCCCGTCAACGGTTTTCAAGACCGCCCCGTTCGACCGCTCCGGCACCCCGCCGCGGCGTCTAGTGTCGCAGCCGTGGCGACCATGAAGGATCTCGACAAGCTCGCGCTCGGCATGCCGGAGGCGGCGAAGGAGGTCGAGGACGAGCGGCCCGTCTACAAAGTGCACGGGAAGATGTTCTGCTTCCACCGCAGCCGGAGGCCGGACGCCCTGGATCCCGACACGGGTGAGCGTCTCGACGACGTGCTCGTCTTCCGCGTCGCCGACCTCGGCGTAAAGGAGTTGCTTCTCTCCGACGCGCGCGGGATCTACTTCACGACGCCGCACTGGGACGGCTACTCCGCCGTCCTCATGCGAATCCCCGACCTCGAGCGGCTCGAACGTGACGAGCTGCGCGACCTCGTCGAGGAGGCCTGGCTGACGCGCGCGCAGAAGCGGCTTGCGAAGGCGTGGCTCGCTAAGGAGTAACGCGCTCGGGCGCGCCGTACTGGCGCAGAACGTCGGGGACCTCGCCCTGGAAGTTCTCGAGGACCGCGAGCGCCATCCGGTCGACAACGGCGGTGCCGTTGAGCATGTGCAGCGGCTCGGGGCTCTTGCCGTCGCGGTAGCGGATCCCCAGCCGGCGCGCCTGGAAGTCGGTCGTGTTCGAGATCGACGCCGTCTCGCGGTAACGGCCCATGCTCGGGAACCAGATCTCGAGGTCGTACGTCTTCGCAGCCGCCGAGGAGATGTCGCCGGCGGGCAGGACGACGACGCGGTACGGCACGCCGAGCTCGCGCACGAGCTCCTCGGTGTTCGCGAGCAGGAACTCGTGCTCGTCCCACGAGCTCTCCGGAAGCGTCAGCGAGAACTGCTCCACCTTGTTGAACTGGTGCACGCGGAACATCCCGCGCGTGTCCTTGCCGGCCGCGCCCGCCTCGCGGCGGAAGCACGGCGAGAACGCGACGTAGCGGAGCGGCAGCGCCTCGGTGTCGAGGATCTCGCCGGCGTGGAGGCTCGAGAGCGGGATCTCGGCCGTGCCGGAGAGGTAGAGGCCGTCCGCGGGAACCGCGTAGACGCTGTCTTCGTCGGAGGGGAAGTGGCCCGTCCCGATCAGCGCCTCCTCTCGCACGAGCACGGGCGGCAGCACCGTGGCGAAACCCTTTTCCGCGAGCCGGTCGAGCGCATAGCGGTACATGGCCAGCGCGAGGCGGGCGGTGTCGCCGATCCAGTAGCCGAAGCGCGCGCCGCTCATCCGCGCCGCCCGGTCCATGTCGAAGCGGCCGATCTCGAGGCTCTCCTTCGGCTCCTCCAGCTGCGGCGGCTCGCCGACGACCCGCTCGACGCGCACGTCATCCTCGGTGGCCCCGTCGGGGACGTCGTCGGCGGGCGGATTTGGGATCCGGATGCCGACCTCGTCTCGTGTCGCCTCTGCCTCCGCGAGCTCGCGCTCCGCCTGCTGCAGCTCGTCCTTGACGCCGCGCAGCTCCTCGAGCTGCTCCGGCGTCGGCTTGCCCTTCAGCTTCGTGCGGGAGCGGAGCTCGTCGACGCGGGGGACGAGCTCCCGCCACTTCTCGTCGGCGGCGAGCCAGGCGTCGAACGCCTCGCCGGCGCCCTTGCGCGCGAGGCGGCGCCGGAACTCCTCGGGATCGTTCCGGGCTGCGCGCGCATCGATCACGCGACTGAGTCTAAGTAGGCCTCGAGCAAGTCGGCTACGCCTTCCTCCTGCACCGAGGGAACGACGAGGTCGGCGCGCGCGAGCACATCCTCGTGCGCGTTCGCCACGGCGACGCCGAAGCCGGCCCAGTCGAGGAGCTCGCGGTCGTTCTCGCCGTCGCCGCACGCGACCGTCTCCTCGGGCCCGAAGCCGAGTCGGTCGGCGACGAACGCGAGCCCGCTCCCCTTGCTCACGTCCGGGTGCGCGAACTCGAGGAAGTAGGGCAGCGACTTGGAGATGAAGAGGCGGCCCGCGAAGCGGGGCTTCAGCTCCGCCTCGAGCTCGTCGAGCGCCCCCGGGTCGCCGACCGCAACGAGCTTCGTCGGGTCGCGGTCGAGCCACGCGCGAAGATCGCCCACGGCGTGGATGTCGAGGTGCTGGAAGTCGGCGTAGCGCCTCGCCTCCGGTGTCACCTCCGCGACGTAGAGCAGGTCGTCGACGTAGCAGTTGAGATGGAAACCGGCCGCGAGCACCGCTTCCATCGCCTCCCGGGCCTCCGCGAGCGGGATGGGAACGTGGAGCAGGAACTCGCCCGTCGCCGGATCGGCGACGACGGCTCCCTGGTAGCAGACCACGAGATCGTCGAGCTGCGCCTGCTCGAGGTACGGCCGTACCGCTCGGAACATCCGCCCCGTGACGACCACGACGTGCGTGCCTGTGCCCCGCGTCTGCGCGAGCGCGTCGCGGGTGCGCGGCCGCAGCACGCCGTCCTCGGCGATCAGCGTCCGGTCGAGATCGAGCGCGAAGGCGGCGACGTGCGCCGGAAACGCGGAGGGAAGCTCTACGGCGCCGTGCCGCCGGTCGAGACGACGACGTAGGAGGCCACATCTGCGATCTGCTGCGTGCTCAGCTGCGACTTGAAAGACGGCATTCCGCCGCCGCCGTTCGTCACCTGGGCGGTGACCGCGCGGTAATCGGGCTTGAGCTGGTCGAGGTTCGGGCCGACGGTGCCGGTCGAGTGCGCCGCGGCGAGCGTGTGGCAACCACCGCAGCTGGCGCTCGCGTAGACCGCGCTGCCCTTCTTCGCGACGCCCTTGACGTGGAAGGCGGCGACGATCGGGAACGACGACGTGGTCGAGACCGTCCCGATCACGGTGTTCGGTGTCGGCGAGGCGACGCCCTGTGAGCCGCAGCCTGCGAGCGCGGCGGCGCCGAGCACTGCGGCAGCGGCGATGACTGCTGGGTGGCGCACCGGCGAGGACTCTAATGGACCGCTAAGAGGAGGGGCTGCAGGAACCACCCGCTGAGTACCATTCGGTCCATGCAACGCAAAAACTTTGGACGCGACCGGGGCCTCTCCGTGCGCATGCTCTTCACGGGTGCGCTGCTCGGCCTGCTCTACGTCGTCTTTGGCGTCGTCCTGTTCAGCGTCCTCAACTTCGGCCTCGTGCCGATGCTCGTGATCATCGTCGGGCTGGCCTTCTTCCAGTACTACACCTCCGACAAGCTCGCGCTTCGCGCGGCGGGGGCCAAGGTCGTCACGGCCGAGGAAGCACCCGACCTGCATGCGATGGTCGAGCGCCTCTGCGCGATGGCGAACCTCCCCAAGCCGCGCATCGCGGTCGTCGACAGCGACGTCCCGAACGCGTTCGCGACGGGCCGGAACCCCAAGCACGCGGCAGTCGCGGTGACGCAGGGGCTGTGGCGGCGGCTCGAGCCGCAGGAGATCGAGGCCGTGCTGGGCCACGAGCTCTCGCACATCGCAAACCGGGACGTGCTCGTGATGACGGTGGCGAGCTTCTTCGCGATGCTCGCCGCGCTACTCACGCGTTTCGGCCTGTATGCGGGGATGTTCGGCGGCTTCGGCGGCGGCAACAGGAGCAGCAACGACAACAACCAGGTGCCGATCTGGCTGATCGTCTTCCTCGTCTCGGTCGTCGTCTACGCGATCAGCTTCATCCTGATCCGGACGATCTCTCGCTACCGC
>DASXOM010000158.1:0-2329 GCA_036494245.1 Gaiellaceae bacterium
TCGAGGCGAGCGCAGCCTCGGGATCGTCGGCGTTGACGTGGATGATGGGGATGTCGAAGCCCTTGGCGAGGTCGCTCGAGTACCGAGTCGAGCGGCCGCTCTCGGGGTCGGTGGTGAACCCGACCTGGTTGTTCGAGATCAGATGGAGCGTGCCGCCCGTCGAGTAGCCCGCAAGCGCCTGGAGATTGAGCGTCTCGGCGACACTCCCCTGGCCGGCGAACGACGCGTCCCCGTGGATGAGGACGGGAAGCGCGACGCTCGGATCGTGGTAGCCCTGGCGCGAGGAACGGTCGGTCTGCTCCGCCCGCGCCCGTCCCTCGACCACCGGGTCGACCGCCTCGAGATGGCTCGGGTTGGACACGAGCGTGATGGTGATGTCGCCGGTCGGCGTCGACCTCGTCCCCTGCGCGCCGAGGTGGTACTTGACGTCGCCGCTGCCTCCCTCCTCGCTCGAGACGACGGCCTCGATCGTCCGCTCGCCCTCGAACTCGCGCAGGATCGTCTCGTACGGCCGCCCGACGACGTGTGCGAGGACGTTCAGCCGGCCGCGATGCGCCATTCCGAGCACGACCTCGTGGGCGCCGTCCCGCGCGGCGAGGTCGATCGCCTCGTCGAGCATCGGGATCATCACGTCCAGGCCCTCAGCGGAGAACTGCTTCTGACCGAGGAACGCGCGCCGCAGGTAGCGCTCCATCCCCTCCACCTGGCTCAGGCGCCTGAGCAGCCGCACTCGCTCGTCGCGCGAGAGCGCGCGCCGATATCGGCCCGACTCGATCGCCTGGCGGAGCCAGACGCGCTCCTCGTGATCCGAGATGTGCTCGATCTCGTACGCGATCGTCCCCGTGTAGGTCTCACGGAGGTGCGGCAGTGCGTCGGCCAGCGTCTCGCCCTCGACGTGCAGGCGGAGCAGCGAGGAAGGGATCCGCGCCTGCAGCTCCGGCGTCAGCTTCGGGATCAGGCGCTCGGGCTCGAGCGCCGGATCGCCGGGCGGCTCCGAACCGAGCGGGTCGAGGCGGGCCGCGAGATGCCCGTGCATCCGGAACGCCTTGACGAGCGCCATCGCCGCGGCGATTCCTCCGAGGAGCTCGGAGTCTGCCGTCGGCTCCGCCGGCGGCAGGAGCACCGGCGTCTCACCGTTCCCATCCGTCTCGTACTGGGAGAGCAGCCGCGCGAGGCCGGGCTGCCGTTCGAGGAGAATCTCCGGGCGGGACTCGAAGAGGTCGCGCCATTCCTCCGACACGGCGCCGGGGTTGTCGAGGTACTGCTCGAGGAGCAGTGCGGCGTACCCGGTGTTCAGGCCGTCAACGTCGGGACGATCCATGTCCACGTCCGTTGTAGCAGTGCGACGTCGCTACCAGAGCGGCTTGCTGAGAGCCACCGCGACCGTCATCCCCAGGAAGAAGCAGACGCCGCAGATGAGGACCGCCGCGAACTGCAGGCGTCCCTTGCCGTTTCCCATGCCCGAGGCGATGAGCGAGATCGCAAGTGCCGGAAGGATCAGGCGCAGCGGATGCCACGCAAGCCCGACGAGGCTGACGAAGATGGCGATCGCGGAGAGGAAGCCCGCGACCGTCTCGGACGACCGCTTCTCCCCGCTCTCGTGGAAGACCTCGCCTTGAGCGCTCACCGATCGGCGATCCTATCGGCGCGCGCAGCGGCGGCGCGCGCGGTGCGCGCGTAGACCCGGGCGGGACCGCCGTGCGGCCGCGGCGGCCGACGGCGCGAGCGCGGGCGAAGGCGGTCGTAGCCCGGCGGCGGCGGATCCGGGATCACCCGAACCCCGGCCGGGCCTCCGCGTCCCCGAGGCTCCGCCTTGATCGCATACCAAACCACGTAGCAGAGATATGCGATGGGGATCTTGAGGATCACCATGAGGAAGACGAGCTCCCAGAGCGTGTCCGGCGCCTTCACTGCCTCTGATTCTACCCAGGGATGCGGCCTCGAACCCGAACGCGTTATCGAACCTCGAAGGGGGGCAATAGCAACGCCATGAGCCATGACCAGCTACGCGCGCTGATGGAGCACGCCGAGGGGGCGGGGTGCATCAACCTGTCCGCGTTCTCGCAGACCGTGACCGAGCTCGAGCTCGACGAGGAGGAGGTCTCGGCGCTCTACGAGCAGCTCGAGGAACGCGGGATCGAGCTCACCGACGACTGCAGCCTGCCGGACGTCAACGAGACGCATTTCTCGAACGAGACGGTCGCCGCGATGACGACCGACTCGCTCCAGCTGTTCCTCAACGAGGCCGGGCGCTACCCGCTGCTGACGGCCGCGGAGGAGGTCGAGCTCGCCAAGCTGATCGAGCGCGGCGACCAGCGGGCGAAGGACA
>DASXOM010000159.1:0-13853 GCA_036494245.1 Gaiellaceae bacterium
CCGCGAGCACTTCGGCCGGATCTTCTTCAACCAGGCGCAGATGTCCGCGCAGGGGATCCCGCAGATCGCGGTCGTGATGGGCTCGTGCACCGCAGGCGGCGCCTACGTGCCGGCGATGTCGGACGAGACCGTGATCGTGCGGGGCACGGGCACGATCTTCATCGGCGGCCCGCCGCTCGTGAAGGCCGCCACCGGGCAGGACGTGACGGCCGAGGAGCTCGGCGGCGCGGACGTCCACACGCGACGCTCCGGCGTGGCCGACCACTATGCGACCTCTGACGAGCACGCGCTCGCCATCGCACGTGGCATCGTCCGGAACCTCGACGCGCCGCGGCCGGACGCGACCTGGGACGTCGCCACGCCCGAGCCGCCGGCACTCGACCCGTCCGACCTCTACGGCCTCATCCCCGAGGACTTCCGCCACCAGGTAGACCCGCGCGAGCTGATCGCGCGCATCGTCGACGGCTCACGGCTGCAGGAGTTCAAGCAGATGTATGGCGAGACGCTCGTTACCGGCTTCGCGCGGATCGAGGGGTTCCACGTCGGGATCCTCGCGAACAACGGCGTCCTCTTCGCCGAGTCGGCGCAAAAGGGCGCGCACTTCATCGAGCTCTGTTGCAAGCGGCGCATTCCGCTCGTCTTCCTGCAGAACATCACCGGCTTCATGGTCGGGACCGAGTACGAGGCCGGCGGGATCGCGCGCGACGGAGCGAAGCTCGTGATGGCCGTGGCGAACGCACAGGTGCCGAAGTTCACGGTCGTCACCGGCGGCTCGTTCGGCGCAGGCAACTACGCGATGTGCGGCCGCGCGTACGGGCCGCGGCAGCTCTGGATGTGGCCGAACGCGCGCATCTCGGTCATGGGCGGCGAGCAGGCCGCGACGGTGCTGTCCATGGTCGGCGACGTCAACCAGGACGAGATCCGCGCCAAGTACGAAGCGGAGGGGAATCCCTACTACTCGACCGCGCGACTGTGGGACGACGGGATCATCGACCCGCTCGACACGCGCCGCGTGCTCGCGCTGGGGCTCGCGGCGGCGCGCAACGCGTCGATCCCCGAGACGACCTTCGGCATCTTCCGGATGTAGGCCTTTACGCTTCGCGCATGACCTCCATCGAACTGAATCCCGACGAAGTACAGCTCATGCGCTCGGCGCTGAAGGCATTCCTCGACGACTTCGGCCACGAGGAAATGGACGTGCTCCGCCGTATCCAGGCGCTCCTGGCGAAGCTTCCCGAGGAGAGCCCACCGCCGACCGCGTGATAGCGCGCATCCTGATCTGGAACCTGTCTGACTCGAAGACGACGCTTGCCGAGTTGCGCGAGTACCTGCCCGGGCTCCCGGAAGGCGACGTCTGGATCGCGAACGAGGCGCAGGATCGCTTCGGGCTGATCTCCTTCGACGAGCAGCTGCCAGATCTCGGTGCGATTCCGGAGTTGATCGGCGAGGAGCCGGCGATCGCCGAAGAGTTCGACATCGTCGAGTGAGGCGCGAGCAAACGAACTGGGCGGCCGTGGCGGTCGCCTCGGTCCTGTTCGGCTTCTCGTTCTACGCGCTCATCAGCTGGATCGAGCACGGCCAACTCTCCGACGTTCCGGTCTACGTTCACTACGCGGGGCTCATGCGCCACGGCGCCGTCCCCTATCGCGACTTCAAGTTCGAGTACCCGCCGGCGGCACTCCCGGCCATGCTCCTCCCATCGTACATGAGCTGGAGCTACGCGACGTCGTTCGCGGTGCTCATGGGCGTGTGCGGTGCCGCGTGCATCGCGGTCTCGGCCTCGGCGCTGAGCGCGGTCGAAGCCAGTGCGGCGCGGACGTGGGCCGCGCTGCTCGCGATCGGAATCTCGCCGCTCGCCCTCGGCTCGCTCTTCGATACCCGCTTCGACCTGTGGCCGACCCTGCTTGCGCTCGGCGCGCTCGCCGCGGTCGTCCGGGAGCGACCTCTCATGAGTGGAGCGCTCCTCGGGCTCGGCTTCGCGGCGAAGCTCTGGCCCGCCGTTCTCCTGCCGCTCGCCGTCGCCCACCTCTGGCGCCGGCGAGGAGAGGCCGGCGCCCTCGCCTTCGTCGCGGCGTTCGTCCTCGTCTCGGCTGCGTGCTTCGTGCCCTTCGCCGTGCTCGGCCCGGACGGCCTCCGCGCCATGTTCGCCGACCAGCTCAACAGGCCGCTGCAGGTGGAGAGCCTCGGCGCGGCAGTGCTGATGGCGGCTCAGCACCTCGGCATGCGGCCACTCACGACCGTCTCGACCCACGGGGCGCAGGCACTGAGTGGGCGCGGCGCCGGGCTCGCAGCCGATCTCTCGACGGTGCTCGAGGCGGGATCTGTCGTCGCGATCTGGATCGTCTTTGCGCGCCGCCGTTACGCGAATGGAGAGGCCATGCTGATCGCAGCGGCCGCAGCCGTCGTCGCACTCGTCTGCTTCGACAAGGTGCTCTCGCCGCAGTACCTCATCTGGCTCGTTCCCTTCGTTTTCCTCGTGCGGGGCCTGCGCGGGGTCCTTGGCGGAGGCCTGCTCTTCCTCGCCCTTGGACTGACGCAGACGTGGTTTCCGGGGCACTACTGGGCGCTCGCGCTCGACCATGCAGCGCCGTGGTCGTGGTACCTCCTGGTACGCGACCTTGCGCTGGTCGCCCTCGCCGGTGTGCTCCTCCTGGAGCTCAGCCGCGCACGAGATTCCGAAGCAGAAAGAGCACGTTGGCCGGCCGCTCGGCAAGCCGGCGCATGAGGTAGCGGTACCACTCCGGCCCGTACGGAGTGGCCACCAGCACGTCGAAGCCGCGCCGGACGAGGTCGAGCTGCAGGCGCGAACGGACGCCGTACAGCATCTGGAACTGGAAGCGCTCCGTCGGGATTCCGTGCTCGCGGGCGAACGAGATCGTGTGCTCGATCAGCGTCTCGTCGTGCGTCGCAACCGCGGTGAAGCCGTCGGCCACGAGAGACGTCTCGAGCAGCCGGACATACGCCGCGTCGACGTCGCGCTTGTGCGGATACGCGACCTCCGGCGACTCGAGGTACGCGCCCTTGACGAGGCGGAGGTTCGGAGCCAGCGGCAGCAGCGCCGCCAGGTCCTCCTCGCTGCGGAACAGGTACGACTGCAGCACCGCGCCGACGTTCTGGTGGCCGCCGCGGCGCAGGCTGCGGTAGATGCGGAGGGTGGCGCCGACGTGGCGGGACTCCTCCATGTCGATGCGGATGAAGTTGCCGAGCCGTGCCGCATGCTGCACGAGCTCGGCGAGGTTGCGCTCCGCCAGCGCCTCGTCGATCGAGAGCCCGAGATGGGTGAGCTTCAGGGCGACGTTCGTCCGCAGCCCTTCCGCGTGGATCCGGTCGAGCAGCTCGCGGTAGGCGTCGACGACCTCGCGCGTCTCGGTCTCTTCGCGCACACCCTCACCGAGCAGCGTCGTGTTCGTCAGTAGGCCCTGCTCGTTCAGTCGCCGCAGCACCGGGACGGCCGCGTCCAGGCTCTCCCCGGCGACGAAGCGCGCGGCACCGAGACGGAAGCCGTAGCGCTGGACGAACCGCTGCAGCCGCGGGCTGTCCGCGGCCGCGAGGATCAGGCTGCGGAGCGCGCTCACCCTTGCCAGTTGCGCACGATCCGCTCGACCTCTTCGTGCTCCGCCTCAGTCAGACCACGCAAAGGCGCGCAGACCTCGGCAGAGACCGGCACGCCGCGAAGCCCGAGTGCGGCCTTCGAGGCGGCATGGAACGGAAGCCGGGCGAGTGACACACGCAGCGCGCGTGCGGTCTCCCCCAGCTCCGGCGACGGCGTGCGCACGAGCGGAACCACCGCATCCGGGAAGCTCGCCGCGAGGCCTGAGACGGCACCGGCCGCGCCGGCCGCCAGTCCCTCCACGAGCAACGCCTCCGCGCCGACGAACACGTCCAGGCCCTCGAGCAGGTAGGGCGAGACCCTGTCCCAGGGCGAGTCCGAGACCTTCAGGCCGGCGAGGTTCGGCGCCTGCTCGCGCAACCGCTCGATCACCGGGATCGGGATCGCGTAGCCGCTGCGCGCCTCGAACTCGTAGAGGTAGAAGGGCACAGGCGCGCAGGCCGCCGCGGCCGCGACGAAGTGCCTGAGCAGCTCGTCCTCGTCAAGGGCGAAGTAGGGCGGCGCGATGACGGCCACCGCGTCGGCTCCGGCTGACGCCGCATGCTCGGCAAGGGCGACGGTGTCGTGCGTCGTCTGCGCGCCGGCGTGGACGGCGACCTGGATCCGCCCGGCCGCGGCATCGAGGAAGCACTGTGCGATCTCCCTGCGGTGTGCGGGCGGGAACATCACGCCCTCACCGGTCGTCCCGAGCGCGAGCAGCCCGTCGACTCCATGCCCCGCCAGAAAGTCGACGTACGGCCCGACCGCATCGGCATCGATCCGGCCGTCGCGGAGCGGCGTGACAGCGGCGGCGACGGCTCCCCGGAGCATGGCCAGGACTCTAAGCTCCTCGCCGTGCCCGAGAACCTCCGCACCGAGCGGGACGGCGACGTCCTGCGCATCACGTTCACGCGTCCCGACCGGCGGAATGCGTTCGATGCGGCGCTGATCGCCGAGCTGGCCGAAGCGTTCGTGGCAGTCGGCCGGGCGCGTGCGGTCGTTCTCGCCGGGGACGGGCCGAGCTTCTCGGCCGGCGCCGACGTCGACTGGATGCGCTCCTCGGTCGACCTCTCGTACGAGGAGAACGTCGCCGACGCGAACGCGCTGCGCGCAATGCTCGAGGCGATCGACGGCTGTCCCGCACCTGTCGTCGCGCGCGTGCAGGGTCACGCGCTGGGCGGCGGCGCAGGCCTCGTCGCGGCGGCCGACATCGCGATCGCCGCGCCCGACGCGGTCTTCGCCTTCTCGGAGGTGAAGCTCGGGATCATCCCCGCCGTCATCTCCCCCTTCGCGCTCGCGCGGATCGGCCCGGGCGCCGCACGCCGCTACTTCGTGACGGGCGAGCGCTTCGACGCCGAGGTTGCGCTCCGGATCGGGCTCGTGCACGAGGTCGCGGAGGATCTCGACGCGCCGGTCGAGCGTGTGGTGGGCGAGCTCCTATCGGCAGGCCCGCAGGCGGCGCGCTGGGCAAAGCGGCTAGTGCGTGAGCGGCCGGACGGGCCCGAGACGGCACGCTGGATCGCCGAGCGGCGCACGAGCGACGAGGGGCAGGAAGGCCTGCGCGCCTTCCTCGAGAAGCGCCCGGCGACCTGGCGCGGCTAGTTGGCCCAGCCCAGCTCCCTCAGAGCCCAGCCGGCGTTCCAGATCTTCGTCATGTGACGGATCTTGTCGCCGTCGAACTCCATCACGTAGACGTAGTCGCTGTTGGTGCTCCTCCCGGTCGGCGGAACGGGGCCGCCTTCGCCGGTATGCGTCGCGTGGAAGACGGCGTACGCGACGACACTCTGCCGGTCGGGGTCGACGGCGAACGCCTTCATCTCATAGCGGCCGTCGGGCGTGATGGACATCAGCCCCTTCATCCACTCGGCGTAGTCCGCGAGTGTCTGGATCTCGGCGAGCGGCTCCGCCTGCCCGGTGAACGTCGCATCGGGGTGGCAGAAGGCGCTGCAGGCTTCCCAGCCCTGTCCGGTGTCGACGGCATCGAAGAATGCCTTCGCCGTCTCCGTCATAGATGCGGTCTCGATGGCTGCCATCGCCTCTCCTCTCGATGGTGCGGGACTTGCCGACCCTACAACCTCTAGCCGTGCTAGCGGCAATCGGCACAGAGGCCGACGATCTCGACGCGGTGGTCGGTCGCGACGAAGCCGTGGCGCTTCGCGGCGGCGGTGACCCAGTCGTCGAGCCCGCACTCCTGCACCTCGACCACGCGGTGGCAGCGCTCGCAGAGCAGGTGGTGGTGATGCTCGTCGCCGCAGAGGCGGTAGCACTGCTCGCCACCGTGGTGCGAGAGGACGTCGACGACGCCCTTCTCGCTCAGGAGCGCGAGCGTCCGGTAGACCGTGGCGAGGCCTGCCCGGGAGTCCCGTTCGCGGAGGCGGCTCCAGAGTTGCTGGGCGGTCACGTCGTCGCGCTCCTGCGCGAGCTCCTCGAGCACTTCCAGCCGGCGCGGTGTCGCACGGACGCCGTTCCGCTCGAGCAGCTCCGACAGATCCTGCGGCGTGGCGGTCATGTCCAGTATCGTAGCCACCATGCGAATGAGAACCGTTATCGTTATCGCAGTAACGCTCCTGCTGGCCGCGTGCGGAGGCTCGTCGGAAGCCGGAGGCAAGCTCGACGTCGTCGCGGCCGAGAACGTATACGGCAACATCGCCGCGCAGATCGGCGGCCCCCACGTCTCGGTCACCTCGATCCTCACCAGCCCGAGCGCCGACCCGCATCTCTTCGAGCCTGGAACCTCCAGCGGCCTCGCCGTGGCCAGCGCGAAAGTGGTACTGGAGAACGGGCTCGGCTACGACGCCTTCATGACGAGGCTCGAGAACGCCGCGCCGAGCAAGAACCGCAGCGTCGTGACGATGGCGGACGTCCTCGGCGTACACGGCAAGGACGCGAACCCGCACCTCTGGTACGACGTGCCGAGGCTCGACCGCATCGCCACGGCGATCGCCGGCGCGTTCACCCGCGCAGATCCGCCCCACGCGGCCGCGTACCGCCGCGGCCTCCACCGCTTCGAGCGCTCGCTCGCGCCACTCAGGCATGAAGTCGCGACGATTCGCGCCCGCTTCGGCGGCGCTCCCGTCGCGTACACGGAGCCTGTGCCGGGCTACCTCGTCGCTGCGGCAGGGCTGCGCAACCTCGCGCCGGACTCGTTCACGCGATTGATCGAGGAGGGAACCGAGCCGTCTCCCTCGGCCGTCGCCGCCATGAACTCACTCGTCTCGGACCGCCGCATCCGGGTGCTCCTCTACAACAGCCAGGCCGTGTCCCCCATCACGGCACGACTGCGCGGCGCAGCGGAGAAGGCGGGCATTCCCGTCGTGCCGGTGAGCGAGACTTTGCCGCCGCACCTGACCTTCCAGCAGTGGCAGCTCGACCAGGCCCGCGCGCTCGCGGCCGCCCTCGCAAGATGAGCGTCGTCGCAGTCGACGACCTGACGCTCCGGTTCGGGGACCGCACCCTTTTTGAAGGGCTCGGCCTCGAGCTCGAGCCGGGCGAGCTGCTGGCCGTCCTCGGGCCGAACGGCACGGGGAAGACCTCACTGCTCCGCATCCTGCTCGGGCTGCTCCGGCCGACAGCCGGCAGCGTCGTGGTGGAGGGATGCCCGCCGCAGGAACGCTGCCATCGCATCGGCTACGTGCCGCAGCAGCGCGTCTTCGACCGCGACGTCGTCCTGCGCGGACGCGACCTCGTGCGGCTCGGTCTCGACGGCCACCGCTGGGGCTTCGGCCGCCTCAGCGACGAGGATCGCGCGCGCGTCGACGCCTCGCTCGCCGAGGTCGCGGCGAATGCGTACGCGGATGCGCCCATCGGCCGGCTCTCGGGCGGCGAGCAGCAGCGGCTGCGCGTGGCGCAGGCGCTCGTCGCCGACCCGGTGCTCATCCTCGCCGATGAGCCGCTGCTCTCCCTCGACCTCGCGCAGCAGCGCGGCGTCGTCGACCTGCTCGACGCTCGCCGAGAGCGCGCCGGGACGCCCGTGGTCTTCGTCACCCACGACGTGAACCCGGTGCTGCACAGCGTCGACCGCGTGCTCTATCTCGCGCCGGGCGGTTGGGCTATTGGGACGCCGACAGAGGTGCTGACGTCCGCGACCCTGACCCGCCTCTACGGAACCGACGTCGACGTCCTCGACGTGCGCGGCCGCGTGGTCGTCGTCGGGACGCCGGACGACCAGCACGTCCACCACGTCGAGAACGGCCACTGATGTTCACGCAGCTGCTGGCCGAGCACTTCGTCCACACTGCTCTCTGGGCCGGTGCGGTGGCGGCGGTCGTGTCGGGCGCGATCGGCGTCTTCGTCGTCGCCCGCGGGATGAGCTTCGCGGTGCATGGATTCTCGGAGCTCGGGTTCACCGGCGCCGCGGGCGCGCTCCTGATCGGGATCGACCCCGTGATCGGGATTCTCGGCGGCTCGCTGCTCGTCGGGCTCCTGCTCGGGCTCCTCTCCCTGCGTGGGCGCGAACGGGACAGCACGATCGGGGCGGTGCTCGCCTTCGGGCTGGGCTTGGGTGTCCTCTTCCTCTCGCTCTACCAGGGCTATGCGACCGAGGCGACGAACCTCCTCTTCGGCAGCATCTTCGGCGTCTCCGACGCGCAGTTGCGAGCCCTCGTGATCGTTGGCGGCATCGTCCTGGTCGGCCTCGCGGCGCTCTACCGACCCCTCTTCTTCTCGAGCATCGACCCGGAGATCGCGGCCGCCCGCGGTGTGCCCATCCGCGCGCTCTCGGTCGCGATCTTCCTCCTGCTCGCGCTGACGACCGCCGAGGCGATCCAGATCGTCGGCGTCCTGCTGGTACTGACGCTCGTGATCACGCCGGCCGCGGCCGCGCAGCGCCTGACGGGACGGCCCACGCTCGCCCTGCTCCTCAGCATCGCGATCGCCCTCGTCTCGACCGAGGGCGGGATCCTGCTCTCGCTCGAGAAGCCGTGGCCGACGAGCTTCTTCATCACCACGATCTCGTTTGCCTTCTACGTCGCGGCCCGCTTCTACGACTGGAGCCGCAGCCGCCAGAGCCGCTTGATCTCGCACCCGTTCCGACGCATCTGGGCTGTGAGGTAGTCGGGGTCGGCCGCCTGGGGCGTCAGGAGTGCCGGAGGCCTTCGAGCATCCGCCGCGTCAGATGGAGCGACTTCTGCACGGCGGCCATCCTGCCGGCGGCGACCGTGATCCGGTAGTCGACCGGGCGCAGCGGCAGCTCCGTCCTGAAGCTCCCGCCGGCACTGAGGATCGGATGCGCGACGACGCGCCAGCGGCCGTGTACGACGCGCCAGACCGCAACGGCCCCGTCCGGCCGCGGCGAGACCTCGCCGACGAGCACGCGCGGGCTCTGCGCGTGGACCTGCAGGCGCGGGGCCACCGCCACGGACACCGAAGTCCCATTCGTGCCGGGCGCGACGAGGCGATAGGCCGTGCTCGCGCGCGGCTGGAAGCTGAGCTGCGACTGGTGCCGGATGCTCTGGACGGCGTGCCAGACGCCGTCACTGCTCCGCTCCTGCAGCACTGCTTCTCTCACGTTCAGCGCGCGGGCCGAGACCGTCACGCGGCTCCCGTAGAGCACACGAGCGCTGCTCGCCGAAAGCGACAGCTGTCCGACCGAGAACCAGGACGACAGCAGGTGCAACGACCGGGTGATCTGGTTCGCGCTGCGCCTCACGGCGGCACCGGACACCAGATGGAAGAGAACCGACTCGGCCCGCAGGCTGCCGTCCCGTTGCACCTCGGCCGACTCGACGGCGCTTCCCAGGCCCAACGCCGACGCCAGGCGCGATGAGGAGAAGTTGTACGGGCCCCAGTCGTGATGCGGCGAGTAGCTGTCATACGGATCCGGCACAGACCGGAGGTACGGGATCGGCGCCGCGCCCGGCCAGGCGTCCTGCACGGATTCGGTTCGGCCCCCCGAGCTCGAGGAGTAGTACGTCCGGGCGACCTGGCCGTCCCACGTCAGGACCTGGCCGAGCGTTGCGTACACGGCGCGGTCGGAGCGTGGCCGTTCGGCTCTGACGCCGCCGTAGACCTGATCGGCCGTGGTCGGCACCAGGTCGTACCGGGAAGTCGGACGGAGTTCTGCGAGGGCGTACGAGCGAGCCGCCACCGCCTGCGCCTCCAGCGCGGCGATCGGCCAGTGCGAGGGCGACTCGGACGGGACGACGCCACGGAGGTACGTGTCGAGCGAGAGGCCGTTGACGACGTCGACGCCCCGACCGCGGCTCCAGAGCACGAGCGTCCCGTGATACTCGCGGCCGTCGAAGGTGAGCGGCGCGCGGGCGCAGTCGAGGACGGCGACGTGTCCGAAGGAGAAGCCTCCTCCGTTGCGCCGCACGGGGAAGACGAGGCGCGACCCGACGCCGTACGTCCCGGCGGGCAGCGTCCGCGTCAGGCGCTTGCCGTCGGTGACACGGATCGGGGTGGCGCACCCGACGGTGATGGAGGACGCACCTTGAGCGAGCAGCACGCGAACGCGCGGCTCACCGTAGTGACTGAGCTTCGTGCCCGGGTAGTAGTGCGCGAGGATCCGCCGGTACTTCCAGCCGTGCAGCGCGTAGCCGTAGGCGCCCCACTGGCTCAGGCCGACGCCGTGGCCCCAGCCGTGGCCCGTGACGATCAACTCCGTCGCGGCGCGCGCCGTGCCTGCAGTCGCGGAGACGACCGCTGCCACCAGCAGAGCAACCCCCAACCTCAGCCGCACGGCGATGCTCCTTCCACCTCGCAAGGTCGGTCAAACGAGAAGGAAGAGTAGAGCCGGAGCCGCCGACTCGCCCGGTTCTTTCGGCGAGGCGGAGCCTAGACTCGGCTCCATGCGCCGCCTGCTCGTCGCCAACCGTGGGGAGATCGCGCTCCGCATCTTTCGCGCCTGCCGCGCCGAGGGCCTCGAGACGGTCGCGGTTGCGGCGCCGGACGACCGCGGTTCGCTGCACGCGGAGTCCGCCGACGCTCTTGTCGAGATCTCGTCCTACCTCGACCCGGCCGAGCACGTGCGTGCCGCCCGCGAGTCCGGCGCCGACGCCGTCCACCCGGGTTACGGGTTCCTCTCCGAGAGCGCGGAGCTCGCCGAGGCCGTCCTCGACGCGGGACTGACCTGGGTCGGGCCGCCGCCGTCGGCGCTGCGGGCCGGAGGCGACAAGCTGGCGGCGAAGGAGACGGCGCGGGCGGCGGGCGTCCCCGTCCTGCCGAGCGGCACGCCCGAGCAGATCGGCTTCCCGCTGCTCGTCAAGGCGGCCGCGGGTGGCGGCGGCCGTGGCATGCGTGTCGTGCGTGCGCCCGAGGAGCTCGAGGAGGCGCTCGCGGCGGCGCGCCGCGAGGCGGCAGCTGCGTTCGGCGACGACTCCGTCTTCTGCGAGCGCTACCTCGAGCGGCCGCGCCACGTCGAGATCCAGCTTCTCGCCGACACGCACGGCAACGTCACGGCACTCGGCGAACGCGACTGCTCGATCCAGCGCCGGCATCAGAAGGTGCTCGAGGAGGCGCCGTCGCCTGCGCTCGACCCCGAGTTGCGGGCGGCGATGAGCGACGCCGCGGTCGCCTTCGCGCGCGCGATCGGCTACGAGAGCGCGGGCACCGCCGAGTTCGTCCTCGACGGCCGCGACTTCTGGTTCCTCGAGCTCAACGCGCGGATCCAGGTCGAACATCCGGTCACCGAGCTCGTGACGGGCGTCGACATCGTGCGCGAGCAGCTCCGGATCGCGTCCGGAGAGGCGCTGTCCAACTTAGTAACAGACTGTTACTTGCACGGGCACGCGGTGGAGGTGCGGCTGTATGCGGAGGGTCCGCGCTCGTTCCTGCCTCAGGCCGGCCGGCTCGAGCGCTTGCGACTGCCTGAGGGGGTCCGCGTCGACGCCGGTGTGCGCGAGGGCGACGAGATCGGTACCGCGTACGACCCGATGATCGCCAAGCTCATCGCGGCCGGCGACACGCGTGAAGAGGCGTTCGACCGCCTGGCGCGGGCGTTGCTGGAGACGGAGATCGGCGGCGTCACGACGAATCTCCCGTTTCTTCGCTGGCTCGTCGGGCACCCCCTGGTTCGCGCAGGCCGCGTCACGACCGCGTTCCTGACCGAGAACCCTCCCCTGTCGGAGCTGCCGGCGGCGGTGCCGGCCGAAGTCTGGAGCGAGCCGTGGCGGTTGAACCTTCCCCCTCCGCCGACGCGGCCTGCGCCCGACGCCGACAGCGCCGCCGACGCGTCCGGCTCGGGCGGGCACGAGCAAGCGGAGGTCGTGGCACCTATGCCGGGCACCGTGATCCGCGTGCTCGTCGAGGCGGGAGCGACCGTGGCCGCGCGCCAGCCGCTCGTCGTGCTCGAGGCGATGAAGATGGAGACGCCGCTCGTCTCGCCCTACGCCGCGACCGTGCGCGCCGTGCATGTCGGCGAGGGAGACCGCGTCTCCGGCGGGGCGGTGCTCGTCGAGCTGGACGAGTAGTGGAGATCGCCAGATTCGACGACGCGGCGGCCTTTCTCGCCGAGGCAGAGCCGCTTCTGCTCGCGGACGAGGCGCGTCACAACCTGATCCTCGGCATCGCGGGCACGATCCGCGACTCGCCCGACCACTATCCGACCCGCAGCCTCTGGCTCGTCCGCGATGAGGGCGAGGTCGCCGCCGCCGCACTGCGGACGCCGCCGTACAACCTCATCCTCGCCGCGCCGCGTTCCGACGACGCGCTCACCGTGCTTGCGAGAGGCATAGCGGCGGATCTGCCCGGCGTCGTCGGGGCAGAGCCGGAGGCTGCGGGCTTCGCCGATCTGTGGTCGCAACAGACCGGCCTCCGAGCGCGAACGAACATGCGGCAGGGCGTCTACGCGCTCGAGCAGGTCCGACCGCCGTCCGCCGTGCCCGGTTCTGCGCGAGTCGCCACGGCGAACGACCGCGAGCTCGCGCTGCGCTGGTGGATCGCCTTCGGCCAGAAGGTGCTGCATGAGGGCCGCCCGGGCCGCGACCGTGCCGAGGCGACGCTCGAGCACCGCCTCTCGTCACCGTCCGCCGGGATCCTCCTCTGGGAGGACGGCGGAGTGCCCGTGTCCTTGGCCGGCTGGGGCGGCCCGACTCCGAACGGCATCCGCGTCGGCCCCGTGTACACGCCGCCGGAGTTGCGCGGCCGCGGCTACGCGACAGCGCTGAGCGCGGATCTGTCGCAGCGGCTCCTCGACGGCCGCCTCTTCGAGGGCGGCCGGCGCTTCTGCTTCCTCTACACCGACCTCGCCAACCCGACCTCCAATGCGATCTACGAGCGCGTCGGCTACCGGCGCGTCGCGGAGTCCGCCGAGATCGTGTTTGGCTAGTTGTCGGGGAAGAGCTTCTGGAGCTTCATCGCGGCGCCCATGTCGCCCTTGAGCTTGAGCTTGCCGGTCATGTAGGCGCTCGTCGGGTTCTGCTCGCCGGCGACGATCTTCCCGAAGATCTCCTGGGAGGCGCTGATCGTGCAGTCCGCCCCGTCCTCGAGCCCGTCGTGCACGCTGACACTGCCGTCGGCGACCTTGACCGTCCACTGTCCGGCGCCCTCGATGTCGAAGGCATACGAGTTGTTCATGCCGGCGATCTTCGACGTGTCGGCGCGGGACGGAAGCGTCTCGAAAAACTCCTGCACGCTGTCGGGCATCTGTTGCTCCTTGTCGGGGTAGAGCGCGAGTCTATGCGCCGCCGCGATACCATCGCGCTCCGATGACGAGGGTCGAGATCGCGCTGCCAGGACAGGCGGGCGCGGACGCAGTTGCGGTGCCGGTTGCGCAGCCTTTGGGCGGCGACGGCGCCAAGATCGTCGACGACAAGCTCGGCGCCAGGCTCCGCAAGCTCGGCGAGAGCGGCGACCTGCGCGGCGAGCTCGGCGAGGCGGTTCTCCTCCACCTGGACGGTGAGCTCGACGCTCCGCGCCTGGTGGCGGCCGGGGTCGGCCAGCGCGACCAGGTGGATGCAGACGCGCTGAGAACGGCCGGCGCGGCGACCGCCCAGGCTCTCTCGCGCGTCGGTGGCACGCTCGTCTGGCTGCTCGACGAGTCGCTCCCCGTGCCCCTGCCGGAGCAGGCCGCGGCGCTCGTCGAGGGGACGATCCTCGGCGCCTACTCGCCCGGCAACTGGAAGTCGAAGCACGAGACGAAGGCGCCGGAGCGAATCGTCGTCGGCCATGCCGGCGACCCCGAGCTCCGGGAGGCCGTCGAGCGTGCCGCGATCGTCGCCGAGCGGGCGAACCGCTCGCGCGACCTCTCGAACATGCCGCCGAACGAGCTCACGCCCCACACCCTGGGCGAGAAGGCGCAGGAGCTCGCGCGCGAGCACGACCACCT
>DASXOM010000160.1:0-10893 GCA_036494245.1 Gaiellaceae bacterium
TGGCGATCTACCGCTCGCTCATCCTCCTCCGCACGTACGACGAGCGCTCGGTCGTCTACCACCGCCAGGGCCGGATCGGGACGTACGCGATCTTCTGGAACCACGAGGCGATGCAGGCCGGCTCGGTGCACGCGCTCGCCGGGGAGGACTGGATCTTCCCGAGCTATCGCGAGTCGGCGATCGGGCTGCTGCGTGGGATCCCGGCGAGCACCGTCCTCCACTGGTGGCGCGGCCATCCGGCCGGCTGGTGGAACCCGGCAGAGTTCCGCGTCGCGTCGATCTGTGTTCCGATCGCGACGCACGTCCCCCACGCGGCCGGGCTCGCCTGGGGCGAGAAGCTGAAGGGCAACTCGACCGTCGCGATCGCTTACTTCGGCGACGGCGCTACGAGCGAGGGCTCCTTCCACGAAGGCGCCAACCTCGCCGCGGTGATGCAGGCGCCGCTGATCCTCTTCTGCAACAACAACCACTGGGCGATCTCGACTCCCCTCGAGGCGCAGACGCACGCCGAGACGCTCGCCGACAAGGCCGTCGGCTACGGGATGCCGGGCGTGCGCGTCGACGGCGGCGACGTGCTCGCGGTGTACGAGGCGACGCGTGAGGCGGTCGAGCGCGCGCGCTCCGGTGGCGGGCCGACGTTCATCGAGGCCGTCAGCTACCGCGCGGCGCCGCACGCCACCGCCGACGACCCACGCGCCTACATCGACCTCGCTCGCGTCGAGGAGGAGAAACGCAACGAGTGCGTCGGCCGCTACGAGGCGTATCTCCGCCGCCTCGGCGTGCTCGACGACGCCACCGCGGAGGAGATCAAGAACGAGGCGCTCGAGGCGATGCGGCAGGGGATCACCGAGGCCGAGGCCGAGCCCGAGCCCGATCCCGAGCTCGTTTTCGACAACGCGTACGTCCTTCCGCCGCCGAATCTTCGCGAGGGTTGGGATGGCTGAGAAGTTCCTCGTCGAGGCGGTGAACGACGCCCTTCACGTCGAGCTCGCCCGCGACGACACCGTCATGGTCCTGGGCGAGGACGTCGGCCGCGCGGGCGGCGTCTTCCGCGCCACGGCCGGCTTGCGCGAGCGCTTCGGCGAGAACCGCTGCGTCGATACGCCGCTCGCCGAGGCCGGCATCCTCGGCGGTGCGGTCGGGCTCTGCATGGCCGGCTGGAGGCCGGTCTGCGAGATGCAGTACGACGCATTCTCGTATCCCTGCCTCGATCAGCTGATCACCCACGTCGGCCGGTACCGCTGGCGCACCGGCGGGAAGATGGAGTTCCCTCTCGTCGTGCGCATGCCGTACGGCGGCGGCGTGCGCGCGCCGGAGCTGCACGACGACTCGCCGGAGGCGTACTACGTCCACACGCCCGGCGTGAAGGTCGCGATCCCGTCGACGCCCGCAGACGCGAAGGGCTTGCTCGCGGCTGCGATCCGCGACCCCGATCCCGTCGTCGTGCTCGAGCCGAAGCTCATCTACCGCGGCGAGAAGCAGGAGGTGCCCGAGGGCGAGCACGTCGTGGCCCTGGGCAAGGCGCGGCTCGCGCGCGAGGGGACGGACGTGACGCTCGTCGCTTACGGCGCGATGGTGCCGGTCTGCGAGCGCGCGGCGGACGCACTCGACGGCGAGGCCTCGGTCGAGGTGCTCGACCTCCGCTCGCTCCGGCCGCTCGACGAGGACGCGCTGCTTGCGTCCGCTTCGAAGACCGGCCGCGTCGTCGTCGTGCAGGAAGCGCCGCGCACTGCCGGCTTCGGCGCCGAGATCGCGGCCATCCTCGCGGAGAAGGCGATCCTCGACCTCCACGGGCCGGTACTGCGCGTGACCGGCTTCGACGTGCCGTATCCGTACTGGAAGATCGAGGATCGGTACATGCCCTCGGTCGAGCGGGTCGTCGGTGCCGCCCGGAAGCTCCTCGAGTTCTGAGCGCCTTCGCATCTGGCTCGAGCCGGGCGAGTCGGGCTTCTGGCTGCGCGACGCAGCGAGCGGGGACGCGATGAGGTGGGACGATCCGCGGGTGCGCGTGGTCAAGCTCGCGGGTGCCTCCTACCGCGCCGACGCGTTGCAAGACGAGGCCTTCGCACCGGGGCGGCGTCTCGCGCTCGTGCGTGAGCCGGAGAACGAGCACGACCCGAACGCGGTCGCGGTCTGGGATGCCGAGCGGCGGCTGCAAGGCGGCTACCTACCGGCCGAGGTCGCGCCGGACTTGCACGGCGACGAGCAGGCCGTTTCGCTGTGGGAGTTTCGCGGCGAGGGTGGAGAGCGGATCGGCCTGCGCATCCTGCTCGCACCGGCCGACGCGTGGATCCAGGAGCCCCGCCCGTGAGGGGCTGGTTCTCCCGTGAGTACGAGCCGGTCGAAACGATCGATCCCGGTGGCTCGGTCTCGTTCCAGGTTCCGAACGCCGGCTGGTTCTGGGACGCCGACGTCGAGCCGGAACGGCCGCAGGGCGCAGGCCACGCGCTCTTCGGCCCGGTCGAGGTTCGCGGCGCGCGAGCCGGGCAGTCGCTCGTCGTTCGCATCGACGAGGTCGTGCCGCGCGGTTGGGGCCGGACGTGGGCGGACGGCGAGACCTTCACGTGGTCGCGCGACGGCGACTGGTGGCGCCTCGGCGAGCGCCGCGTGCGCTCGGCACCGTTCCTCGGTGTGATCGGGATGCCGCCGCCGGAGCCCGGCGAGCACTCGACGACGCCGCCGCGCCGCTGGGGGGGAACATCGACTGCAAGGAGCTCGTCGCCGGCGCTGCTCTGTACCTCCCGATCCCGGTGGACGGAGCCCTGTTGCTGGCCGGCGACGGCCACGGCGCCCAGGGTGACGGCGAGGTGTCGGGGACCGCGATCGAGTGCCCACTCGAGCGGGCAACGCTCACCCTCGACCTCGACGATCGCGCGCTGAGCTCGCCGATCGCTCGCACTGCCGATTCTTGGCTCGCGTTCGGCTTCGACGAGGATCTCGATGCCGCCGCGGAGCAGGCGCTGGCGACGATGCTCGACCTGATGGAGCGTGAGCTCGGCGCTTCACGGCCGGAGTGCCTCGCGCTGGCAAGCGTCGCGGTCGACCTGCGCGTGACCCAGGTCGTGAACCAGGTCAAGGGCGTCCATGCGCTGCTCAGAGATGGCGCGATCCGCTAGAACTGCGCCCCGTGGCCTACGAGTTCAAGCTGCCCGACCTCGGCGAGGGCCTGACCGAAGGCGAGATCGCCCGCTGGCTCGTCGAGGAGGGCCAGGAGATCGCCGAAGACGCGCCGCTCGTCGAGATCGCAACCGACAAGACGACAGTCGAGATCCCCTCGCCGGCAGGCGGCACGGTCTCGCGGATTCTCGTCGCCGAAGGCGAGGTCGTCCCCGTAGGCACGGTCCTCGTCGTGATCGGCGGTGACGGACATGTCCAGGTGTCAGACACCAAGACAGGTCCGGAACAGAAACGGCCACCCGTTCCGCGAGGCGGTCAAGCGAAGGTGCGGGCGACGCCGCTCGTGCGCAAGGTGGCTCAGCAACTGGGAATCGACCTCGCCGCCGTGAACGGCACCGGGGCGCAGGGCCGGATCACCGAGGAAGACGTCCGCGCTGCTGCTGCCTCTTCGGGACACGTCCAGGTGTCAGACACCGGGACTGGTCCGGAAGGGACGCGTGTCCCGTTGCGCGGGGTCAAGCGGCAGATGTTCGAGCACCTCACGCGTGCGCACCGCGAGATCCCGGCCGTGACCTGGGTGGAGGAGTGCGACTTCTCGGACGTCGACTTGAAGCGTCTCGTCCCACTCGTGCTCCACGCAGTCACCGAGTCGCTTCGCGAGTTCCCGGAGCTGAACTCGCGGGTCGAGGACCGGGAGCTCGCGCTGCTCGACCGCTACGACATCGGCCTCGCGGTTCAGACCGAGCAGGGGCTCGTCGTACCGGTCGTCCACGGTGCCGACGAGCGCTCCCTCGACGAGCTCGACGCCGAGGTGAAGCGTCTCGCCGAGGCAGCCCACGAAGGCGCGCTCAAGCCCGAGGAGCTGCGCGGCGGCACCTTCACCGTGACGAGCGCCGGCAAGGCGGCGGGACTGTTCGTGACCCCGCTGATCAACCATCCCGAGGTGGCGATCCTCGGCATCCACCGGATCGAGGACCGCCCGGTCGCGCGCGACGGCGAAGTCGTCATCCGGCGGATGGGGAACGTCTCGGTCACGTTCGACCACCGGGTGATCGACGGCAAGCGCGCCGCCGACTTCGGGCTCGCCGTGATCGGCCGGCTACAGGAGCGCTAGGCGACGGCCTCTGCGGGCTCCGCCTCTGGGAGGTGGGGCTCGAGCATCGACTCGATCCGCGGCGCCGTAGCGCGGCCCTCGAGCCGCGACACCACGCGCTGCTCGACCACGAGGGCGAGCGACGGCACCTCGTCCACGCGGAAGCGCTCGGCGAGGTCCGGCCGGTCGTCCACGTCGACCTTGCTCACACGGAGGCGGCCGCGTTCCTTGCGGGCGATGTGGGCGAGCAGGCTCTCCATCCGCCGGGCGGGTCCGGAGCGCTGAGAGGTGAAGAAGACGAGCAGCGGGCGTTCGGGGGTCACGTTTGGGCCTCCTTGCGGGATCTGCCACAACAACGAACGAGAGGTGGCCGTGGTTACGGTTCCCGCATGGGCACGTGGTACTGGATCGGCGTGAGCGCGGGTCTCGGCGCGGCGATCGGCATCCTCCTCGCCGGTGCTGCCGGCAGCCGCGGACGAGGCGGGAGAATCGCCGTCATCGTGCTGGCCGGAGCTGCGGGCGCCGGCATCGGCTTCATGATCGGGAACTGGCAGGTGGGCGACTGGGGTGACCGCGCCGCCGGAGTCGCCGGTGGGCTCGCCGGTGCCCTCTGCGCAACGCAGACCGTGAGCGGTGCGCTGAGGCGCGGCGGCACGCGGGTCGGCACAGGGGCGCTCGTCGCCTGCGCCGCAATCGTCGTTGCCGCGCTCGCCTGGATCCCGGCCGCCGGGTACCTCGTCGTGCTGGCGCTGTTGGCTCTGGTGCCGCTGCTGAGGCGCTCGTCTCCCGAGCGGTACGCAGGTTTGCGGACGCTCGCCCGCGACGAGTAGGCGCTGCGGCATGCAGAAGAAGCTCGTACTCGTCGTCGTCGACGGGATGACTCCCGCGGCATTCGAGCGAGCGGTCGAGAGCGGCCGCGCGCCGGCGCTCGCCTTCCTCGCCGAGCACGGCGACTACCGGAAGGCGACCTCTGTCTTCCCCTCGCTCACCCCGGTCTGCCTCACGTCGATCGCGACCGGAGCCGGGCCCGGCGTGCACCACATCCCCTCGCTCGTCTGGTGGGACCGGCAAGAACGCAGGATCGTCGAGTACGGCTCCTCCTTCGCCGCTCTGCGCGCGGCGGGGCTCTCGCAGTCGCTGGTCGACACGATCTTCAACATGAACGAGCGCCATCTCTCACGGGACGCGTTCACCGTCTACGAAGCGCTCGAAGACGCCGGGCTCGTCGCGGGCGCGGTGAACATCACGTGCTACCGCGGCCGGCACCGCTACCTCCCGACCGTGCCGGGCCTCCACCGCGCCGTCCACGGCCCGCGTCGCTTCTTCTTCTACGGCCTCTTCGAGTCGGACCGGACGGGAGCCCCCTTCGCCGTCCGCAGCCGTCGCGCCGGCTCGGTCGACGCGTATGCGTCGGCGGTCGGGCGTTGGCTCGTCACGCGGGACGGCTTCGACTTCCTCGTGTACTACCTCTCGGGCTACGACTTCGCCTCGCATGCGGCCGGTCCGCACGGCGAGGCCGCCGAACGGGCGCTCGAGCAGGCCGACGCGGCGATCCGCGTGCTTCTCGACGCAGCGGGCGGACCGGATCAGTTCCTCGAGCGCTACGCCGTCGTTCTTCTCTCGGACCACGGCCAGACGCCCGTCGAGCACGCGGTGCGCCTCGAGGAGAAGTTCGCGGATCTCGAAGGGCAGGTTGCCGTGACCGCCTCGAATCGCGCCGGCCAGGTCTACCTCCTCCCGGGTGCGCGCATCGACGCAGCCGAGCTTTCGCGGCGGCTGGACGGCTTCCCGGCGGTCGACGTCACTCTGCGCCGGGAGGGGGAAGAGATCGTCGCTCGTCGCGACGGCGCGGACGGGCCGGTCGAGAAGCTGGAGCATCCGGATGTCGCGTGGCGCGCACGCTCGGCGCTCGCGAACCCGAACGCCGGCGAGCTGCTCGTGTCGGCAGCGGAGGGTTGGGAGCTCACCGACCTCGGCGGTCGTCATCACGCGGGCGGCGGGAGCCACGGCTCGCTCGTCGCCGGCGACTCGTTCGTGCCGGTCGTGACCGTCGGGCTCAAGGCCGAGCTGCATCGGATCACGGACGTGGCGCCGGCCGTACTCGCGCATTTCGGCGTCGCGGTGCCGGAGTCGATGGAGGCGCTCGCGGGTGTCGGCTGACGAGCGGGCGCGGATGGTCGACTGGCAAGTCCGCCGGCGTGGCATCGAGGACGAGCGCGTGCTCGCGGCGATGGCACGTGTGCCCCGGGAGCTCTTCGTCACGCCCGAGCTGCAGTGGTTGGCCTACTCGGACGCCGCCCTGCCGATCGGCGACGAGCAGACGATCTCGCAGCCGTACATGGTCGCGCTCATCTGCGAGCAGCTCGCGCTGCAGGGCGGAGAGCGTGTGCTCGACGTCGGTACCGGCTCCGGTTACCAGGCGGCGGTGCTCGCCGAGCTCGCGGCTGACGTGCACACGATCGAGCGGATCCCAGAGCTCGCCGAAGCGGCACGCGGGAACCTCGTAGCGGCCGGCTACGAGGACCGCGTCCACCTCCACGTCGGCGACGGCACCCGCGGTCTCCCCGAGTGCGCGCCATTCGGCGCGATCGCCGTCGCCGCGGCCGCGCTCGAGGCGCCGCCCGCGCTCTACGAGCAGCTCGAGCCACGCGGCCGCCTCGTCGTCCCGGTGGGCGGCTCGGACGGGCAATGGCTCGAGGTCGTGGTGCGTACTCCCGAGGGCCCGGCTGTGCGGCGCACCGTTCCCTGCCGCTTCGTTCCGCTCGTGGCGGGGCAGTAGGTTGGACGCGATGGGATCGAGGTCAGCCGCCGAGCTGCTGCGACTTCCGGTGCGGCTCAACGGGATCCGGCTCGGGCGGCCGGTCGACCTGCTCCTCGATCCCGCCGAGTGGCGCGCGCTCGGTTTCGTCGTCCTCTGCGGCGACGAGAGCAGCCGCTTCCTCGTCTTCGCCGCCGCCGACCTGCGGGAGGACGCCATCGATGTCTCGTCGGCTCTGCTGCTGCTCGAGGATGTGGAGTTCTACCGCGATCGCTCGCGATCCCTGCGCGACCTGCTCGGTGTCGAGCTGCGCGACCTCCTCGTCACGCCTGACGGCAGCGTGGAGGCACTCGTCGTCGAGCGGGACGGAGTCTTGCAACAGATCGAGCCGGCCGACATGCTCACAGCCTGAGCTACCCTCGCGGGCAACCGTGGGACGCCCGGCCGCCACTCTCCAGCCCGCGCGGCCGCGCCTGGTCGCGTCGCTTCTCTCGGTCCGCAACTGGCAGCAGCTCGGCAAGTTCTGCGTCGTCGGCGCGGTCGGCTATCTCATCAACCTCGCCGTCTACGACGCGCTGCTGCACGCGGGGCTCCACTATCTCGTCGCCGCGACGTGCTCGTTCCTGGTCGCCGTGACGAGCAACTACACGTGGAACCGGCTCTGGACGTTCCGCGAGCACCGCGGCCATGTGGGCGTCCAGGGAATGCGCTTCCTCGCCGTCTCGCTCGTCGCGCTGGGGGCGAACCTCCTCGTGCTCGACGTGCTGATCGCGAACGCGGGGCTCGACAAGCTCGCCGCGCAGGCGATCGCCATCGTGCTGGTGACTCCGCTTAACTTCGTCGGGAACAAGCTCTGGTCGTTCCGCCGGCGGAAGCACTGACTAGCCTTCGCGCGGTGCGGGGTCTCCTCACCGCTCTCCTCGCCGCGCTCGCCGTCGCCGTCCTCGCTCCGACGGCGCTGGCTTCGACGGGCACTACCTCGACCGGTCCCGTCTTCGACGGGAAAGGCCGTCTGGTCCAGACGCCGCTCGCCCCGCCGCGGCCACGTGCGCAGCTCACGCGGAAGCAGGCGTTCGAGGCGTTCGAGCGATATCCGAAGGTCGCGTCGTGGCTCTCGCGCTATCCCCACTCCGGCCGCAGCCACGAGGCGACGTACGACTCCACGAGCAACGAGTGGACGGTCAAGATCTGGTGGGGGAACGCCGGCGAGATCGCCCAGGGCACGGTGGTGGACGCGACCGGCGCCGTGACGGAGGCGTGGACGGGCCCGCAGGTGGCCTGGGGGATGGCTCGCGGCTCGCCGGGGGCGTTCGGCGGCACCGCGATCAACAACCCGTGGGTCTGGGGAGCGTTCTGCCTCGTCTTCCTCGTCGGGCTCGGCGACTGGCGACGGCCGTTCTCGCTGCGCAACCTCGACCTGCTCTTCCTCCTCTCGCCGACCGCCTCGCTGTGGTTCTTCAACCACGGCGACGTGTTCACGGCGGTGCCGCTCTTCTACCCCCTGCTCATCTGGGTGGTGCTGCGCGGGACGTGGATCGGCGTCCGCAACCGCGGCACCCCGGGCGCGCCTCGCTGGCCGGTCTGGGCGCTCCTCGGCGCCACGATCTTCCTGGCCGGCTTCCGCGTCGGCCTCAACGTCGAGCGCTCGAACGTGATCGACGTCGGCTACTCGGGCGTGATCGGCGCCGAGCGGATCGTCCACGCGACGGCGCCGTGGGGCAACTTCCCCGTGGAGCACACCAAGAAATCCTGCGGCCCGGCGGATTCCTCCGGCGAGATCCGCGACTGGATCCAGACGAACGGCCGCTGCGAGAGCGCAAACCCGGAGGGAGATACGTACGGGCCGGTCGCGTACGAGTCGTACATCCCCGGCTACGCGATCCTCGGCTGGACCGGGAAGTGGGACGACTTGCCGGCGGCGCACTTCACGTCGATCGCGTTCGATCTGCTCACGCTGCTCGGCCTGTTCCTCGTCGGGCTGCGTTTCGGCGGTCAGCGGCTCGGCGCCGTGCTCGCGTTTGCCTGGGCTGCGTACCCGTTCACCCAGTACGTCTCGAACTCGAACACGAACGACGCGATCATGCCGTGCTTCCTCGTCTGGGGCTTCTGGCTCGTCTCGAGACCGGCGGCACGCGGCGTGCTCTCCGCGCTCTCGGGCTGGACGAAGTTCGCGTCCCTGCTGGTCGTGCCGCTCTGGCTCACCTACCCGGGACGCAGGCCGAGCTGGCGCTTTGTCCTGGGCTTCGCCGCCACGACGCTGGTGGTCTTCTCCATCCTGCTCCTAGGGTCCGACCCGTTCCACGAGGCGCACGTCTTCTGGACCCGGACGGTCGGCTTCCAGATCGGGCGTGCGGCACCGTGGTCGCTCTGGGACTGGGGCCAGTATCACGCGCGCGGGCTCCCCGACCTGCATATCGTGCAGCACCTCCTGCAGGGCGCGCTCATCGCAGGAGCGGTTGCGCTGGCCTTCTTCCCGCGCTTCAAGTCACCGTTGCAGCTGGCCGCGTTCACGGGAGTGCTCCTCGCCGGCTTCGAGCTGGTGGTGACCTACTGGCTCTACACGTACATCCCGTGGTTCTATCCCTTCGCCGCGATCGCCCTTCTCGCGCCGGCGGTGCCGCTCCGCCAGCTGGTCACCCAGTCAGGCAGGGACGCGGACGAGCTCAATCGCGTCGGCCCGCCCCTCGTCGGTGCACGTGACGAGGACGCCCTCCAGCCGCACGTCGCCTTCGGCCGGCTCGAACCGGACGGGTAGACGGGTCCGCATCCGGGCGATCGCGAGCTCGGAGCGGACGCCGATCACCGAGTCGTGCGGCCCCGTCATCCCCGCGTCGCTGACGGCCGCCGTGCCGCCGGGGAGGATGCGAGCGTCGTTCGTCTGGATGTGCGTGTGCGTGCCGATGACGGCGGTGACACGTCCGTCGAGCCAGGTCGCCATCGCGACCTTCTCGCTCGTCGCCTCGGCATGGAAGTCGAGGAAGACGACCGGCGCCGCCGCCCGCGCCTCCTGAACCAGAGCATCGACCATCTCCCACGGTGAGACCGGCGTCGGCAGAAAGAGCTGGCCGAGCAGGTTGAGGACCGCGACCGCCACACCGTTCCGTGCCTCGACCACCGCGAGGCCGTGGCCCGGGGCCTCCGCGCCCGAGTTCGCGGGCCGGATCACGCGCTCGCTCGCCGCGAGGTAGGAGGCGATCCCGCCACGCCGGTAGGTGTGGTTGCCGAGCGTGACCACGTCCGCCCCGGACGCGAGCAGCTTGTCGGCGAGCTTCGCGGTGATGCCGGCCCCGTCGGCGGCGTTCTCGCCGTTGACGATCGCGAGGTCGGCGTCGTACCGCTCGCGCAGTCCCGGCAGGTGCTCCTCGACGGCGCGGCGTCCCGGGACGCCGAAGACGTCCGCGAGGAAGAGGATCTTCAAGGCTGGTGTTCCGTCCTAGCCGGTCGCGAGGACCGGGGCCGCGCGCAGCTCGATGGTCACGTGGTTCCCGGCGTCGTTCGTGTAACGCGCGAGCGCTTGCTTCTCGACGACGGCGAGGTCGGCCACGCGCCCGAGCTTCGTCGCGCCGCTGACGACGGGGGTGCCCACGGCGAGAGCCGGGTCGGCGACGAGTTGCGTGACCCCGACGACGACCGAAGGAGCGTTCTGGGGCTGGATGTCGATCTCGGAGCCGTACGCCCTCCCTTCCACCACGAACGGCTTGATCGCGACGACCGTCCCGTCCACGGGCGAGTAGACGTCGCTGCCGATCGGCGCACCGACGTCGAGCGCCGACGTGCCGCCGGCCAGTTGGTACCACTTCGGCGAGCCGCCGCCGCCGCCGAAGATTCCGTGCACGACCCGCTGGACGAGGCCCTCGTTCGCCTGATGGCCGACCGGCTGCAGGGAGAGCGCGCCGGCGCCGGCCGAGTGGTAGCCGATCGCCGT
>DASXOM010000161.1:0-3557 GCA_036494245.1 Gaiellaceae bacterium
GTCGCCGACGAACGGGAGCGGTTCGAGCGGACGCTCGACGAGCTCGGCGGCGGCATCGGGCGGCACGGCAGCGAGCTCGCCGAGATCGAGCGGGAGCTCGAAGCGCTGATCGCGCGCTAGTTCGTCCGAAGGAGGGATCGATCCCGATGCGCGCGCTGCCGACTCAGACGGACGAACAAGCCAGGAGAGACGGATGCTGCTGAAGATCTTCGTCGTCGGTGCCTTGCTCATCGGCGTGATGGCCGTTGTCAAGAACGGACGCATCCTGCGCGACGCCGGTCTCCTGAGCACCTGCAGCGCGGTCACGGTCAACGGCCAGGGCGACCCGACATTGCTGAGCTGCACGAAGGGCCGCCTCGACGGCTGGCCGGACGAGACGAACAACTCGTGCAACTTGATCGCCGTCCACCCGACCCGCGAGTACTGGCGCTGCGCCGCGCCCGTCATCTCGTCGCGAACACCGACCGGATGAACAACGGGGGGACACACACCGCCCGTCCGGGGGATCGGGCCTAAAGCCGGTGGCATAACCGGCCGATTGAAAGGCTGCCGATGGAACTCGAACTCGTGCTCAGACGCGCCGTCGAACTCGGCGCAAGCGATATCCACCTCAAGGTCGAGCGGCCTCCGATGCTGCGCCGCGACGGCGATGTGAGCGAGCTCGACGGTGAGCCCGAGCTCACGGAGCGCGATCTCGAGCTCGCACTCGAGGAGGTTTGCGCCCAGACCCCCAAGCGGCTGCAGACGTTCCTCGAGACCGGTGAGCTGGATAGCGCCTACGCGCCTCCCGGCCTCCCCCGGTTCCGCGTCAACGGCTTCCGCCAGCGCGGCTCGATCTCGATCGCGTTCCGTGTCATCCCCCGCGAGGTGCCGAACTTCGACGACCTCTCGCTGCCGCCCGGCGTGCGCCGCCTTGCGGAGGAGCACCGCGGGCTCGTCCTCGTCACCGGAGCCACGGGCTCGGGAAAGACGACGACCCTCGCGGCGATCATCGACCACATGAACCGCTCGCGGCGGCAGCACATCGTCACGATCGAGGACCCGATCGAGATCGTCCACGGTGACCACAGCTGCATCGTCAACCAGCGCGAGGTCGGGCTCGACACGGCCTCCTTCGCGCAGGCGCTGCGCCGTGGCCTCCGCCAGGACCCCGACGTGATCCTGATCGGCGAGCTCCGCGACGCCGAGACCGCCGAGACCGCCCTAGCCGCGGCAGAGTCGGGCCATCTCGTCCTCTCGACCATGCACACCGTCGACGCCTCCGAGACGATCGGGCGGATGGTCGAGTTCTTCCCCTCGGTCAAGCAACACCTGATCCGGTCGATCCTCGCCGGCGTTCTGCGCGGCGTGATCAGCCAGCGGCTGCTGCCCAAGATCGACGGCGGACGCGTCCCGGCGGTCGAGGTCATGATCGCAAACGCCCGAATCTCCGACCTGATCCGCGACAACAAGCCGGACGAGATCACCGAGGCGATCGCCGAAGGCGACTTCTTCCAGATGCAGACCTTCAGCAAGGCACTCATCGAGCTCGTGCTGGACGAGAAGGTCGACCGTGAGATCGCGGCCAACGCCGCCTCGAACCGCCACGACTTCCTGATCGCGCTCGATCGGGCCATGAAGGAGCAGGCCGCAGGGGCGCACCTCGACGCCGTCGCGGACCCGGATCCGGAAGAGGAGCCCGAGCCGAAGGCCGAGGAGGTCGTCGACGAGTCGGAGGATCTGCCGAGGCTTCGCGTAGCCGGCCAGCAGTAGCCATGAGACGTCTTCTTCCCCTCGTCGGGGCGGTGCTCGTGCTCGCCTCGGTCCTCTCGAGCACCGCGGCGGCGGACACCTTCCGTGTCGTGCAGCCGCATCCGACCACCGCCGGCAGCGCAGGCGCCACCACGATCCCGTTCACCTCGACACAGCCGACGAGCGGCGGGACGTCGTTCGCGGCTTTGCGTCCGATCTGGCAAGCGGCAGGCAACGCGTACGGGATCCCGTGGCAGGTGCTCGGCGCGATCAACAAGGTCGAGACGAACTTCGGGCAGAACCTCGGGCCGAGCTCGGCCGGCGCGGTCGGCTGGATGCAGTTCATGCCCTCGACCTGGGCCCGCTGGGGCGTCGACGCGAACGGCGACGGCGTAGCCGATCCGAACAATCCCACCGACGCGATCTTCAGCGCCGCTCGCTACCTCGCCGGCTGCGGCGGGCAGTTCGACATCGCGCGCGCCGTCTACTGCTACAACCACGCGACCTGGTACGTGAACGAGGTGCTGGGGCTCGCCAGCCTCTACAGCGCCGGCGGAGACGGAGAAGCAACCGGATTCGCGATCTCGCCGGGCAAGCTGAAGGCGCAGCTCGCTTCCGCCCGTAGCCGCGTCTCGGCGTCGCACGCGCTGCTCGGCAGCGCTCGCGCGCAGGCAGCGAGGCTCGCGCGCTCCGAGCGGCGGTTCCTCCGCGTCGCCAACACCGCCCGCGTTCTGTCCAACCAGCTCGAAGCGCGCAAGCAGGCCGTCCAGCTCAGCGTGCGCCGGCACACGGCCAACTCGCGCGTGAGCCGGCTGCAGCGGCGTCTCAACGCGGCCACGTCACAGCTCGGCCAGTTCCGGGACGAGGCGAAGGGCGCCTCCTTCGGAACGAGCTCCCCCGCGCTCCTCTCGAGCAACCTCTTCTCCGTCGGCGGCGACTCAGCTGCGCCGTACAGCGGCGTCGTCTCGCTCACGATGCAGTACCTCGGGATCCCGTACAAGTGGGGTGGCGCAACCCCGGCGACCGGCTTCGACTGCTCGGGCCTGGTCCAGTACGTGTACGCGCAGGTCGGGATCTCGCTGCCGCACTACACCGTCTCGCAGTGGAACTACCCGGGCGCCGTCCCGGTGCCGAAGAACCAGCTGCGGCCCGGCGACCTCGTCTTCTTCAACGGCCTCGACCACGTCGGGATCTACATCGGTTACGGGGATTTCATCGACGCGCCGCACACCGGAGCGAACGTCGAGATCGACAGCCTCAGCGAGCCCTGGTTCTCCTCGAGGTACGACGGCGCGAGGCGGATTCTCGGAGCGGCGGTGGCCGGCGTGTCGCGGACGGCGACCACGGCGACGTTCACCTCGGCGGGAAGCACCGCGTTCAGCTCCGACATCGTCTACTTCACCCATTAGAGGGGTCATCCGCATGTTCCAACGTTCCGATGCACGAGTCGTGTCCAGGCGCATCCTCACGCTTCCCCGCCTGACGGCGGTCGCCGCTGCCGGCCTGCTGGTCAGCGCCACGATCAGCCTCGCGGCCGACAAGCCGACGATGGCGAAGAAGCCGGCGCACGCCGCGAGGCCGCAGCAGGTGATGGTCGTGCCGGACGTGCGCGGCCAGCTGTTCGTGTTCGCGTCGGGCGCGCTCGAGGACAGCGGCTTCGGTTGGAAGGTTCGCGGCTCGGTCGAGGGCTACTCCTCCAACCTCGTCGTCGCCCAGGCGCCGAAGCCCGGGACGCACGTGCTCAACACGGGCAATCCGACCATCACGCTGCACCTCGTCCGCAAGGGCGCGCAGCTCGGCGAGCCGCAGAACCGGTCGCCCTACGG
>DASXOM010000162.1:0-6523 GCA_036494245.1 Gaiellaceae bacterium
ACGCCGGGCCGCTGGCGAGGGCTCGCGCGCTCGAGGGGATGACGGCAGTGATCGTCAGCCTCAACAAGCGCTACAAGGGCCACGCCGGCATCCGCGTCACCGGTCTGCCGTGACGCAGGTCGTCGAGATCTCCGACCCGGCGGCGCGGTCGCGCATCGCCGAGGCGGTGCTCCGCGACCTGCCCGAATGGTTCGGGATCGAGGAGTCCACCCGCCGGTACATCGAGGACGCCGCGACGCTTCCGACGTTCGCCGTAGAGCCGGATCTCGGCTTCCTCAGCCTCAAGCAGCACACGCCGCGGGCGGCCGAGGTCTACGTCATGGGAGTTCGGCGCGAGCAGCATCGGCACGGCATCGGGCGCGCGCTCGTTCGCGAGGCCGAGCGGTGGTGCCGGGCGCAAGGCATCCGCTACCTCCAGGTGAAGACGCTCGGCCCCTCGCGCCCGGACAGTGGCTACGACGCGACCCGTGCCTTCTACGAGTCGGTCGGCTTCGTCGCGCTCGAGGAGCTGCTCGGCCTCTGGAGTCACGACAACCCGGCGCTGATCCTCGTCAAGGACGTCGGGCCCGGCTTTTCCGTCACGCCGGTCGAGGGACTGCCGGAGCTGCGCGAGGGAGACGACCTCGCTGCGCTCATCGCCGGGCGGGCAGAGCTGACGGACGGGGACGTGGTCGTCGTGGCGCAGAAGGCCATTTCGAAGATCGAGGGCCAGGTCGTCGCGCTGGCGGACGTCGAGCCGTCGGAGCAGGCGCGTGAGCTGGCGGGCCACGAAGCGGACCCGCGCCGGATCCAGGTCATCCTCGACGAAGCGGTCGAGCTCGTGCGAGTCCGCCCGCCGCTGATCATCGCGCGCACCCGCCACGGCTTCGTCTGCGGCTCGGCCGGCGTCGACGCCTCGAACGCGCCGGAGCCCGAGACCGTCGTCCTTCTCCCGCTCGACTCGGACGCCTCGGCGGCCCGGCTGCGGGAGGAGCTGGGCGAGCGGACAGGCGCCGACGTCGGCGTGATCATCACCGACTCCTTCGGCCGGCCCTGGCGCGCGGCGACGACAGACGTCGCGATCGGAGCCGCCGGGGTGGAGGTGGTGCGCGACCTCGCAGGCGAGCGGGACCAGAACGGGTACGAACTGCACGCGACCCGAATCGCGCTGGCGGACGAGATAGCCGGGGCCGCCCAGCTCGTCTTCGGGAAGCTCGACCGTGTCCCGGTCGCGGTCGTCCGCGGCCTCGACGTGCGCGGCGACGGCCGGGGCGCGGACATCGTCATCCCCCCCGAGACCGATCTCTTCCGCTAGAACCACAGCCGTGAATGACTCAACCGTGAGCGACGCGATCGATCGAGCGAACGCCCTCCTTCAGGAGCGGGGATACGCGGTACGCGACCTCGCCGTCCACACAGGGCCGCGCGGGAAGGCGCTGCTCAAGGGGAACAAGATCCTCAGCCCGCTCAGCGACGAGGCGGACGTGGTCCTCCGTGTGGTTCGCGACCTCGTCCCGACCGACGGCGAGCTCGGTGGCAAGATCCTCCGTCCGGCCGAGCTGCGGGCGAAGCTCTGAGCGTGGAGGGGGAGGCCGCGTTCCGGCGCGCCGACCTCGTCTCCGATCCGCTCGAGCAGTTCAGGAGCTGGTTCGCCGAGGCGGCCGAGGCGCTCCCCGCCCCGAATGCGATGGCGCTCGCCACGGCGACGTCCGAGGGGGCGCCGTCGGTGCGGATGGTGCTGCTCAAGGGCGTCGACGAGCGTGGGCTCGTCTTCTTCTCGCACTACACGTCGCGGAAGGGGCGCGAGCTGCAGGGCAACCCGCAGGCTGCGCTCCTCTTCCACTGGTCGCCGCTCGGGCGGCAGGTGCGGGTCCAAGGGAGGGTCGAACGGCTCTCAGCGGATGAATCGGACTCGTACTTCGCGACGCGCCCGCGAGACGCGCAGCTCGGAGCCATCGCGTCGCGGCAGAGCGAGCCGCTGGGGTCGCGAGCGGAGCTGGACGAGCGCGTCGCCGAGGTGGAGCGCGAACTCGGCGAAGGCCCGGTCCCGCGGCCGCCGACGTGGGGCGGTTTCCTCCTCGCGCCGCACGCGTGGGAGTTCTGGCAGCACCGCGCCAGCCGCCTGCACGACCGCTTCCGCTACGAGTTGGAACGGTCGGGCGGTTGGCGGATCGAGCGGCTCTTCCCGTGAGCGCCCAGGCTGCGGCGTAGTGCCGCGAGCCGCTCGTCCCAGGCGGTGCCGACCGAGACCATCCACTCGACGGCGTCCTCGAGCGGCTCCGGCGACACCTCGTACCGCGTCTCGCGCCCGGCACGCGTCGCCCGTAGCAGGCCGGCCTCCGCCAGCGCCGAGAGCTGCTTCGCGACGGCCTGCCGGGTGACCGGGAGGTCGGCTGCGAGCTCCGTTGCCGTCGCCGTGCCACGAGACGCCACCGCCTCGACGAGCGAGCGCCGACCCGCATCACCCAGCGCGGCGAAAACCCGGTCTACGCCGCCGCGAGCGCCGTCCACGCCATCGCGCGCAGCTCGAACGCCGGGGCGAAGTCGGGCGCGGACTCGACGACGTGCACGCGAGTCCCGTCGACTACGGGCTCGAGCTCGATCGCGACGGTCCCGCCGTCGTCCCAGTCGAGAACGAGGCGCTCCGCCTCCTCCAGCTCTCGGACGACTGCGCGCCGCTCGTCGCCGTCACCCCAGCGGAAGACGCCCTCGCCACCGGGACGCGCGTCGAGCTCGACCTCCTGCGCGAACCACTCCTCGAGCCGCTCCGGATCCGTCAACGACTCCCAGACCTCGTCGGGCTCCTCCGGTACGACGATCTGCCGTTCGATCTCCATTTGCGCAACCTCCTAGTTGCGTATTAATGTGCAACCGATGAGTAGCGTATCGAACCACCTCGTGCCCATGGTGGTCGAGTCGGACGGCCGCTTCGAGCGGTCCTTCGACATCTTCTCGCGGCTGCTGCGCGAGCGCATCGTCTTCCTCGGCACCGAGGTGGAGGCCTCGGCCGCGAACCTCGTCGTCGCGCAGCTCCTCTTCCTCGAGGCCGAGGATCCCGACGCTGACATCCGCTTCTACATCAACTCGCCCGGCGGGGACGTCTACGCCGGGATGGCGATGTACGACGCCATGCAGTTCGTGAAGCCGGACGTACAGACGTACTGCATCGGGATGGCGATGTCGATGGGCGCTTTGTTGCTCGCGGGCGGCGCGGCCGGCAAGCGGTTCGTCCTGCCCAACTCGAAGGTGATGATCCACCAGGGCTCAGGCGGCTTCCGGGGGACGCCCGCCGACATCCAGATCGCCGCGCGCGAGATCCTCTCCCTCACGCGCCGCTACGCGGAAGTGATCGCGCACCACTCGGGACGTGACGTCGAGCAGGTGGTGCGCGACATCGACCGGGACCGGTTCCTCGGGCCGAATGAGGCCGTGGACTACGGGCTCGCGGACTCGGTGCTCGCCTCGCGCAACGGCGACTAGCGAGCCGAGTCCGGCGGCTCCCAGGCGACGCTGTCGCCGAGGATCTCGTCGATCCGCGTCAGCGTCTCGGCGTCGAGCTCCACGCCGGAGGCGCCGGCATTGTCCTCGACCTGCTCCGGCCGACTCGCGCCGATGATCGCCGAGGCGACGTTCTCCTCCCGCAGCACCCAGGCGAGCGCGAGCTGCGCCATCGACAGGCCGAGCTCGTCGGCGACCGCGCGCAGCTGTTGCACGCGCTCCAGAAGCCGTTGATCGAGCTTGCGTGCCATGAAGACGCCCATCGATTCGGACGTCGCCCGCGTCCCCTCGGGCAGCGGCTCTCCGGGCTTGTACTTCCCGGTCAGGACGCCCTGGGCGAGCGGCGACCACACGATCTGGGAGATCCCGAGCTCCCGCGACGCCGGAATGACGTCGCGCTCCGGGCCGCGCCAGAGCATCGAGTACTGCGGCTGGCTCGAGACGAAATGCTCGACGCCCTCCATCGCCTGCGCCTCACGGATCTTCTCCGCGGGCCACTCGCTGAAGCCGAGGTAGCGCACCTTGCCCTGGCGGACGACCTCGGTCAGGGCCTGCATCGTTTCCTCGAGCGGGGTGTCCCAGTCGTAGCGGTGGCACTGGTAGAGGTCGACGTAGTCGGTCTGCAGTCGCCGCAGGGAGGCGTCGAGCTGCATGAAGACCTGCTCGCGGGAGAGTCCGAAGCCGCCGTCGGGCATGTTCCAGTAGAGCTTGGTCGCCAGGACATACGAGTCGCGCGGCCGGTCGGCGAGCGCCTCGCCGAGAAACTCCTCCGCCTGGCCGCGCGAGTACACGTTCGCGGTATCGATGAAGTCGATCCCGACCTCGAACGCCTTCGCCACGCACGCCTCGGCCCTCTCGCGGCCGACGCCGCCGCCGTACGTCAGCCAGGAGCCGAGCGAGATCTCGGACACCATCAGGTCGCTCGAGCCGAGCCGTCTCCGGCGCATGGCCTCGACGCTAACGGTTAGCGTCCGGGCTGTGCCGCAGCTCGACGCGATCGGGATCGTCTCCTCCGACCTCGCGCGGACACGTGCCTTCTACGGCCTGCTCGGGATCGAGTTCGGCGAGGGGGACGACCACGTGGAGGCGACGATGCCGAACGGCCTCCGCCTCATGGTCGACACCGAGGACGTGATCCGCAGCTTCAATCCGGGCTGGAACCGGGAGAACGGCAACCAGCTCGCACTCGCCTTCGCGTGCGACAGCCCCGCGGAGGTGGACGAGGTCTACGCGCGGGTCGTGGCAGCCGGCTTCGACGGCGAGAAGGAGCCGTGGGACGCGTTCTGGGGCCATCGGTACGCGCAGCTCCGCGATCCCGACGGCGTAGGGGTCGACCTGTTCGCGGCACTCTGAACCTCGTCGAGGAGGCGGTCGAACTCGGGGATGAGTTGCGCCTCGACATCCTCCGGCCGCCGAGCGCCGAGGAGCTGATCGACGAGGCGGCGTTCGACGAGGAGGAGTTCCTGCCCTACTGGGCCGAGCTCTGGCCGAGCGGCCTCGCTCTCGCACGTCACGTGGCGGCGCGGGATCTGCGCGGGCTGCGCGCGCTCGAGCTCGGCTGCGGCCTCGGACTGCCGGCGCTCGCCGCGGCGCTCCGCGGCGCCGACGTGCTCGCGACGGACTGGGCTGAGGATGCGATCGAGCTGCTGCGGCAGAACGCAGAGCGCAACGGCGTCCTCGTGCACGTCGCGCGCGTTCGTTGGAGCGAGCCGGAGCACTTGCTTCGCGCGGCTCCCTGGGATCTCGTCCTCGGCGCCGACCTGCTCTACGAGGCGCGCAACGCCGACCAGCTCGCCGAGCTCCTCCCGAACCTCGGCGGCGAGGTGCTGCTCGCCGAGCCGGGACGGCCCTACGCGAAGGAGTTCCTCGAGCGGTTCCGAGCCGAGCCCGTCGGCGAGCGGGTCTACCGGCTGGCCGGGTAGCCTGCTGAGCCGTGCTCGCCGCGCTCGCTCTCACGATCTCGCTCGCCGTCGCGCCGAAGCCGCACGTGATCTGGAAGCCGATTCCGTACGGCCCGAGCCGGAAGGCCGAGATGGCTCGATACGCCGAGAAGCACTACGGCATCCACTCGTGGCGCCTGGACCCGAAGGTGATCGTCGAGCACTACACCGGCAGCAACAGTTTCTCCGGAGCGTGGAACAGCTTCGCCGCGAACACGCCCGACCCGGAGCTCGGGGAGCTTCCCGGCACCTGCGCGCACTTCATCGTCGACCGGGACGGCAGGATCTACCAGCTCGTGCGCCTGAACGTCATGTGCCGCCACACCGTCGGGCTCAACTACGTCGCGATCGGCATCGAGCACGTCGGGACGTCCGACGGGGAGATCCTCCACGACAAGGCGCAGATCCGCGCCTCGCTCGCGCTCACGGCGTGGCTCGTCGACCGCTTCCACATTCGCATTCGCAACGTGATCGGGCACAACGAGAGCCTCTCGAGCCCGTACCACAAGGAGCTGTACAAGCCGTGGGCGCACCAGACGCACGCCGACTGGAAGCGCGCGGACATGCAGATCTATCGCGGGAAGCTGCGCGCCCTTCTCAGCGCCGACGCACAACGCTAGACTCGCGGCCATGCCGCGTTATCTGATCGTTCGTAGTTTTGAGGTCGGCGAGGACCAGATGCCTCCCGTGGGCCGCCGTTCGCGGGCGCTCACGGAGAAGGAGTTCCCCGAGATCACGTGGGAGCACAGCCATGTCATCGTCGACGACGAAGGGCTCGTGCACACGTACTGCGTCTACGAAGCGCCGAGCGAGGAGATGGTTCGCGAGCACTCCAAGCACCTCGGCCAGCACACGCTCGACGACCTGTACGAGATCGCCGGCGACGTGACGCCGGCCGATTTCCCGCCCGTCTAGGCGCTCTCCTCGCCGCCGAGCCCGAGTAGCTGTGCGTCGCCCACGTGGTAGACCGCCTGCTGGGCGACTGCCAGCCGCCGGCGGAGAAAGCGCACGCGATCGAGGTCGTCCTCGGGCGTCAGGTCGAGCGCCTCCTTGTACAGCGTGACCGCGTACTGCTTCGCCCAGCCGCGCTCCGCCTCTTCGGCAGC
>DASXOM010000163.1:0-4862 GCA_036494245.1 Gaiellaceae bacterium
ACTTCACCTCCGACTCGGTGCACAACGAGAAGGTCAAGGTGCTGCGCGCCCTCCACACGCCCGCGCCGAGATCGGTCGTGCGCGGGCAGTACGGCCGTGGCTTCATCGAGGGCGAGGAGGTCGTGGCGTACCGCGAGGAGGAGGGCGTGGCCTCCGACTCGATGACCGAGTCGTTCGTCGCGGCGAAGCTCTTCGTCGACAACTGGCGCTGGGCGGACACGCCCTTCTACGTCCGCATGGGCAAGCGGCTTGCCCGCCACGAGACGACGATCGCGATCGAGTTCAAGGCGGCTCCGCATCCACCGTTCGAGGAGGCCGCCGCGGAGGGCCTCCGCCCGAACGTGCTCGTCGTCAACGTCCAGCCGGACGAGGGCGTCTCGCTCGCGATCGGCGCGAAGGTCCCCGGCCAGGGGATGACCATTCGCACCGTCCACATGGACTTCCTGTACGGCGGCGCCTTCCGCACCGGGATGCCGGAGGCCTACGAGCGCCTCATCCTCGACGCGATGCTCGGCGACTCGACGCTGTTCACGCGCACCGACGAGGTCGAGGAGCAGTGGTTGCTCGTCGACTCGATCGTCGCCGCGTGGCAACGCGACAAGCCGGCGTTCCCGAACTATCCCGCGGGCTCGTGGGGGCCGCCGAGCGCCGACGATCTTCTCCACCGGGACGGCCGGGCGTGGCGACGGCCCTGAAGGACCTCACGTGGCACGGGGAGGACGTCTGCCTCGCGGACGTGGACACGGCGCTCGCTCGGCTGCGTGCGCAGGCCGCGAGCGAGTCCGCGAGCATGCGCACCTCGGTGATGACCCATATCGCGTGGGTGCCGGCCAAGTGGGTGAAACCGGCACGCGAGGCGCTCGAGGGAATGGCCGAGCGGCATCCGTCGCGGACGATCCTCCTCCTCCCCGAGCCGCGGGCCGACGACAACCGGATCGACGGGCGAGCGCAGGTCGAACGGTGGGAAGTGCCGGACACCGATCGCGGCCTCGTGACCGAGGTGGTCGAGCTCACGCTGCGCGGCTCGCGAGCGAAGGCGCCGGCGAGCATCGTCGAACCTCTCCTCATCCCGGACCTGCCCGTGTTCCTGCGCTGGCGCGGCGAACCCTCGTGGGGCGCACCCGAGCTCGAGCAGCTCATCGACGTGACCGACCGGCTCATCGTCGACTCGACCGAGTGGGACGATCTGCCGGCCTCGTACGAGCGGCTGGCGGAGCTCTTCCCGCGCTGCGCCAGCTCGGACATCGCGTGGGCTCGCACGTCGCGGTGGCGCTCTCATCTGGCGACGCTCTGGCCTGGGATCGCCGACGTGCAGACGGTCGGCGTACGCGGGACGGCGGCGCAGGCGTGGCTCCTCTGCGGCTGGCTGCGCTCCCGGCTCGGACGGGACGACATCGCGCTCGAGCACGACCCGGCGGACAAGCTCCTGGCCGTGACGCTCGACGGCGAGGCCGTGCCACTACCTCCCGGCGATCCGCCCCCACCGAGCGACGTCCTCTCCGACGAGCTCGAGCGCTTCACGCCGGATCCGGTCTACGAGGCCGCCGTCCTGGCCGCCACGGCACCGAGCGCGTAGGGCCGGCCGCAGGCCCGGCCATGTCTTTCCTTGTAACAGACTGTTACTAGGTTCCCCCCTCGCCGTTTCAGCACGAAGCCATGACGATTCCGTGACGTCTCCTGCGCAACTCTGGCGGCGTGCTCTCCTTCGCTCCGCGCATTCCGCTCCGGCTCCTCGACGAGATCGAGCGGCAGTCGCAGCGAGCCGTTCCGATCGCCGAGATGAATCGCTCGGTCGGACGCGCGGCCTCCAAGATGGGGCTTTACAGACCGAGTTACGAGCAGGTGAGGCTTCTCGTCCACCGGGCTCGCCGCTTCCGCACGCAGGGCCGAGGCCCCGTCTCGACCGTTGCGCTAGACGTAGCCTTTCGAGTCAGGCCGCCTGAGGCGATCCTGCTCCACTTCCTCGCTCCGCCGCCACCGCGCCTCCGTGACCGCGCACCACCCAAGTAACAGACTGTCACAAGGAAAGACTGGTCCCGCCGCGCCGTAGCAGCAACGATTCGAGCACGCGGCCGGCGGCGAGGACGCGCGCGTCTTCTCCCCGCGGCGCGGCGAGTTGGATCGAGGCGGGCAGCCCATCTTCCGCCTGGCCGCACGGGAGCGCGAGCGCAGGCCAGCCGAGCGAGCTGAACGGATAGGTGTGGTCCGTCGCCGGTAGGCGGAGCGCGAGCTCGTCCGCGTCCGCCGGCGGAGCGACGAGCAGGACGGTCGGAGTCACGACGAGATCGAGCCCCCCGGCGGCCTCGAGGAAGCGGTCGCGGTACTCGGCCCGCTCGCGCTCGGCCGCTGCCACCTCCGCGTCGGTCACCCGCAGGCAACGCTCGATCTTGCCGCGTACGTTCTCGCCGTACAGCTCCTCGTTGCCCGGGAGGAGCACGCGGTGGACGTCGGCGACCTCGCGCATGAAGTCGGCCCGGTTGGCGGGGGCCAGCGGCAACTCGATCTCGCGTCTGCGCGGGAAGAGCAAGGCGGCCTCCGCCACTCGCGCCCGCACGAGCGGATCTGCGCGATCGAGCCAGGCGACACCGACCTCGAGCTCCTCGAGCGACTCGAGCTTGCCCGGCTCGAAGCGGGGAGCAAGCGTCCTCATCAACAGCTCGCACCCCTCGACCGTCGACGCCATCGGGCCGACTACGTCGTAGCTCGGCGCGAGCGGGAAGCAGCCCTCGACCGGGACGAGCCCGTGCGTCGGCTTGAAGCCGACAATGCCGCACCACGCCGCCGGGATCCGGATCGATCCCGCCGAGTCGCTCCCGAGCGCAAGCGCGACGTCGCCGGCGGCGATCGCGGCAGCGGATCCCCCACTCGACCCGCCCGCCAGCCGTCCCGGCGCGACCGGGTTGGGAACCGTGCCGTAGTGCGCGTTCTGGGACGAGATCCCGTACGCGAACTCGTGCAGGTTCGTCTTCCCGGCGACCGCGTAGCCAGCCTCCTCGAGCAGCTGCACCGACTCCGCGCTCACTGCGGGAACCTGGTCGGCGAAGAGCGCCGAGCCGTACGTCGTCACAAGCCCCGCCGTGTCGAACAAGTCCTTGATCGCGACCGGCTCGCCGGCGCCCGTCTCGTCCGGGCGCGCCAGCCAGATCCCGTCCACTACTGGAAGTGGAGGTAGAGCAGCGCGACCCCGACGCAGCCGGCGAAGAGGAGCACGAAAACGCCGAACAGCAGCCAGCCGAGGCGGACGTTCCGGCGCGCGAGCTCGGGATCCATTAGATGACAGCGTCCACGGCGACCGCGACAAAGAGCAGCGCGAGATACAGGAGCGAGTAGTGGAAGAGGAGCATCGCGCGCCTCGGCGTCGTGTCCCGGCGCAGACGCTCGGCGAGCCACACGAAGACGGCTCCCAGCGCGAGGGCGCAGACGACGTACAGCGGCCCGGCCCCTCCCCAGGCCCACGGGAGCAGCGTCACCGCCACGAGCACGACGGAGTAAAGGACGATCTGGCGCGCCGTCGCCCGGTCGCCGCGCACGACGGGCAACATCGGCACCCGCGCGTTCGCATAGTTGTCCTTGATCAGAATCGCAAGCGCCCAGAAGTGCGGCGGCGTCCAGATGAAGACGATCGCAAAGAGGAGCAGCGCTGCGAGCCCGACATTGCCGGTGGCCGCGGCCCAACCCACGAGGGGCGGCACTGCGCCGGCCGCGCCGCCGATCACGATGTTCTGCGAGGTCGACCGCTTCAGCCAGCGCGTGTAGACGATGACGTAGAAGAGGCCGCCGACGAGCGCGAGGACCGCAGTGAGCACGTTGACGGCACTCGCGAGCAGGACGAAGGAGAACGCCATCAGGGCCAACCCGAACTCGAACGCCCGGCTCGGGGGCACGCGGCCCGAGGCCACCGGGCGCGCACTCGTCCGCTTCCCCATCAGCGGGTCGATGTCTCGGTCGAGCACGTGGTTGAGCGCCGAGGCGCCGCCGCAGGCGAGCGCAAGCCCCGCCATCGCAGCAACGGCGAGGCCCGTCCCGGGCCAGCCGCGCGCGCCGGCGATCATCCCGCAGAAGCCCGTGATCAGCAGGAGCGACATGATCCGCGGCTTCGTGAGCGCCACGTAGTCCCGCAGTGAGCCCCACGGCACGCGCTCGCCGCGGAAGCTCTCGGCGACGACGACCACGAGTGCCGCCAGTGCGAACGCAGCGAGCCCGGCGTGCGCATGCGGCCCGGGCACCGCTGCAGCAGCGGCGAACAGCGCCGCGGCGGCGAGCACCGCCGGCACGAGGCGGCGATGCGCGTACCAGGCCGAGACGAGCAGAGCGGCGAGCGGCGGAGCCACGAGCGCCGCCAGGAGCCTGTGCGCAGTCCCCAATCCCTCGGCACCCGAGATCACCGCGAGCAAGGTCCCGCCCGCCGCGACGAGTGCCGAGAGACGGAGCCACGGGCCCGGGGCCAGCTCGGTCCTCATTGCGGCTGCTCCGCGAGGCGCCGCCGCAGGTCGCGCAGCGGCCGCGGGCTCGTGACGTACGGGACGTTGTCGAAATTCTGCGGCGGCGGCGGCGAGGTCGTGTACCACTCGAGCGTGTCGGCGAGCCACGGATCGTTCCCCGCGCGAACGCCCTTGCGCAGGACGTTCGTGCGCCAGACGTTGATCAGGAAGACGAGCGTCGCCACCGCCATCACGAACGAGCCGATCGAGGAGATGAGGTTGTAGACCTCCCACTGCCCACCGTGGTGGTACGTGTAGACGCGGCGCACCATCCCGAGCAGGCCGAGCATGTGCTGCGGCAGGAAGGTGAGGTTGAAGCCGGCGAACAGCAACCAGAAGTGCCACTTGCCAAGACGCTCGTCGAGCATACGTCCGAACATC
>DASXOM010000164.1:0-11873 GCA_036494245.1 Gaiellaceae bacterium
CGAACGAGACGGTCGCCGCGATGACGACCGACTCGCTCCAGCTGTTCCTCAACGAGGCCGGGCGCTACCCGCTGCTGACGGCCGCGGAGGAGGTCGAGCTCGCCAAGCTGATCGAGCGCGGCGACCAGCGGGCGAAGGACAGGATGATCAACTCGAACCTCCGCCTCGTGGTCTCGATCGCGAAGAAGTACCAGGGCCATGGGCTGTCTCTGCTCGACCTGATCCAGGAGGGGATCATCGGGCTGATCCGCGCCGTCGAGAAGTTCGACTGGCGCCGCGGCTACAAGTTCTCCACCTATGCGACCTGGTGGATCCGCCAGGCGGTGCAGCGCGGTGTCGCGAACAAGTCGCGCACGATCCGGATCCCCGTCCACATCGTCGAGCGCGAGCAGAAGATCGCGCGCGCCGAGCGCGAGCTGACCCTGAAGCTCGAACGGCAGCCGACCGACGAGGAAGTGGCCAAGAAGGCGAAGCTATCCCTCAAGCACGTCCGCGAGACTCGGGCAGCGGCGCGCGCCGTTGCGAGCCTCGACAAGCCGCTCGGAGCCGAAGGCGACACGGCCTTCGGAGACATCGTCGCCACCGACAAGGCCGATGTCGAGGAGGAGGTCGTCGTGGGCCTGAGCGATCACCTGCTACGCGCCGCGGTCTCGAAGTTGCCGGAGCGCGAGCAGCAGGTGATCAAGCTCCGCTACGGCCTCAACGGCGACCAGGACCCGAAGTCCCTGGAGATGATCGGCCGCGAGATGGGCCTGACGCGCGAACGCGTGCGCCAGATCGAGACGCATGCCCTCGAGCGGCTCGCCCGCGAGCGAGAGATCGCCGCCATGGCACCGGCGTAGAGACGTCCGCAAGCGCCGGAACAGTCAGGCTGAGGGCGCGGCCCCGCGAGCGCGAGATCGCCGCGCCGGCTCCCGCCTAGGCGCTCGCGGCGAAGGCGCTCAGGGCATCGACCACGAAGCGCAGGCGCCTGCCGGCCTCGGTCAGCCGGTACTCGACTCGCGGCGGGCGCGTGTCGAACACCTTCCGCTCGAGCACTCCCGCCTCCTCGAGCTCGTTGAGGCGCGCAGCGAGGGTCCGCGGCGGGATGCCCTCGAGGGTCTGCTTGAACTCGTTGAAGCGGACGGCGCCCGCCTCGGCCGCGGCCCAGAGGATCGCGAGGGCCCAGCGCCGCCCGAGGAGATCCGCCGCGCGGGCGACCTCCTCGGGCAGCGGGCGGCACTGGTTACACCGCATGGAGACTCGGGCTCGTCTTCGCCTTCGGCTCGAGGGCGAGGTCGAGCACTTCCCCGAGCGTCATCACCGGGTGGAACCGCATGGCCTCGCGGACGTCCTCTGGGACATCGTCGAGGTCTGCGCGGTTCCGCTCGGGGATGATCACGTCGGTCAGTCCCGCGGCGTGGGCGGCAAGTGCCTTCTGCTTCAGCCCGCCGATCGGCAGCACGCGGCCCTGCAGCGTCACCTCGCCGGTCATGCCGACGGTGTGCTTCACCGCGCGCTCCGACAGAAGCGACGCGAGCGCGGTCGTCATCGTGATCCCGGCGCTCGGCCCGTCCTTCGGGATCGCGCCGGCCGGGACGTGCACGTGGAACGACCGGTCCTTGAACGCGTCCGGGTCGATCCCGAGCTCTTCGGCGTGCGACTGGACGTAGGAGAGCGCGATGCGCGCCGACTCCTTCATCACGTCGCCGAGCTGTCCCGTGAGAACGAGCTCGCCGCGCGAGCCTTCCATCGAGGTCGCCTCGACGAACAGGACGTCGCCGCCTGTGCCCGTCACGGCGAGACCGGTCGCCACGCCCGGGACAGCCGTCCGGTCCGCCGCCTCCTGGAAGAACTTCTGGCGGCCCAGCGCGTCCCGGACGACCTCCAAGTCGACCGCGACTGGTGCCTCGACCTGGCCGGCGGCGATGCGGGTGGCGGTCTTGCGCAACACGGTCCCGAGCTCGCGCTCGAGCTGGCGGACGCCTGCCTCGCGCGTGTACTCGGAGACGACCGCCTGGATCGTGTCGTCCGAGATCGAGACCTCGTCCTCGCGCAGCCCGTTCACCTCGACCTGCCGCGGCCACAGATAGCCGCGAGCGATCGCCGTCTTCTCGTCCACGGTGTAGCCGTCGAAGCGGATGACCTCCATCCGGTCGAGCAGCGGGCCGGGGATCGTGTCGGCGACGTTCGCGGTCGCGATGAAGAAGACCTCGGAGAGATCGAGCTCGACGTCGAGGTAGTGGTCGCGGAACGAGTGGTTCTGCGCCGGGTCGAGCACCTCGAGCAGCGCCGCCGAAGGGTCGCCACGCCAGTCGGCGCCGACCTTGTCCACCTCGTCGAGCAGGATCACCGGGTTCATCGTTTCGGCATCGCGCAGCGCGCGAACGAGCCGGCCGGGCAGCGAGCCGATGTAGGTGCGCCGGTGGCCGCGGATCTCGGCCTCGTCGCGGATGCCGCCGAGCGACATGCGCACGAACTCGCGGTTGAGTGCATGCGCGACCGACTCGCCGATCGACGTCTTGCCGGTGCCGGGCGGCCCGATCAGGGTCAGGATCGCGCCGCTCTTCTTGTCGTTGGGGATGCCGCGGTCCTGGCGGAGCTTCCGCACCGCGAGGTACTCCACGATGCGGTCCTTGACGTCCTCGAGGCCTGCGTGATCGGCGTCGAGCACCTCTCTCGCGCCCTGCGGGTCGAGCGTCTCGTCGCTTCGCTTCGACCACGGCACGGAGACCAGCCATTCGAGATATGTGCGGATCATCGACGCCTCGCCGCTCGCGTCGCCCATCGTCTCGAGGCGCCGCAGCTCGCGCTCGGCCTGCGCCCGCACATCGTCGGGCATGCCGGCCTCTTCGATCTTCGTCCGGTACTCATCGACCACCGAGCCCTCGTCCTCGCCGAGCTCCTTGCGGATCGAGTTCATCTGCTGGCGGAGGAACCACTCGCGCTGCTGCTTCTGCGCACCTTCCTCGACGTCGTCGCGGATACGGGCACGCACCTGCAACTCGGCGAGGCGCTCCCGCTGGAGCTCGAGCGCGCGCCTCAGCCGCTCGACGACGTCGACCGTCTCGAGCAGCTCGACACGCTGGGCAAAGGTGATGTCGGGCGCGTAGGCGCTCGTGTCGGCGAGGGCGCCGGCCTCGGTGATCGCGCGGAGGAACTCGCGCACGCGGTCGTCGGCGCCACGCAGGTCGAGGATCTCCTCCACGACCGCGCGGTACTCGCGCTCGAGGTCGCGCGTCTGGACGGGAGGCGGGTTGTCGTCGGGCCGCTCTTCGACTTCGGCACGCAGCCGGCCGAGCGCGTCGCTGTGAGCGGCGCCGATGACGCCGCGGTGTAGGCCCTCGAGGCTGACGGCATGGCCACCGCCGCGGATGCGGACGTGATCGGTGACTTCGGCGATGGTGCCGACGGCGGCGTACTCGTTCTCGTGACGTGGCACGAGCACGACACGGTTCTCATCGCCGACGTCGACCGTGAGGGTGACGTTCATGCCCGGGAAGACGACGGTGTCTTCGAGCGGGACGAGTAGTAGATCGGTCACGGCGTATTCACACTCCAAGCTGTAGTTGGTATCGAAATTGTACCTACTCAGCCTCGAGCCCCGCAGCCTCGAGAGCCGACTCGAGATGCGGGTGCTCCTCGACGCGCACAACGCGGCCGTCGCGCATGTAGACAACGGCGGCCCAGCGGCCGAGGAGATACGAGCGGCGGCTCTGTAACGGCCGCTCGTCGGACGGATCGAGCTCGATCCGCGAGAAGCGCATGCTGACGACGACGCGGTCGGTGAGCCCGATCGCGCGGTCGACGACGACGTGGTAGTTCTCGGCGGCGCGGTCGGCGACGACCTCGAGAACGCGCTCGCGGCTGATCACCACCGCGTCCGACTCGCCGGCGGGCACCCACTCGACGTCCGGATGGAGCATCGTCGCCATCGCGTCGAAATCCCCGTCCACGAACGCGTGGTAGCCCCGCAGCAGGACCTCGGCACTCTCGTGACTCATGCCTTCGAGTCTAGGAACCAAGGCGGCTACACTGATTCGTCCCAGGGGCCCATAGCTCAGCTGGGAGAGCGTCGCGCTGGCAGCGCGAAGGTCGCCGGTTCGAGCCCGGCTGGGTCCATTCGCGGTGGGTGTTGAACCAGAAGAGTGGCGGACGCCCTCGCGGCAGCTGCTGACGCTGCGCCGACTAGAGGTAGGCGGGCCGGTCCTGTTGGCCGCCGTCGGGCTCGCAGTTGTCGGTGGGACCTCTGGATCGAGCGTTGCCTACGGCTTCGCGGTCGCGGCGCTCGTGCTCGGCGCGATCTCGTGGCCCTTCGTCGGGCGGCGCTATCGCTCGTGGGGCTATGCGGAGCGGGAGGACGACCTGCTCGTCCGGCGCGGTGTGATGTTCGCGCGCCTGTCGGTTGTGCCGTACGGCCGGATGCAGTTCATCGACGTGAGCGCCGGGCCGCTCGAGCGCGCCTTCGGCCTGGCGACCGTTCGCCTTCATACGGCTGCGGCGTCCACCGACGCACGCATTCCCGGATTGGAGCGCGAGGAGGCTGCTCGCCTTCGCGACAGCCTGGCCGAGCTCGGCGAGGCACAGGCGGCGGGCCTGTGAGCACGACACCGCCCGAGAGCTGGCACCGGTTGCACCCGATCTCCCCGCTCGTGCGGGGAGGCCGCGCGACGATCGCCGTCTTCATCATCCTGATTCCGATCGCGTTCGGCCACGACTCGTTCGGACGCGAGATTCCCCAGCTCGGGGTCGTCGCCCTCATCGTCCTGGCCGGTCTCGTCTCCTGGCTCGTGACGCGGTGGCGGATCGAGGACGACGACCTGCGGATCGAGACCGGGCTGCTCCGGCGGCAGTCGCTGCGGTTCCCACTCGCCCAGGTGCAGGCGATCGACGTCGTCCGCCCCGGCCTCGCGCGGCTGTTTCGCGTCGCCGAGCTCCGCCTACGGATGGCGGGCTCGAGCGGCGCGACCGGCCGGCTCGCGTACGTTGCCGAGCACGAGGTCGAGCCGCTGCGCGACCAGCTGCTCGCCCTGGCCCGAGGCGCGCGCCACGAGGAAGCGCCGCCCGTGCCGGCCGCGGCGTCGGCGCCCACTCAGACGGAGGAGCACGTCCTAGCGATCGTGCCGACCGGACCACTCGTCGCCTCGATCCTGCTCGAGAACTGGTGGCTGGTCGCGATCTTCGTAGGCCTGCTCGTCGGTCTTGCCGTCTCACCGCACACGGTCAGCGGCCTGCTCGCCGGCGGCGGCTTCGTCTGGGCGCTCAGCATGGCGACCTTCGTCTGGCGCCGGTTCAACCAGCAGTACCGACTGACCGTCTCGGAAGGACCTGACGGCTTGCACCTGCGCGGCGGGCTGGTCGCGTTGACCGCCGAGGTGATCCGGCCGGGGCGCGTGCAGGCCGTGCGGCTCGTCGAGCCGCTGTTGTGGCGACCGCTCGGCTGGTGCCGGTTGGAGGTCGACGTCGCCGGCCGGCAGCGGAGGAAGGGAGAGGGCGAGGCGCAGCGCGGCCAGCTGCGGGCGCTGATTCCCGTCGGGAAGCGCGAGCTGGGGATCGAGCTCGTCGATCGCCTCCTGCCCGACCGGCCGCGAGAGCTGTCGAGACCCCCACGGCGAGTCTTCTGGAAGAGCCCGTTCCGATACCGAGCATTGAGCTGGGGCCGGAGCGACACCTGCGTCGCGACGACGAGCGGCCGACTGCGTCGAGTCACCTGCTGGGTGCCGCTAGAGAAGGTGCAGAGCCTTCGCCACGTCCAGGGGCCGGTGCAGCGGCGACTCGATCTCGCGAGCGTTCATGTGGACACGGCCGGACGCACTGTTCACGCCACGCTGCGCGACCGCGACGCGGCGGAGGCCAGACGTGCGCTCGCCGACCTGACCGATCTCGCGCGCGTTGCAAGGAGGAAGCCGGCACTCACCTAGCGGCTCCCCTCGGGGTCCGTGACAATGCAGCATGTTCGAGATCGGTGGGAGCCTGCGCGAGGCCCGCCTGAAGCGCAACCTGACGCCTGCCGACGTGCAGAAGGCGATCCGGATTCGCGACCGCTACCTGCAGGCCCTCGAGGAGGAACGCTGGGAGCTCCTGCCGGGAGACGCGTACGTCAAGGGATTCCTGCGCACATATGCCGACTACCTCGGCCTCGACGGGAACCTCTACGTCGAGGAGTACAACAGCCGCTTCGCGCGGCCCGACGAGCCACAACTCGTCCCCGAGCGATTCGCGCGGAGCGGCACGCTCTTCGGCGGCGTCGGCTTCCTGCGCCCACTGATCGTCGTGGCCGTGATCGTCGCGATCGTTGCAGGGCTCGCGGCGTGGCAGCTCAGCGGCTCGTCGGGCAACAAGCAAGGAACGCCGCCGCCCACATCCGTCGCCACGACGACCGGCTTCCACCACACGACAACCCAGAAGACCCACAAGAAGAAGCACACCTCCGCCGCGCTTCCCATCCGCGCCATCCTCAAAGCATCCCGCGCTGACTGCTGGCTCTGGGTTCGCTCGGGCGGCGCCGGCGGACCGACCGCCTACGAAGCCACGCTCCCGCAGGGCAAGACGTTGCCGGTCAACCTAAAGAACGGCCCGGTCTGGATCGAATTCGGCAACCCGTCCGCCCTCGACGTGCGGCTGGGCGGCAAGCTCGTCGGCGGCCTCCCGAGCCAGCCCGGCGACACCGTGCTGCTCACCCGCCACGGGATCCGGCCGGCCTAGACGGCAGCGACGTCCACGTCGACTGCCGGCACGTCGCTCCACAGCTCTTCGAGCCGGTAGTACTCGCGCGCGTCGGGCGTGAAGACGTGGAGGACGACGTCGAGGTAGTCAGCGATGATCCAGGCGCCCTCGCGCATTCCGTCGACGCTCCGCGGGAGCAGCCGCTCGTCGTGCTTCAAGCGCGCGTGCACCTCGTCCCAGATCGAGGCGGTCTGCCGCGGATTGCGGCCGGTCGCGATGACGAAGTAATCGGTGAAGGAGCACTCGGGCCGCATGTCGAGGATCACGACGTCCTCCGCCAGCTTCTCTTGAGCGAGAGCGGCGATGCGGCGGGCCTGTTCGAGGGAAGTCAGAGTCTGCTGTGTCCTTGGATCGCTGTTCCTTCTGCAGTGTAGCCCTGGTTCACGGACGGTAAAGACCGCGCTCCACGATGAGGCGAGCTACATCGGCCGGAACCAGCCCGTCGAGCGGCTCTCCGGCAGCGACGCGAGCCCGGATGTCTGTGGAGGCGGCTGGATTCGGCTCGATCTCGAAGAAGAGGACCCGCTCCGGCCGGTCGAGCTGCTCGAGCACATCCTCCAGCTCGCTGCGCGGAAAGCCCGGCCGGGTGGCGACCGCGAGCCGTGTGCGCTCGAGTACCTCCTCGGGCTCGCTCCAGACGAGAAAGTGCCGGAACTGGTCGGCGCCGATCACGAACACCGGGTCGTCGAACCGCTCGGCACGGAGCAGCTCGACGGTGCGCGGATACGGGTCGAGGCGAACGTCGTCGGCCGGAAAGGCAGCATGTGTCAGCGCCAGCCGGTCCGCGGCGGAGGCGTGGACCTCGCGGTGCCCGGGACGCTCGCCGACGAGGACGACGAGCCGCTCCGCGCCGAACTGCCTTCGCGCCGCATCGGCCACGGCGACATGACCGAGATGCGGCGGGTCGAACGCGCCGCCGTAGAGCGTCAATCCCACTCGAGCAGTTCCTCCCCCACCTCGACCTCGTCGCCCGTCCGCGCGCCGGCCGCCTTGAGGATCGCCTCGAGCTCTTCTTCCGCGGGCGGCTTGCCGATGACGCGGAAGCCGCGCTCGGTGCGGTAGACGCGGAAGGAGCGCCGCGCCGGCTGCGGCCGGTAGACGAGAAAGTCCACCATCTCGTCCGCGCTCTCGACAGGCTCTTCCACCTCTGGCGGGACGTGCTCGAACAGCGTGCGGCGCAGCTCGTCGAGGCCCGCGCCCGTCGCGGCCGAGACGCGAAGGACGCGGAGGATCCGCTCGTCGTCGATGCCGAAAGACGGCGGCTCGGGACTGAGGTCGATCTTGTTCAGGACGACGATCTGCGGCCGCTCGTCGAGCCCGGCACCGTAGGCGGAGAGCTCCGTGTCGATCGCGCGCCAGCGCTCGTCGGCGTCGTCCTCGGCCGAGTCGATCACGTGCACGAGCACGCGGGCGCGCTCGAGGTGGGCGAGGAACTCGTGGCCGAGCCCGACGCCCTCGCTCGCACCCTCGATCAGCCCGGGGACGTCTGCGACCACCAGCTGGCGGCCGTCCGCGGACTCCACGGTCCCGAGCACCGGGGAGAGCGTCGTGAACGGATACTCGGCGACCTTAGGCCGCGCGTTCGAGATCCGCGTCAGGAGTGACGACTTGCCCGCGTTCGGGAGGCCGACGAGCGCGGCATCCGCGAGGAGCTTGAGGCGAAGCTCGATCTCCCGCTCCTCGCCGGGCAGGCCGATCTCGGCAAAGCGCGGCGTCTGCCGGCTCGGCCCCGCGAAGTGCTTGTTGCCACGGCCACCCCCACCACCCTTCGCCACGACGACTCGCGCACCGGGCTGCGCGAGGTCGGAGACGAGCTCCTCGCCCTCGAAGACCTGCGTTCCGACCGGAACGGCGAGCACCGCATCGTCGCCCCGCGCGCCGTTGGAGAGACGCCCACCGCCGATCCCGCCCCCGCCCGCGCGCAGCCTCTGGTTCGGCCGGAAGCCTGAGAGGTCGCGCCGCCGCGGGTCGGCCACGAGCACGACGTCGCCGCCCTCGCCGCCGTCACCGCCGTCCGGCCCTCCACGAGGCACGTACTTCTCCCGCCGGAAGTGGATTGAGCCGTCACCGCCGCGGCCGGCGACAACCGTCAATCGTGCGCGATCGTGAAACATCTGGGCAAGCGTAGAGTTATGGGATGGAGGACGAGGTAGCCGTCACGATCGTCGGAAGCGAGCCCGAGGCCGAGCTCGCCTGTCAGCTGCTCCGCACCGAGAACATCCCGTGCTACCACCGCCCCACCAGCTTTGCGGCCGGCGCCGGAGACGGGCTCGTCTCACGCGGGTCGCCGCGCGAGGTCGTCGTCCGCGTGGCGGACGCGGTGCGCGCTCGCGAGCTTTTGCCGTAGCCCTAGGCCTGCTCGACCGAGACGAAGCGGCGCTCGCCGCTCGTCCGGAAGGCGACCTTGCCGTCCCGCATCGCGAAGATCGTGTCGTCCTTGCCGATCCCTGCGCCCGGGCCGGGGCGGAAGCGCGTGCCGCGCTGACGGACGAGGATCATCCCCGACGTCACGTCCTGGCCGGCAAAGAGCTTCACGCCGAGCATCTTCGGCTTCGAGTCGCGCCCGTTCCTTGACGAGCCGAGTCCCTTTTTGTGCGCCATGTACTACTTCTCCTCCAGTGCCGATTCGAGCGCGGCGAGCGCGCCCTTGCGGGCCTTGCCGGAGCGCTCGTGCTCGAGCGCCGCCTCGACCTGCTCGCGACTCCAGCCGCCCGCTGCCTCCGAGAGCTGCGCGATCGTCATCGACGCGTAGCCCTCCGGCAGTCCAGCGGCCTCCTGCGCCTCCGCCTTCTGCAGTACGGGCTTCTCAGCCTCCTCCGCCTTCGGCTTCGCAGCTGACTTGGCTGCGGACTTGGCGGCGCCGATCGACTCGATCTCGATCCGCGTGAGCTTGCTGCGGTGGCCGGTGTGCTTCTTGTAGCCGGTGCGGCGGCGGTACTTGCCGATCCGAATTTTCTTGCCGAGCTCGTGCCCGACGACGCGCGCGGTCACCGTCGTGGACGGCGCGAGATCCGGTGCCCCGTTGCCGCCGACGAGCAGGACGCGCGGCTCGACCGTGGCGCCCTCGTCGGCGCGCAGGCGGTCGACGAGCAGCCGCTCGCCCTCACGGACGCGGTACTGCTTGCCGCCGAGACTGATGATCGCGTAGGAGCTCATGGCGTCGAAACGCGGGCTGGGCGCCCGCGGCAGGCCAGTGTAGCTAACCCTTGGGCTCGAGCTCGTCGGCCCATTCCGACATCGGGACGTAGTCGAAGTCGCCGTTATCCGACGGCTGCCGCTCCGGCGGCTGCGGCTCCGGCTCCTGCTGCGCCTCGGTGGCCTGCGCGGCGTCGGCAGCCGCCTCGGCGCCGTTCTGGGACGTCGCTGCCGGCTTCTTCTTCCGGTTCTTGCCGCCGCGCGAGCCACGCCGGGTCTTCTTTTTCGGCTTCGGGGCTTCCCCGGACGCTTCGGCCGTCGTGGGCTCCTCCGCCTCCTGGGGCTCTGCCGGCGCTTGGGGCTCGGCAGGCGCTTCCTCCACCGGCTCCGCCTTGCCGCCGCGGCCGAGATCGTCCCCTGGGACGTGGATCGTGACCCCGTGCGACGACTCGGGCACCTCCTCAGAGGCTCCGCCGGCTTCGGCTGCCTCGGCGGTCACAGGCGGCTTCTTCCGCTTGCGGCCGCCGCGCGAGCCACGCCGCGTCTTCTTCTTGGCAGCCGGCGCCTGGGGCGAGGCCTCCTCGGCCGCCGGCGTGTCCTCGCTTTCGGTTTCTGCTTCGGGTTCCTCGGCCTCGACAGCCGGTTCTTCCGCAGCGGGCTCGGATTCCTTCGCGACCGTTGCGCCCGTGCCCTTCCGCGCCGGAGGCTTGCGCGTCGGCTTCTCGGCCTCGCCCTCGGCGGTCAGCGGCTCAGGCACCGCCTTGGTCTTGCGGATCGCGACGGCGTAGGCGCGCCCGTCGAGCACGCGCTCGACACGCACCTTGATGCGCTTGCCCACCTGGGAGGCGGCGTCGGCGACCACGATGTCGAGCCCATCGAGCTTGCCCACGGCGGCGGCGCCGTCGTAGCGGTCGACCTCGACGAGCTGCAGCATGACTTCCGCGTCCTCCCCGACCGGTGCCGGCGGCGCCAGATCGGTGAGCTTGCCCTCGCTGAGGACGACGAAGTGGTCGAGATGCGTCTCGGGCTTGCCGTCGAGGAAGAAGCGCTTCTTCGTGAGCGCTTCGAGCTCGATCAGCCGGCGCGCGCCGGGGCCGACGAGGGCGCTTGCGATCGGGTCGGCGAGCTCGACGCGGAACGCCTGCGCCCGCGAGCCTGCGGCGAGCGCCCGCAGCCGACGCTCGACGTCGATCGCCGCGGAGGCCTCGGAATAGACGATTCCGTCGCCGCCGCAGGTCGGGCACTTGCGCGTCATGACCTCGCGAGGCCCGTCCGTCACGTTCTGGCGCGTCATCTCGACGAGGCCGAGCGGCGAGATCTCGACGACGTACGTCTTCGTCCGGTCGCGCTCGAGCTCCGACCGCAGCGCCTCCTCGACGGTGCCCCGGTTCTTCGGGTTCGCCATGTCGATGAAGTCGATGACGATGATCCCGCCGATGTCGCGCAGCCGCAGCTGGCGGACGACCTCCTTCACCGCCTCGAGGTTGTTCTTCGTGATCGTGTCCTCGAGCCGGCCGCCCGCGTTCTTCCCGCGGCCGCCGACGAAGCGGCCGGTGTTGACGTCGATGACGGTGAACGCCTCGGCGTAGTCGAAGATGAGGTAACCGCCGGATGGGAGATCGACGCGGCGGCCGATCGTCGACTTGATCTCCTGCTCGACCCCGAACGCCTCCATGAGCGGCGTCTTCTCCTTGTAGCGGACGACACGCTCGACCATGTGCGGCGAGGTCTTCTTCAGGTAGCCGACGATGCGCCTGTAGGTGCGCTCGTCGTCGATGTACGCCTTCTCGAAGTCGCCCGTGAAGAGGTCGCGGACGACCCGCAGCGGCAGCTCGGCCTCCTGGTAAACGAGCTCCGGCGCCTTTGCGGTCTTCGCCTTCGCCTCGATCGAGCGCCAGAGCCGCTGCAGGAAGACGAGGTCGCGCTCGATGTCCTCCTCGGACGCGCCCTCGGCCGCGGTGCGGACGATGACGCCGCCCTCTTTCACGTCGAGGCGCTTGAGGATGTCCTTCAGCCGGGTGCGCTCGTCGTCG
>DASXOM010000165.1:0-7009 GCA_036494245.1 Gaiellaceae bacterium
GTGAGCAGGGAGCGGCTGCTCGCCGAGGTGTGGGGTTACGACTTCGACCCGGGCTCGAACGTCGTCGACGTCTGCGTGCGAAGGTTGCGGCAGAGACTCGGTCCCGAGGCGGCGATCGAGACGGTGCGGCATGCGGGTTACCGGCTGGCTACGGCGTAATCCGCTCGAGGCCGCGTGGGCGGCCTTCGCGGTTGCGAACTTCGTGGCGATGGTCGCTTGGCCGGACTGGGAGACGATCCCGTTTCACTTCGTCTGGATCAGCCTGACGTTCGTGTACGGCGTGCGCGTCTGGTCAACGCGGACGACCTGGGCCGTCCTCTCGGTGGTCATCCTCGCGACCGGCGCGAGCATCATGTCCGACGCGTTCTCCGGCATCCAGCTCTGGGGTGAGCTGTTCGAGGTGCCGCTCATGGCGGCGATGTTCCTCGCCATGGTCTGGCACGCGCAGCGCCGGCAGTCGGCGTTGGCAGAGGTTCAGGGCGTCGCCGAGATCCGCGCTTCGCTCCTCGAGCGGCAGGAGCGCTTCCTTCACGACGCCTCCCACGAGCTGCGCACTCCCGTCACGATCGCGCGCGGGCATCTCGAGTTGCTGCGGCGCGAACAGCCGGAAACGCCGGAGCTCGAGGTGGCGCTCGACGAGCTCGGCCGGATGGAGCGAATCGTCGGTCGGCTGCTGCTGCTCGCGAAGTCCGAGCAGCCGGGACCCGGCTTCGAGGAGATCGATGTGGAGGCGTTCCTCTCCGACCTCTTCATCCGCTGGTCGGAGGTCGCACCCCGAGCGTGGCGGCTCCACGTCGACCTGGCCGGGCGAATGCTCGCTGACCCGGAAGCGCTGCGAAACGCGCTCGACGCACTGCTCGAGAATGCGGTCAAGTACACCGACCCGGGCGACGTCGTCGAACTCGCGGCGCACGCGGACGGGACGGGCGGAGTCGTCATCGAGGTATCAGACTCGGGTATCGGCATTCCACCCGACGCGTTGCCTCGCATCTTCGACCGGTGGGCCCGCGCCGACGGCGCTCGCACGCGGGAGCGCGGCGGTGCCGGACTCGGCCTTGCGATCGTCGTCGCAGTCGCGCGCGCTCACGGCGGCCACTGCTCGGTCAAGCCGCTGGGGCGCGGGACGGCATTCCGGCTCCACCTGCCGGTGCGGGTCGCGCCGGAAAGCGCGCCGAGACTGACCCCGACTGATGAGGTGATGGTCGGCTCCGAGGCCGAGGCCGGGGTCGAGGGGCCCAGGGATCCGCGGCTATCGTCGCGCGAGTGCGGCGGCGACCGTGGCGAGCAACTTGTGGAGATTGGGCCAGCCCTTGACCGCGAGATCCTCGTAATAGAGGAAGCGGCCCTTGCCCGAGACGAGCTCGAGCCACGGTGAGTCCTGCACGCGGTAGCCGTCGGCGACGCTGCCGCTGTGATCGACGGCGACCGGGTACGAGAGCGGGTGAGGCAGCGACCGCAGGAAGCGGGGCAGCGCCTGGGACGAAGCCTCGACTCCGGCCTCGTCTATCGCGACGAGTGGGGGAAGCCCCTTGCGCTTGGCCGCAGCCTGGTAGCGGTTGAGCGCTTCGAGTTGTGCGCGGAGGTCGGTGACCTCGGTCTCCCAGGTGTCGAAGAAGAGGACGAGGTGCGCCCCCGAGCCCGGGCCGAGCGGGACCTTCCCGCCGCCCGCGCGCGGGAGCGTCACCGGATCGTGCGGGCCGTAGAGCACCGGCTCGGCGAGCGACACGGTGCCGTGCAGCCGGGGGTGACCCGGAAGCAGCGCTGAGATGCTCTGCGCGAGCTCGTAGCCGAGCTGATTCACGCTCGAGTACGCCATCGCCGTCTGGAAGAGCCGGGACTCCCGGCCGTTCGGGTCGATCAGATACGTCGCAGGAGTGTGGTCGATGGAGCCGTTCACGACCGCCGCCGCAATGTAGTAGGCGCGCCAGACCCGCTTCAGCTCGGCGAGCGAGCCGGTCAGGAAGCGCCACTTGTGCAGCATCCCGTGCACCCGGGAGTAGTCGCGCACCCACTTCACCTCCGTCGCCTCCGGGTTGGCGCCGACTCCGACCAGGGCGACCTGGGATGCCGCCGGCCCCAGGAGCTTCTTGGCCTGGAGCATGGCGGTCGTGGTGAGCGGACAGATGGTGGTGCACTCCGGGTCGTTGAACGAGAGGACGACGACCTTGCCGTGGAGCGAGTGCAACGAGACGCGCTTGCCGAACTGGTCGGTCAACGTGAAGTCGGGAGCAGCCGCGTTGAGGCGCGCCCCCGGATCGAGTTGCGGGTTCGTGATCGAGGATGTCTGCGTGTCCGCGACCGGGGTCGACGGCGCGGTCGACGAGTGGACGACCGCGATCGCGAGGCCGATGGCAACACCGACGGCGAGCGCGATCCCCAGGACGGTCAAGTGCAGTCGGCGGGACACTCCGCCCAAGTATGGCAGCGCGATTGAGAGCCAGATACGCTCTTCGGCCGTGGCCGTCAGCTCATCCCTCAGCGCCACCGGGGTTCGTTGGGACCTGAGCGATCTCGAGCCGGACGCGGAGCAGGCGCGCCGCGACTGGGACGAGTTGCTCGTCCGTTCGCGAGACTTCGCACAGCGGCGGCGCGGCACCGTCGGCTCGGCCGGCGCTCAGGGGCCCCGCGAGCTGCTCGACGAGCTCGACGAGCTCACGCAGGACGTCTCCCGCGTCCACTTCTACGCCACGGCCCGCGAGCACACCGATGCAATGGACGCGGAGACGACTGATCTCGCGACGCTCGCCCGCGACCGGGCCGCCGATCTCGAGAGCCTCCTCCTCTTCGTCGAGCTCGAGTGGCTCGCGCTGGACGATGCCGAGGCCGACGCCTTGCTCGAAGCCGCCGAGCTCGAGCCGTACCGGCACAGGCTGCGGGTGGCCCGCGAGGAGAAGCCGTACGTCCTGTCCGAGGGGGAGGAGCAGGCGCTCAACGCGCGTCGTCCCGCGATCTCGGCCTGGGAGTCGCTGCACGGCCGCGAGCTCGCGACGCTGACTGTCGAGTTCGACGGCGGCAACGGCCCCGAGCCGCACACGATCGACCACCTCCTCTCCTACGTCCACCACCGCGACCGTGAGTTGCGGCTCGCCGCGCTCGACGTCCTCTACGAGGCGCTCGACGGCTTGGCGGACGTGCAGGCGGCGTGTTACGACGCGATCGTCGGCGACCGGCTCGCGATCGACCGGCTGCGAGGGGTCCCGGACCCGATGTGGCCGACGAACCAGCGCAACGAGCTTGACGGCGAGGTCGTCGAGACGATGATCCGTGCGATCGAGGAGCACTACCCGCTCGGCCGCCGGTGGTTCGTGCGAAAGGCCGAAGCGCTCGGGCTCGACCGGCTCCAGCTCGCGGACCAGTACGCGCCGGTCGGCAGCGACCGCCGGGTGGAGTGGACCGAGGCGGTCGCCATGGTCGACGACTCGCTCCGCGACTTCCACCCACGGCTCGGCGACATCTTCCGCGGCTGTCTCGATCGAGGGCACATCGATGCGGAGCCCCGCCCCGGCAAGGTAGGCGGCGCGTACTGCAACACCGTCGCCAAGAACATCCTGCCGTTCGTCCTCATGAACTACACCGACCAACTGCGCGACGTCGTCACGCTCGCGCACGAGTTCGGACACGCGGTGCACGGGACGCTTTCGCTCGAGCGGCAGACGTATCGGTCGTACCACACGGGCCTCGCGTTGGCCGAGGTGCCGTCGACCTTTGCGCAGCTCCTCGCGGTCGAGCGGCTGATCGACCTGGAGGACGATCCGGCGACCCGTGTGATGCTGCTCGCCGACCGCGCCGAGGGCGCGATGGCGTCGATCTTCCGTCAGACGATGATGGCGCGGTTCGAAGTGCGCGCGTACGCCGCGCGCGGCGAGGGCAAGGGGTTGACGCGCGATCGGCTCGCGGAGATGTGGATCGAGGAGAACGAGCGCTACTACGCCGACTCGCTCGACCTACCCGAGGGTTATCGGCTCGGCTGGACCTACATCCCGCACTTCATCCACGTCCGCTTCTACACCTACGCCTACGCGTTTGCGCACCTGGTTGCGTTCTCGCTCGCCGCCCGCTACCGCGAGGATCCCGAGCAATTCGCGCCCGCGTATCTGGAATTCCTCGCGAGCGGCGCTTCTCGCTCGCCGCAGGACCTGCTCGCGCCGCTCGGCGTCGACCTCCGCGATCCGCAGACGTGGGCGCATGCCTTCGCCGAGTTCGACCGCTGTGTCTCGGCCGCCGAGGAAGGCGTCGCCGAGCTCGACGGCGCCTAGTTCGGCTCGAACAGCTTCCAGTTCCCTTCGGAGACGACCTCGGGGATTCCGTCGATCACTCGGATCGCGGTCTCGTCGTCGATTGCGTAGGTCGGGACCGGGATTCCGGCCGCCCACTTCTCCACGTCTGCCATGGACTCGAAGCCCTCGCGATCGACATGGACTCGCACCGTGAAGTCGACGAGTCCCAGCGCCCTGTCGCCTTCCCGCGCCACCTCGCTGCCTTCGGGGATGGTCTGAAGGTTGAACTCCACGTCGCCGTTGTAGGGGGTCATCACGATGCTCCCCGCGCTGACCCCGACGTAGACCAGGTCGCTCAGTGACGGCAAGAGGTCCGCCAGTCCTGACTGCCGCATCCAGTAACAGAGGTACATGACGTGGCCGCCCCAGACGAGCAGCGCGTCGGTTTCCCGGATGAGGGGAACCCAGCTCTCCTCCTTGATGCTCGGCAGCGCGGTGAGCTCCAGCACTCCCAGCGACTTCCAACCCACTTCGGCGAAGGGGCCCTGGGCCTTGCCGCAGATCGCCCCCCAGGCTCCGCTCGGACCCTCCGGAAAGGGATAGATCGCGGTCGGGACGATGAGCGCGCTGGTCTCCGCGATCGGCTTTCCCAGTAGGCCAACGAGTGCGTCCTCGATGCTCGGGTTGCTGATGCCGAGCGAGGTGAGAAGAAGCTTCACGCTCCTGGAGACTGACAGCCCGGCGAAAACTCATCGCCGGGGTCGGGTCTAGTACGCGTGCCCGGTGACGAGCTTCGCGACGCCGAACGCGACCGCGATCTCGAGAGCGGCGAGAAGCGCGAGGCCGGCGACGACCAGCACCACGGCGTGCCAGGGCACTCCCTCCGCAGGCTCGCCGTCGGGCGCGAACCCTGTCGTCTCCTCGGCCCACTCCTCGGCGCGGTGGAGCAGGCCGTGCGACGGCTCGACGCGGTGGCGCTCGGATTCGCGCAGCGGCGTGCGCGTAGCCATGAATCTCTAGTACCCACCCTGCCGCAGGCCTAACGGGCATGAGATCATGGGCCAATCGCAAGGTTCATCGTCACCATCGAGGGCCCCGGGTGGACCGATCACGAGGATGTCGAGCTGCCTCGACTCCCGGACGTGGGCGAGTCGCTCGAGACGAAGTTCGGGACGCTGCTCGTCGCAGAGGCCGAGGAGGCGCCGGATCTGGCGGCCTACGCCGGCCGGATCGTCTGCCGCATGTCCTAGCTACGCCGCGGAGTAGCCCTCGCGGCGGAGGAGCTCGCGGGCGCGCTCGGCGTTGTCGGCTCCTGCGACGAGGATCACGAGCACGCCGCCGTACTCCGGCGAGACGTGGCGGAGCTCGAAGTCCTCGAGGTTGATCTGCGCTGCGCCAAGGATCTGGGTGATCCGTGCGAGCACGCCGGGCCGGTCGGGGACGCGGATGCGGATCCGGTTCAGCTGCGCGGGCGGGGTGCGGTAGGCGAACGAGTCGAGCCGCTCGCGCGCGGCAGCAGCGGTGGCGATCGTCGCCTCGATCCGACCACGGTCGCCGCTCCGCAGCGCGTCCTCGAACTCGTCCAGCGAGCCACGGAGCCCGCCGAGCGCCGCCGCGATCTCGTCGGCGTTGCCCAGGAAGATGTCGCTCCAGACGGGTGCGTTCGCACCCGCGAGCCGCGTCATCTCGCGCAACGAGGCGCCTGCGAACGCGAGCGGCGCGTCGTCATCCGCGGCCGCCTCTGCGACGCGGAGCATGAGGAGGTTCGCGAGCGCGTGCGGGACGTGGCTCGTCAGCGCGAGGAGGCGGTCGTGGGCGGCGGCGTCCGTCCGCACCGCTCGCGCACCGAGCGAGGCGACGAAGCGCTCCACGAGCGCGAAACTCTCGGCCGAGGATGCTTCGGTCGGAGTCAGGAACCAGGTCGCCTCGTCGAACAGGTCGGCTGCGGCGCGTGCGGGGCCGCCGGTGGCCCCGCCGGCGACTGGATGGCCCGGGACGAAGCGGGGATCCTCGACCGACGTGAGCGGACGCTTCGCCGAGGCGACATCCGTCACGACTACGCCGGAGCCGGCGGCGTCCAGCACCTCCCGCACCACGGCCGGAGCAGAGCCGACCGGAACCGCGACGACAACGAGCTCCGCCTCCCCGACCGCATCGGCGAGCGACTGCGCCGGCTCGATCGCGCCGCGTGCCGCCGAGCGCTGGAGCACACCGGAGTCCGGGTCGAAGCCGCGACTGCGGGTACCGGCGCGGCCGGCGGCGAGGGCGACGGACGTGCCGATGAGGCCGGTGCCCACGACGGCGAGGCGCTGAACCGCGCCCGGCCGCTCGGTCGCTCCCCCAGGCGTCTCCGGAGCGCCCCGGTCGGCCGCGACTTCCTGCTTCAGCACGTCGAGCACGGCGGAGAAGATCGACGTGACGCCGCGCTCGGACAGCGGCCCCGGGTTGGCCGCGACGAGCTCCCGCAGCAGCTCCGCCTCGCGCTCGGGATCGATCCAGCGCTCCCCGGCCGAGTCCTTGAGGTCGCGGACGGCGGCCACGAGCTCGAGCCGCCGGTTCAGCAGCTCGAGGAGCCGCCGGTCGAGCTCGGAGATCTCGTTCCGGAGTCCCTCGAGCTCGCTCATGAGCGGTGCTGCTCGCCGGCCTCCACGGCGACGGCCAGCCGGTTCGCCGGCGGGGCCAGCGGGCAGACCCAGCTCGGCTCGTACGAGCAGGACGGGTTGTAGGCGAAGTTGAAGTCGAGCACGAGCTTGCCGTCGTCTTCCCCGAGATCCGCGCCTTTCACCGTGTCG
>DASXOM010000166.1:0-6653 GCA_036494245.1 Gaiellaceae bacterium
GTGACCCTGCCGCAGCAGAACCGGGCCGCCGGAAGCCTGCTCACGGCCTTCAACTTCGCCCCGCAGTCGTACGCGAACAAGGCGGCCGAGCTCTACGGCGTCTCGCCCGACTCGACGCTGCCGGGCCTCTTCAGCTTCCTCTCCTCGTACCGGCTTTCACCGAACAGCTGGGGCTACGGCAACCCGAAGGCGGCCTCCGGCTACACGAGCGACCGGCGCTGGTGGCTCGACAAGACGGGGCAGATGATCACCGCGGCCGGCCAGCCGGGTCAGTTCGCCTCGATGTGGATCCCGATCTCGAACAACCGCTGGAGCCCGAGCACGTACGTCGGCGGCCGTTCGCCGTACAAGCCGCAGACCTGGTGCTCGTATCTCAAGTCCGTGCACGGGTTCTGGGAGAAGCACGCCTGGGCCGGCGCGTACCCGTACCTGTACGGAATGGACGAGCCTGGGGCGGCGCAGTTCAAAACCGTGGCGAAGCAGGCGAAGGTGACGCACTCCTGCTTCCCCGGCAGCCACGTGCTCGTGACCGGCAAGCCGACCGCCCAGAACCACTTCCTCTGGAACGGCGGCAAGGACGACGTGGACGCCTGGGTCGTGCTCGCGAGCCGCTACTACGGCGAGTACACGAACCCGTCTCTCTCGCGCCGCGGCATCTCCCATGCCCGGCAGGAGCTGGCGCTGATCAACTCCGCACGGCGGCACCACAAGCAGATCTGGACCTACACGTACGACGCCTCCTCGCACACGACCCCGGGCTTCACCGCCACCGAGCCCGCCTCCGACGCGCGCGTCTTCGTCGACTGGGCGGCCTTCGAGGGCATCTCGGGACTGCTGTACGGCCAGGGGACGACGACGTACGCGAAGGGCAACCCGCTCGTCTCGAACGACAAGGCCAACGGCTCCTACGTCCTCCTCTATCCGGGCAAGAACGGGCCGATCGCGAGCGCTCGCCTCGAGGTGCTGCGCGAGGGGATCGAGGACTGGGAGATCCTGAACGTCGTGCGGCACAAGCACGGTGCCGCGGCGGTGCGCAAGCTCCTCTCCGGCCTCTTCTCGTCGACGGCCAAGGGCGCCAAGCTCGGCTGCACCATCGGGTGCCCACTCAAGACCTCGACGCCGTACTCGTGGCCGACGTACTCGCACAACGCGGGCACGCCGGGGACGGTGGCCTCGATGCGCGCCGCCGCGCTCCGCGCCGCGTCGTCCTAGCGCCTGCTGGTTTCCGCCTCCGAAAAGGGGGAGAATCGCGGGCATGAAGAAAGTTCTCGAACTCCTCGTCTGCTTCATCCACCCGGTCGCCGTCGTACTGGGCTGGATCAACCTCGCCGGCCGGAGCGACCTGAGCGGCGGCCGGAAGCTCGCCTGGGCCATCTTCCTGATCTTCCCGATCGTCCCGTTCGTGTACGTCCTCACCGGCGGCGAGCTCTGGTGAGCTGAGCTACTTCCCGCGGCTAGGGCTCGAGCAGCTCGCGCAGCTGCGCGGCGTGGGCGGGCGCGTTCGGCTCGTCGTCGTGGCGGAAGTAGACATAGACCGGCTCCTGTGCCGCCGCGACGGCTGCGGCGAACGCCGCGTCCGGTGCTTCGCGGCGGCGGAGGTAGCGGAACGGAGCCGGATGGTCGAGGTCGCCGACGCGGACGACGCTCGCCTCGGACAGCCGCGGCTCGATTCCGTCCCAGGTGGGATGCTCGAGGTCGAACGCGAGCCGCAGCGACGGGTCGAGCGAGCCGAGCAGCAGCTCGAGCAGCCCTTCGTCGCGCCTCGACTTCAGCGAGATCCGCACCGGCCCGAGGCGATCGCCGAGGTGGCGGACGCGGCTTTCGAACTCGGCCACGGTGCGCGGCCGCTCGCCCGGAAGCTTCGGGGCGAACTCGAACCCGTCGGGCACCTGCTCGGCCCAGCGCCGGAACTGCTCCTCGGCCGGCAGCCGGTACCCGGTCGTGTTCAACTCGACCGTCGAGAAGCGCTCGGCGTAGAAGGCGAGGAAGCGGGACGGATCGAGCCCGGCCGGGTAGAAGCCGGGCCGCCAGCTCGGATAGGACCAGCCCGAGGTACCGACCGACACGCGCTTTACTCTGGGCGATCCCTTGGCCACAGTGGAGACGGTGACATACCCGCTCGAACAGTTCACGGAGGAGGAGCAGGCGCGGCTCGCTCCGCACTTCACGAACCTCGACCGGCCCGTCTTCGCGCTCGTCAATCTGCCCGAGACGGTCAAGGGCGCGCTGTTCGCACGCTACTCGCGCTACGCGGGAACGCTGCGCCGCCTCTTCCTCGACGAGTTCGCCGACTCGCTGCCTGAGGTGCCCGTCGTCGAGCTCGGGGAGGGCGAGCGCGCGGCCAAGCTGTACGAGACGATCTTCCTCGGCTACGGCGACGACTCGGTCGCGCAGCTCGGCGGCGCGCACATCGCCTGCGAGTGGACGTCGAACCTGCTCACGAAGATCCTGCAGCGACCGCGGCTCGCCGCCTACCTCGAGCAGTCGACGCGGTACATCGCGTACGACGCGCAACTCGAAGGCTTCGGCTATCGCTACCACCGCGATCCGCGGTTCGGCTCTGCCTACGAGGCGGCGATGGACGAGCTCTTCGCCACCTACTCGTCTCTCCTCGCGGGCGTCTCCGCCTGGGTGGACGAGAAGTTCCCGGCCGCGGAGGGAGAGTCGCCGGCCGCGCACCGGCGCGCCGTCCGTGCCAAGGCGCTCGACCTCGTCCGCGGCGTCCTCCCGGCAGCGTCGCTCTCGCACGTTGGGATCTACGCGACCGGCCAGACGTACGAGCAGCTCGTCCTTCACCTCCTCGCGCATCCGCTCGCCGAGGCGCGCGCGTACGGCGAGATGCTGCTCGAGGAGCTCCAGGCCGTGATGCCGAGCTTCGTGACGCGCGTGCCGCGCCCCGACCGCGGGGGCCGCTGGATCGAGTACCTGCGCGAGCGGAGCGAAGCGGCTGCTGCTGCCGCGATTCGGCTCGGGCTCGACGAGACCGACGAGCAAGTGACGGCTCCCTCCGTCCGTCTCCTCCGGGCCAACGGCAGCGAGGAGGAGCTGCTCGCCGCTCTGCTCTACGAGGCCTCGAGTGCCGGGGAGGAGCAGGCGCTTGGTGCGGTTGCCCGCCTCTCGGCCGAGGAGCGCACCGCGCTCGTCCACGACCTCGTCGCCGAGCGCGAGAACCGGCGCCACCGGCCGGGACGCGGCTTCGAGACGCTCACCTACCGCTTCGAGATCGTCTCGGACTACGGCGCCTTCCGCGACCTGCAGCGGCATCGCCTGCTCACGTGCCAGTGGCAACGGCTGTCCCCGGACCTCGGCGCCGACGTCCCGCACGAAGTCGAGGAAGCGGGCCTCGGCCCGGAGTACGCCCGTGCGCTCGAGACCTCACGCACCGAGTACGAGCGGCTGCGCGGCGAAGGTCTCGCCGACGAGGCGCCCTATGCGCTCTGCCTCGCCTATCGCATCCGGTACGTGCTCGAGCTCGATGCGCGCGAGGCGCTGCACCTGATCGAGCTCCGTTCCGGTCGCGAGGGTCATCCGTCGTACCGGGCGGTCGCCCTGCAGATGCGGGACGCGATCGCAGCCGTCCACCCGAGCGTCGCCGCGGCGATGACCTTTGTCGACGACTCGACCGAGCCGCGGCTCGAGCGGCTGCTCTCCGAGATGCGCAATGAGGCCCGAACGGGACGCTGAGCTCGAGAACGAGGTCTACGAGAACGCGAGCTTCCGCGGGGAGGATCTCTCGGGCCTCCGCACGAGCGGTTGCACGTTCCGCGACTGCGACTTCAGTCTCGCCCAGCTGAACGGCTCCGAGCACGCGGGCTCCGACTTCGCGAACTCGACGTTCGAGAGTGCGAACCTGTTCGGCGTGCGCTTCGCCGAGTGCAGGCTGGTGGGGGCGAGCTTCGTCGGCGCGACCCTCACCGGGCTCACGGTCGAGGGCGGCGACTGGTCCTACGTCCTGCTTCGCGGCCAGGACCTCACCGGCCTCGACTTGCAGCGGCTGCGGCTACGCGAGGCCGATCTCTCGGAGGCCGACCTGACCGATGCGGACCTGCGCGGCGCCGACCTCACGCGCGCGCGGCTTCACAACGCGACCCTCGCAGGAGCCGACCTGCGCGAGGCGACGCTCGACGGCGTCGATCTCGCCGCGGCACGGATCGCGGAGGCACGCCTCGACCTCGTGGGCGCTGCCCAGCTCGCCCGCTCCCTCGGGGCCTTGCTGGAGTGAACTAGGCCGTGACCGGCCGCAGGACCGTCGTGCCCGGCTCGACGCCGCCCGCGCCGGGCCGCGTGACGATCCAGGAATCGCCCTTCTCCAGCGTGTACGGAGAGTTGAGCGACACGGTGACGGCGCGGTGGGTGTTGGTGACGCGGAACGTCCCGCAGGAGCCGGAAAGCTGCCCGTCGCGGATGAGGTAGACCTCGTAGTAGTTGTGCGGCGGCAGCTTCGGGAGACCGACGGCGGTGAGCGTCATCGGCCAGTTGCCGTCCCTGCGGTGCCAGACCTCGAGGCTCGCCCGGACACCGCGAGGTACGGCGGACGTGCCCGAGAGCTGGAGGGTGACAGCCGTAGTCGACTTGTCGGTTCCCCCGTGGTTCCCCACGGCGTAGCCGCCGAGGAAGATGAGCAACAGCGCAAGCGAAGCGGCGAGGAGAAGGAGCGCCCGCTGCTTCACGACCCGTCGGCGCTTCCCGACAGTCATCTTGAGGTTCGGCCCCGCCTCGAGCTCCGGGCTCAGCTCCGGCGGCGGGCCCGCCTCGAGGAGCAGATCGTGAACATGTTGCAGCCGCTCCCGCTCGGAGCCGGTCGTATCGGCGCCGACGAGCTCGTCCAGGTTCGGGGTGCGGTTCACTAGAGCTCTCCTTCCAGCTCCGAGGCGAGGTGCGCAAGAGCGCTTCGCGTTCGGGTCTTCACCGTTCCGAGCGGCAGGTGGAGGTACTCGGCCACCTCGCTCTGCGACAGGCCGCTCCAGTAGGCGAGCTCGATCACTTCGCGCTCTCGGGGCTGGAGCTCCTCGAGGGCGCGGTGCACACGCCAAGCGACGTCGGATGCCTCCGCCTGCTGCGCGGGTCCCGCCTCTGCGGACGCGAGCTCGGGGAGCTCCGCGTCGGCACCGGGCCCGTTGCGGCGCAGCCGGTCGACGATCGCGTTCCGGGCGACCGTGTACAGCCAGCCGCCGGCCGCGCCACGCTCCGGCCGGTACGTCGAGGCAGAGCGCCAGATCGCCGCGAAGGCCTCCTGGACGGCGTCCTCGGCGTGGCCGCGATCGCCGAGCCTCCGCAAGGCGAGGCCGAAGACCGGCCGGACGTAACGGCTGTAGAGGATCTCGAAGGCCTCGCGGTCGCGCTCGCCGACGCGCGCCAACAAATCCGCGTCGGACGCAGAGTCGTCGGGTGGCGCGGGCTCCGAGGGGACAGCGCGAAGACGAGGCTGGGGCACATCGAGTGCAATCTCCATATCGCCACCGTTCTTACGCATTTGGCCCTTCGCCGGATTGCAGGACTGCGAGCTTCGCGCTGCGCAACCTCTGCTAGTTCTGCGCCTCCGCGAAACGCCGCTCGACCTCGGGCCAGTTGACGACGTTCCACCAGGCTTCGAGGTAGGCGGGCCGCTTGTTCTGGTATTTGAGGTAGTAGGCGTGCTCCCAGACGTCGATCCCGAGCAGCGGGACGTCGCTCTGCATGATCGGCGAGTCCTGGTTCGGGGTGGAGTAGACCGAGAGGCCCGTGCCGTCCCAGACGAGCCAGGTCCAGCCGCTGCCGAAGCGCTTCACGCCGCCGTCGTTGACGGCGGTGCGCAGGTCGTCGAAGGAGTCGAACACGTCATCGATCGCCGAGCGCAGCGCCCCGCCGGGCTCGCCGCCTCCGTCCGGGCTCATGATCTGCCAGAACATGGAGTGGTTGGCGTGGCCGCCGGCGTTGTTCCGGACGGCGGTCTGCTTGTCCTCGGGGAGAGCGTCGAGGTTCGTGAGCACCTGCACGACGGAGGCGTCGGCGAGCTGCGTTCCCTCGAGCGCGGCGTTCGCGTTCGTCACGTAGGCGCCGTGGTGGAGGTCGTGGTGGATGCGCATCGTCTCGGCATCGATGTGCGGTTCGAGCGCGTCGTAGGCGTACGGCAGGTCGGGCAGTTCGAAGGCCATCTCGGGGGCTCCTTTGTCGGCTCAGCGCTTCTGCAGCGGAGGATATGCTCCGCGCTCGTGTCCACGCTTGTCTACAGGTTCGAGGAGATCGCCCCGCGCCCGCTGCGGCCTGAGGTGTACGAGCTCGACGGGATCTCCCGCGCGTCGGTCGAGGCGCACTACAAGCTGTACGAGGGTTACGTCGGCAAGCGGAACGAGATCCTCCGCAAGCTCGCCGACGCCGACTCGACGGCCGCGAACCAGGTCTTCTCCGAGTTCCGCGCGCTGAAGGTGGATCTGACGTTCGCGATCGGCGGGATCAAGAACCACGAGCTCTATTTCGGCCACCTGGGTGGCGGGGGCGGAGCGCCGGAAGGCGCCTTCGGGGACCTCGTCGATCGCCACTTCGGCTCGGTCGACACGTGGCGCGCCGACCTCAAGGCGACGGGCATGGCGGGGCGCGGCTGGGCCTGGACGGCCTACGACTGGGACGAGGGCCGCCTCTTCAACTACGTCGGCGACGCCCAGAACACGTTCCCG
>DASXOM010000167.1:0-6740 GCA_036494245.1 Gaiellaceae bacterium
CGTGAAGACCGACCGCGCCTCGATGGCGCACTCGCTCGAGGCACGTGTTCCCTTCCTGGACCCGCTCGTGACGAACCTCGCCTTCGCGCTGCCGACGCGGCTCAAGGTGCGCGGTCTCGCGAAGAAGGTGCTGCTCCGCAAAGCAGTCGAGCCGCTGGTGCCGGCGGAGATCGTGCACGGCCGCAAGCGCGGCTTCTCGATCCCGGCCGCGGCCTGGCTGCGCGGTGAGTTGGAGCCGTTCGCGCGCGAGACACTGTCGCCGGAGAACCTTCAGCGGCAGGGCTTCTTCCAGCCGCAACCGGTCATGCGGCTGATCGACGAGCACGTCGCGGGCCGGGAGGACTGGAGCCGCCAGCTGTGGGGGCTGCTCGCCTTCACGCTCTGGTACGAGCGACACGTCGAGCAAGAGCCTCCGCGGGTCGAGTCGGCGCGGATGGAGGCGCTCGCCGCGTGAGGGTCTGGATCGACATCACGGCGCCGGCGCATGTCCTCGTCTTCCAGCCGCTGATCGAGATCATGCGCGGGCGCGGCGACGAGGTCGAGGTCACCGCCCGCGACTACGCGCAAACGCTCGAGCTGCTCGAGCTACACGGCCTGAAGGCGGACGAGATCGTCGGGCGCCACGGCGGCCGGTCGAGGCTCCAGAAGGCGCGGCAGATGACCCACCGGCTCGGCGCGCTCCGCAAATGGGCCCGCGGCCGTGACTTCGACGTCGCGCTCGCCCACGGCTCGCACGAGCTCACGATCTCTGCGCGGCGGCTCGGTATTCCGAGCTCGACCACCTTCGACTACGAGTTCGCGACGCTGCAGCACCAGCTCGGCTGCCGCGCTGCGACGCGGGTCGTCGTGCCGGATGCGATCCCTCCCGAGCGGCTGCGGCCGTACGGCGTTCGCCCCCCGAAGCTCGTCCAGTACCCGGGCCTGAAGGAGGAGTACTACCTCTCGGACTTCGAGCCCGACCGGTCGCTGCTCGAGCGGTTCGGGGTCGACCCGGCGCGCGTGCTCGTCGTCTTGAGGCCACCGCCCGACGTGTCGCTCTACCACCGCCACTCGAACCCTCTCTTCCCCCAGACCCTCGAGCACCTCGGCCGTTCCGAGGACGTGCAAGCTTTCGTCCTGCCGCGCACCGAGGAGCAGCACGCATACGTGCGGCGCCTCGAGCTGCCGTCGGTGATCCTTCCGGACGGCGCGGTCGACGCGCAGAGCCTGATCGCGCTCGCCGATCTCGTCGTCTCGGCAGGCGGGACGATGAACCGCGAGGCGGCGGCGCTCGGCGTGCCGGTCTACACGACGTACGGCGGCCGGCTCGGCGGCGTGGACGAGGAGCTGATCCGGGAAGGACGGCTGAAGCCGCTTACCGATCCGCGGGCCCTCGAGCTGACGAAGCGCGACGACGCGACTTCGGCCCGGGTGCACCGCGACCCGGCCGAGATGCTGCGGTTCCTGCTGTCCGCGCTGGACGCCTGAACCAACTTGACGCACCGGGCTGCGAGCGCCCAGAATCGCGCACCCGACTCGGAGGTGGACGATGGTGCGGACCGTGATCCGCTGGGAGATCGCTTACGGCCAGGCGAAGGAGGGACTCGCAGGGCTCGCGGCCTTGAACGCCGTGTGTCGAAGCCATGGTTGGGTGGAGTGGACAACCTGGGCTCCGTTCAGTGGCAAGGAGAACGAAGTCATCGTCATCTGCGACTACCCCGACCTCGCGACGTACGTCACCGAGCGAGATGCGCGCTTCGCCGACACCGAATTCATGAATGCGTGGAGACAGTGCGCCGAGCACGCCGTCCAAGGCTCGATCTGGACCGAGGTCCTGGAACCCGTGCCGGTCCTCGGCTGAGCGCCGTGCCGTTCACGCTCAGGAACATCAAGGAGGACCTGGAGGACATCGGCTCCGTGTTCGACGGCGCGCCTGACCTGGAGTTCCGCGCGGCCACGGCGGCGCTCGAGCTCGAGCAGTCCGGTCTGAGCTACCAGCGCGTCCCGCCCGGCTATCGCTTTCCTTATGGGCACACGCACAAGAACCAGGAGGAGGTCTACGTCGTCGTGCGCGGGAGCGGGCGGATGAAGCTCGACGACGAGATCGTGGAGCTCAGGGAATGGGACACGGTGCGTGTTCCGCCCGGCACCTGGCGAGGCTACGAGGCCGGGCCGGAGGGTCTCGAGATCCTCGTCATCGGGGCGCCGAATCTCGGCGCGGATCCGCGCGGAGACGTCGACGGCCGGCGCGACTGGTGGGCCGACTAGGACGCCGCGAAGTCGACGTCCTTGGCTTCGACCGTGCCGGCCGTCCGCCCTGGAGCCTCGTGGTTGCTCCAGTAGAGATTCGTGTGCGCGATGACGAGATCAGGCGGCGGCGCGCCCCAAGGCGAGAGGTCCTCGGTGGTGTGCGCGTCGCTGACGAGCGTCGCGTCGTAGCCGCGAACGAGTGCGCCGTGCAACGTCGAGCGGACGCATTCGTCCGTCTGCGCGCCGACGACGACCAGGCGGCCGACGGCGAGGTCGGCGAGGACGGCCTCGAGCGTCGTCTCCTCGAACGAGTCCGGATACCGCTTCAGGACGAGCGGCTCGCTTGCCACCGGCCTCAACTCCGGGACGATCTCCCACTGCTCGCTGCCCTGCGCGAGGTTGTCGCTCGAGTGCTGCACCCAGACGACCGGAACCTCCTCCGCGCGAGCCTTTTCGACCACGCTGCCGACGTTCGCGACCACTGTGTCCCGCTCGTACGCCTCCCCCACGACGCCGTTCTGCACGTCGATCACGATGAGCGCGGTGTTCGGGCGACTCTCGAGTGTCGTCATGGCATCCCCTCCTCTCGCTGAATCCGGCCAGGCTATCGACTGGCGAGCTGGGCGAGCAGCTCCGCGCCGTAACGCTCGAGCTTCGCCGGGCCGATCCCAGGCACCGCCGCGAGCTCGGCGAGCGTCCGCGGCGTTCGCGATACCAGCTCCGCGAGCGTCCGGTCGTTGAAGACGACGTACGCGGGGACCTCGTCCGCGCGCGCCCGCGCGAGCCGCCACTCCCTGAGCGCCTGCACGGCCGGGGTCTGCTCGAGCGTGGGGCGTTCCCGTTTCGGTAGGGCCGGCGCAGCCGCGCGCACGCCGAGCTCGTCGAGGAACCGGCTCGGCTTGCCCTCCCATGTGACGAGCAAGTGCCGCTTCGCCCGCGTCAGGCCGACGTAGAACAGGCGCCGCTCCTCCTCGACGTCGCCGCGCCGTACCGGCAGCTCGCCCTCCTCGACCCGCGGCAGGAAAACGGCGTCCCACTCGAGCCCCTTCGCACGGTGGAGCGTCGACAGGTGGACACCACGGCCCGCGCTCGCGCCGAAGCGCTCGTGCAGCAGCGCGACGAAGTCTTCTACCTCGCCGTCGAGCTCGTCCGCGAGCCGGACGAGCCGCGCCAGGTCCGCTTGCCGCGTCTGCTCGCGCTCGCCGAGCTTCTCCGGCACCTCGGTGAGGAACCCCTGGCGAACGGCGAGTTCGCGCACGACTTCTGCCGCAGGCCCACGCCGGCCACGCAGCGCCTTCAGTAGCTGGCGAGCGGCGTCGCGTGCCAGCAGCGACGCGCCCTGGAACGGGATCCCGGCGTCGTGGAAGCCCTCCTCGAACTCGCTCGTCCGCGCGTTGGTGCGCACGAGCACCGCCATCTGCTCGAGCGGCAGCCCTTCGGCGTGCAACTCCCGCACGCGGGCAACGACGCTCAACGCCGGACCGACCACCGGCTCGGGACCGTCCGCAACCGTCGGTGCGAGCGTCTTCGCCGAGCCGCCGAGCCGCGGCACGAGGCGGTTCGCCAGCTCGAGCACCTGTGCGGTCGAGCGGTAGTTCCGTTCTAGCCGCACGACGTGGGCGTTGGGGAAGCGCCGCGGCAACGCGAGCAGCCACTCGGCGCTCGCGCCCGTGAAGCCGTAGATCGCCTGGTAGTCGTCGCCGACCGCACAGAGGTCGTCCCGGTCGCCGAGCCAGAGGTCGAGCAGCGACTGCTGGAGGAGGTTGACGTCCTGGTACTCGTCGACGGTGAACGCGCGCCAGCGGTTGTGCACCGCAGCACGCACTTCGGCGTCGCTCTCCAGGAGGCGGGCCGTCCGCTCGAGCAGATCCTCGAAGTCGAGCAGCCCCTCAGCGTCCTTCCGCCGTTCGTACTCGCGGAACACCCGGAGCGAGAGATCGGCCGGGATCGGCGGCTCGTGGTCGCCCAGCCAGTCGCGGTACGTGTCCGGTGTGAGACGCCTGTTCTTCGCCCACTCGATCTCCGTGGCGAGGTCGCCTGCGGGGCGGAAGCGATACGCACCCGGCAGCGAGTTGCCGATCCGGCGCAGGAGGATCGCCTTCGAGGGGAGGATCCGGCCCGGGTCTCCCTCGAAGTGGCGGAGCAGCGCCAGCGCCGCCGAGTGGAAGGTCGAGGCGCGCACACCGTCGGCCCCGAGCGCGCTCAGCCGCGCGCGGAGCTCACCCGCCGCCTTGTCGGTGAACGTGACCGCCACGATCTGCTGCGGCGGGAAGGCCCCGCTCGCGACCTGCCATGCGATCCGGCGCGTGATCGTGGTCGTCTTGCCGGTTCCCGCGCCGGCGAGGATGCACAACGGCCCGCGCGCCGCTTCGACGGCAGCGCGCTGCTCGGGGTTCAGCCCTGCGAGGATCCTCTCGGCGTCCAGATCGCCGAGGCTAGCGGCGCCGTCGGCCGAGGACCGTCACGGAAGGGTCGAGGCTTACGAACGGGTGAGCGGCCGACGGCGTGCGCCTCAGCCGTCGCACGGCAACAACGCTCCATACCGCCTCCACGACGCCGAAGGGGAGACTGCCGATGAGGAAGCCGTACACGCTCGAAGCGGCGCAGGCGACGGCGAAGACACCGACGAACGCCCTGTGGCGGGCCTCGAGCGCATAGGCGAGCACCATCGCGGAGACGGCGACAGCCCCGAGGACGTTCATCCGAATTGCGTGAACATGCCGTGCAGGGTCGTCACGCCGGTGCCGGTGGAGCGCGCCGCCATGACAAGAACGTCGCCTTCACGCTCGACACTCCAGGCCGCCCACGCGCAGCATTCGTTCTCCACCGCGACGAGAGCGTCGAGTTCTTCCCGGATCGCCGGGTGGTAGCGAAAGCTGACGCGCAGGCCGTCGTCTGTCTCTCGCCTACCGAGGCCGAAATTGTCGCCGAGTGCGAGCCACCGGTCTCGCTGGCTCTTGAGGTCGGTGTCCGACAACGTGCAGGCGACGAGCTCGGAGAGTTCCATCTCTGCCTCCTTCGGAGATTGCGGGAGTCCCATCCTGCAAGTTAAAGTCGGCTTGATGTCAAGCGAGTTGCTTGCGATCGGCGAGGTGGCGAGGATCAGCGGCAAGACCGCCTCGGCCATCCGTTACTACGAGTCGATCGGGCTGCTTCCCGAGCCTCTCCGCGTTAGCGGACGACGCCGCTACCCGGCCCCCGTACTGCGCTCGCTGGCGGTAATCGACACGGCTCAGCGAGCCGGGCTCAGCCTCGACGACATCCGCCTTCTGCTCCGGACGTCAGCGGATGACGCGGCGGGGGTCGAGTTGCTGCGAGCAGTTGCGGAGCGGCGCCTCCCCGCTCTCCGAGAGGCGCTCGCGCGAGCCGAGCTCGTGGGGGAATGGCTGGAGCAGGCCGCCGACTGCTGCTGTCCCACGCTCGAGACGTGCCCGCTCTTCGATCAGCCGTCTCCGCTGCCCGAGCCGCAGTTCAGCCTCCGCTGAACGGCGGCTCAGTCGGCGCGCGGCGCCGGAGGTGGCGCCACGGACTCGTCGCGGATCTCGATCACGTAGCTGCCCGTGTCGGAGAGGCTGGGCGGCTCAAGGCGCTCGGGCTTGTTCACGATGTTGCGGAGCTTCCCGACGACCTCGAGGGTGTCTCCCTCGTCGGCGAGTCGCTCCAGCTCGACGAGCTGGTCCGTGAGCCAGTTCGGATCGACCGGGGGCCGGCTCAGCCGCATGATCTTCGGATGCGTCGTCTCGCCGACCGCGTCGTCGTCGCTCCACAGCTCCTCGTGGATCTTCTCGCCGGGGCGCGAGCCGACGAACGCGATCCGGATGTCCCGCGAGCCCGCAGTCGGATCGTCCGGTAGGCGCGGCTCCTTGCCCGAAAGGCGGATCATGTTCTGTGCGAGGTCGACGATCCGCACCGGCTCGCCCATGTCGAGGACGAACACCTGGCCGCGGCCGCCGATCGCGCCGGCCTGCACCACGAGCGAGACCGCCTCCGGGATGGTCATGAAGTAGCGCGTCATCTCGGGATGGGTCACCGTCACCGGCCCACCGCGCTCGATCTGCTTCTTGAAGATGGGGATCACGCTGCCCGACGAGTTGAGGACGTTGCCGAAGCGCACGGCGACGAAGCGCGTCGCAACGTCGCGCCGGTGCCCGAACGACTCGACGATCCACTCGCAGAGCGCCTTCGACTGGCCCATCACCGTCTTCGGGTTGACGGCCTTGTCCGTCGAGATGAAGACGAACCGCTCGACGCCGAACTCGGCGGCTAGCTCGACGAGGATGCGCGTGCCGACGATGTTGTTGCGCACCGACTCGAGCGGATGCGTCTCGAGCATGGCGACGTGCTTGTACGCGGCCGCGTGGAACACGACCGTCGGCTGGTACTTCTCGAACACCTCGCGCCGCATCGCCTTGCGGTCCTTGACGTCGATGAGCTTCGGCAGCGCGGCGGTGAAGTCGCGCTCGGCGACGAGCTCGCGCTCGATCTCGAACAGCGGCCCCTCGGCGTTGTCG
>DASXOM010000168.1:0-3870 GCA_036494245.1 Gaiellaceae bacterium
GGCGTGCTCCTCGATCGCGTCGAGCAGCGTCGTCGTCTGCAAGCGGTTGCGCGACGCGCGCGGGCCGGTCTCCTCCACCACGCGCCCCTTGTCGATCGACTCCTGCACCGATGCGACGACGAGCCGCTCGCCGAGCTCGGCGACGCGCCGATCGCGGTACTCGATCGCCTCCGGGAAGTTGTGCCCGGTGTCGACGTGCATGATCGGGAACGGGAACTTGCCCGGCCTGAACGCCTTCTCGGCGAGACGCAGTAGGACGATCGAGTCCTTGCCGCCCGAGAAGAGCAGCACGGGCCTCTCGCGCTCGGCGGCGACCTCGCGGAAGATGTGGACGGCCTCGGACTCGAGCTCGTCGAGGTGCGTCACCGTCGGGAGCGCGCGGGACGTGCTCACAACTCGGATTCCACGCGCTCAGGGATGAGGTTGAGCTCCTCGAGCCGGTCGATCACCATCGCGGCCGACTCGCCGGGCGTGCGGCCCATCGTCTCGAGCCGCAGCTCGGGCTGGAGCGGCTCCTCGTACGGTGCCGAGACACCCGTGAAATCCTCGATCTCGCCGGCGAACGCGGCGGCGTAGAGCCCCTTCGGATCGCGGCGGGCGCACTCCTCGAGCGACGTCGCGACGTAGACCTCGACGAACGGCGCGTGCTGCTCGACGAGGGAGCGCGCATGACGGCGCATCTCCTCGTACGGCGAGATCGCCGAGACGACCACCACTGCGCCCGCGCGCGCCAGGCGGGAGGCGACCCAACCGATGCGGGCGATGTTCGTGTCCCGGTCCTCCTTCGAGAAGCCGAGCCCCTTCGAGAGGTGGGTGCGCACGATGTCGCCGTCGAGGTGGTCGACGACGAAGCCGCGCCGCTCGAGCTCGGGCTCGACATTGTTCGCGATCGTCGTTTTGCCCGCGCCCGAGAGGCCCGTGAACCAGAGGACGAAGCCGCTCACGTGTGCAACCCGCATTCGGTCCGCTCAGTCCCGGCCCAGCGGCCCTCGCGACCCTTGCCGGGAAGCGTCGAGTGCGTGTCCCCGATCGACTCGTAGCCCTGGTCGTGCAGCGCGTTGTACGGCAGCCCTCGCTCGCGGATGTACGCCCAGCAGTCCTCGTCGGTCCAGTCCGCGAGCGGGTTCGCCTTCCAGAGCTCGTGCTTGTCGTCCCAGCCGAGCTTCGGGACGTCGGCGCGCAGCGCCGACTGGTCGCGGCGGATGCCGGTGATCCAGCAGTCGAGATCGAGCAGCGCGCGGTTGAGCGGCTCGACCTTCGAGATCGCGAGATAGAGGTCGGGATTCGTCTCCCAGAGCCCGTCCTCGACCCGGTCGGGCGAGAACGTCAGGATCTTCGTGTCGTAGCGGCGCTCGACCTCTTGCCACAGCGTGTACGTCTCCGGGAAGAGGTAGTTCGTGTCGATCGCGAAGACCTGCGCCTTCGGCTCGAGCTCGAACAGCATGTCGAGCAGGACCGACTCCTCCTTCTGGAAGGAGCACGCAAGCGCCACCCGACCCGGGAACTCCCCGAGCGCGAACTCGACGACCCGCGGCGCGGGCCACGTCTCGACGTCAGCCGGCAGCTGCAGGCTCGCCACCGAGCAGCACCTCCTTCAGCGTGTCCCCGCGCAGCCCGAGGCGCAGCGTCTCGAGCGAGATCACCTCGTCGGGCGGGATGTTGCCGAGATTGACGTTCGTGCCGAAATGCCTGATGAACCAGGCCTGGCTGTCCTTTGTAGGCGCCTCCCAGATCAAGGACTCGAAGGGAACCGAGTGCTCGATCTCGTCGACGAGGCCGGTGCGAAGCTCGCCGCTCGGCCGGTAGATGCCGGCGGTGCCGCCCTCGCGGCCCTCGGCGATGACGCGCCAGGCGCCTGCGTCGAGCTCCTCCTGCATCCATTGCGCCCACAGGTACGGCGCGATGTTCACCTCGGCGTCCTTCGAGCCGACCTCGGAGAGCACCGTGAAGTCGCGCGCGAAGTCGGCGATGAGCTCGAGCTTGCGGTCGCGGGGAATCTCGATCGTGCCGTCGGAGATCTCGACGTGCGAGAAGCGGTACTCGCTCAGCCAGCCCTTGAACTCCTCGATCTTGTCGCGCGCGTAGACCGCCTCGAAGAACGTCCCGCCGCAGACGACAGGCGTCTCGAAGTGTCGGTAGAGCGCAATCTTCTTCTCGAGGTTGTTCGTGACGTAGCCGGTGCCCCAGCCGAGCTTGACGATGTCGACGAACGAGCCTGCGGTGTCGAAGAGCCCTTCGATCTCGCGCAGGTTCAGCCCCTTGTCGATGACGTGCGTCAGCCCGCTGCTGCGTGGCTTGCCCGGCCGCTCGGGCACGCCCAGGAATCCGTCTGCAAAGGCCGGCATCCGCCGGAACGATACCTAATCGTTCGCATAGCCAACGCTTATTAGTACACCTCGCGTAGGAGCTGCTCGATCTCGTCCGGGCTCGCCGGCTTGGGGTTGGCGAGGTTCCCGCCTCGCCCGGCCGCGTCGACTGCGAGCCCGGGCAGGTCGCCCTCCGAGACGCGGAGCTCACGCAGCCGCGTCGGTCCAGCGAGCGCGGCGAGAGCCTCGACGCGGCCGGCCGGATCGGCGGGATCGCCGACCGCGTCGCCAAAACGCGCCACAGCGTCGGGTACGAACGCCGAGTTGAAGCGAAGCACGGGCGGCAGGCAGATCCCGTTGAGCGTCCCGTGCGGGAGCCCGTAGCGCCCGCCGACGGCCTGCGCCATCGCGTGTGCGAGCGCGAGCATCGAGCCGGCGAGCGCTGCGCCGCCATGGCAGGCGCCGCGGAGCAGCTCGGTCCGCGCCTCACGGTCGTGTGGAGCGGCGACGACGCGCGGCAGCCACTCGGCGATCAGACGCGCGCCGGCCAGCGCATGCTCGTCGGCAGCGGCGTTGTGCCCCTGCGCGTAGAGCGCTTCGGCGCAGTGCGCGAGCGCGTTCATCGCGGTGCCGACGCTCGTCTCCGCCGGCAGCTCCAGGGTGAGCTGGGGCTCGTAGACGATGGCGACCGGGTGGGCGCCCCCGCCGCCACCCTGCATCCGCCGCTCGGGATCGCGCACGCCGAAGTAGCTGGTCCACTCGGCACCGGCATAGGTCGTCGGGACGGAGACGAGTGGAAGCCCGGTCGCGGCGGAGATCGCCTTGCCGAGGTCGATCGCACTCCCCCCGCCGACGACGAGCACGCCGTCCGCGCTCCCTGCCGCGGCAACGGCCTCGTCGATGCGATCCGACGGCACCTCCTGCCAAACGGCGGTGGGCTCGACCGGCAGTTCCAGCGGGTCCCAGCGCGGACCGGCGACGAGAAACGGCGACAAGATACCCGCCTCGGCGCAGGCTTCCGGCAGCGAATCCAGCCCCCAGCGGACGATCACGCGAGCCGTTCGCGCGCGAAGGTGACGAACTCCTGAGCCACGCGCGTCTCGGCGCGGCCGCTCGCACGGGCGAGCTGCACGTCCCGCGCCGGCTCAAGCCCTTCGACGCGTGCGACAGCGAGGGCCCCGGCCGCGAGATCTCCCTCGATCGCGATCCGTGAGATGAACGTGGCGCCGAAGCCGCCGAGCACCGCGGCGCGCGCCGACTCCTGCAGCCCAAGCTCGAGCTTCACGTTCAGGTCGCGCAGGCGAAGGCCGAGCTCGCGCAGCTCCTCGTCGATCATCTGCCGGATACCGGCGCCTTCCTGCATGAGAACGAGCGGCTCGGCCTTCAGCTCCTCGAGCGTCATGCTCTTGCCCGCGCGCTTGTGCCCGGCGGGGACGGCGAGGACGACCTGGTCCCGGTAGAAGGGCTCGAACGTCACGCCGCGGTGGCGGCCCGCCACTCCGACGATCCCTAGCTCGAGCTCCCGCCGGCCGACCTGCTCGACGACCCTCTGCGTGTCCGACAC
>DASXOM010000169.1:0-7086 GCA_036494245.1 Gaiellaceae bacterium
CATCGACGAGATCGGGAGCGCCCAGCTCGTGCTCGGGCGCGCCCTGCTCGAACAGGATCGGCTCGACGAGGCGGAGGCGGCGTTCGCCGCCGCCGAGACGAGCTTCGGCGAGCTCGGATCAGGTAGCCACCGCGCGGCCGCCTGGGTCGCACGCGGCGACCTGGCAGCTCGACGGGGGGATCACGAACGGGCGGCCGAGCTGTATCGCACGGCCGCTGAAGCTCTCCAGGACGTCCGCTTCTAGAAACGGAAGGAGGTGACGAATTTGACGAAGTCACGGCTCATCTATGTCCTCCTCATCGCATCGCTCTGCGCTTACTTCCTCGCCTGCATGCCCTTCTTCGGGCACGGCATGAGCGACGGCGGCGGCCTCTAGTCGACCTGGGAGCACACGCGCGACCCGCGCCAGCGTTTCCCAGGTCGCCAACGGTGGCATGACGCCCTCGTGGGCGCACGTCTAGAGCGCGCGCGGCGCGCTCTCACCGTCGGGCGGGTCGCACAGCAAAGTGGACTGCGGCGAGTCCTTGCCGAGATCGGCGTGTCCGGCCGGCGGGAAGCGACGCGCGAGGGCGCGCAGGCGTTTCGCCTCGGCCTCGAGGAGCTCGGCACGACCTTCATCAAGCTCGGGCAGCTCCTCTCGTCGCGGCCTGATCTCCTGCCGGACGTCTACATCGACGAGCTCGGGCATCTGGTCGACTCGGTTCCGGCCGTTCCCTTCGCCGAGGTCGAGGCCGTGCTGCTCGAGGACTTCGGCGAGGACGCGTTCGTCAGCCTGGACCCAGAACCGCTTGCCACCGCTTCGATCGCGCAGACTCACCGCGGCCTGCTCGCCACCGGGCAGGAGGTCGTCGCCAAGGTGCGGCGGCCCGGAGTCGTCGAGCAGGTCGAGCTCGACCTCGCAGTGCTGCGCTCGACGGTTCGCCTTGCGGTTCGCCACTCCGAGGCTGCGCGGAGGGTCCAGCTCGAGGAGCTCGCGGACGAGCTCGAGCTTCACCTTCGCGGCGAGCTCGACTTCGTCGAGGAGGCGCACAACACGGAGCTCGTCGGAAGGCTCGTGGAGCAGTTCGACGTGCTGGTCGTGCCGCGCGTGATCCAGCCGTATGTGACCGAGCGCGCGCTCGTCCTGGAACTGATCCGGGGCCGCAAGGTCGAGGCGGGCCACGGGCTCGAGCCGGAGCGCGCCGCCCTCGTGGCGCGCGAATTCTTCCGCGCCTACGTGTTCCAGGTCGTGGTGGAGGGCGTCTACCACGCCGACCCGCACCACGGGAACGTTCTGCTGACCGACGACGGGCGGCTCGCGCTCCTCGATTTCGGCCTGCTCGGCCGGCTCGACGAGGACACGCGGGCCGGGCTTGCGCTGCTGCTGCTCGCACTCGCCCAGAACCGGGCCGACGACGTCGCCGAGCTCGTGGTCTCGCTCTCGCTCACCTCGACGCGCTCCGACCAGGCGGGCTTCGTGCAGGACGTCCGCCGCAAGCTGCCACGCTTCCATCACCGTCCCCTTGCGTCCATCGAGACCGGCCAGGCGCTCGGCGACTTGCAGCGCGCGGCGCTGCGGCGCGACATTCGCCTTCCGACCTCCTTCGCGCTCGTGGGCAAGACGCTTGCACAAGCCGACTCGATCGCGCGGATCCTCGACCCGGAGCTCGACCCGGTCTCGCTGATCGAGCAGGAGTCGCTGGAGGTGATGACCCGCGAGGTCGAGCACCGGCTCGAGCCGAACCGCTTTGCCGCTCAGGCTTTCACGCAGCTCGCACCTCTCCTGCGTCTGCCGGGCCGCGTCAGCCACGTCGTCTCCGAGCTCGAGCGGGGGACGCTGACGATCGGCATCGTCCCCACCGGGCTGGACGAGCTCGAGCACAATCTTCGCTCGATCGCGAACCGGATCGGCGCGGCGATGATCATCGGCGCGCTGCTCCTCGCGTCGTCGCTGCTCGTGCGCGCGCACTCGGTCGAGTGGCTCGGCGTCGCGGGCTTCTGCCTCGCCGGCGTTCTCGGCCTCTACATGATCTGGAAGATCATCCGCACGCCGGGCGAGCTCTAGGTCACGTCGCCCGCGCGCGATCCCATGCGCTCGATCACGACCTGCGGGATGCGTGCGTTCGGGCTCAGGCGCAGGCACATGCGCACGACCTCGGCGCAGTCCTCCGGGCGGATCATTTCGTCCGGCGCGATGCCGGACCACTCCGCCATCGGCGTGTCGACGAAGCCGGGGCAGAGTGCGATGGCGCGGACGCCGTCGGCGTCGAGTTCGTCGTTCAGCGAGCGGGTGAGGGCGATCACCGCCGCCTTCGTCGCGCCGTAGGTCGCCAGCCCCGGCGTCGGGAGCGTGCCGGCGATCGAGGCGAGGTTGACGATCCAGCCTTTCGACTCCCGCAGGAGCGGGATCGCCGCCTGCGTGACGAGGAAGAGGCCGCGCAGATTGACCGCGAGCTGGAGATCGTGGTGCTTCGCCGGCAGATCCTCGACGCGCCCGCCGATCCCGATCCCGGCCGAGTTGACGAGCACGTCGAGGCGGCCGAACCGGTCGCGGTGCTCGGCGACGACACGCGCGCACTCCTCCGCCTCGGCGACGTCGGCCGCGATCGCCGTGGCGCCGAGCTCGGTGGCCGCCGCCTCGATCCGGTCGGGCCGGCGTGAGACGAGTGTCAGGTCGAAGCCTTCGTCGCGCAGCATCCGCGCGATCGCGAGCCCGATGCCCGACGAGCCGCCGGTTACGAGTGCAGCCCCTGCCATTGCGCCTACAGTAAACGCGGTGGAGACGGCGAGCCTGACGAGCCTCACGGTCGGCGGCGGCTGCGCGGCGAAGTACTCCGCAGCGCGCCTCGAGGAGCTGCTCAAGGGCTTTGTCCCGGTGGAGGCCGAAGACCTCCTCGTCGGCCTCGACCCGGCGGACGACGCCGCCGTCTATCGCCTCGACGACGAGCGGGCGCTCGTCTTCACGGTCGACTTCTTTCCGCCGCTCGTCGACGATCCGGCCCTCTTCGGCCGGATCGCCGCGACGAATGCCCTCAACGATGTGTTCGCGATGGGCGGCACGCCGCTGCTCGCGCTCTCGGTGGCGGCCTTTCCGGAGGAGCTTCCGTCCGAGCTCGTCGGCGCCGTGTTCGCGGGAGCCGACGAGCAGGTTCGCGCCGCCGGCGCGATCCTCGCCGGCGGGCACACGATCCGCGACACGGAGCCGAAGTACGGCCTCGCGGTCGTCGGCACGGTCCACCCTGACGGGGTCTGGGTCAAGAGCGGGGCGCGGCCCGGCGACGCCGTCTTTCTCACCAAGCCGCTTGGCACGGGGCTCGTGCTCGCGCGGAAGGGCGACCTCTCGGAAGCCGCGCGCTGGATGACGACGCTCAACGACCGCGCGGCGGATGCGCTGCGGCCGTTCTCCCCGCACGCCGTGACCGACGTCACGGGCTTCGGCCTGCTCGGCCACGCGCACGAGACCGCGGAACGCAGCGGCGTCCGGATCCGGCTCCGAGCCCCCGCGCTGCCCGCGCTCGAGGGCGCGGTGGAGGCTGCGCGCGACGGCGTCCGCACCGGCGGCGACCCTCGCAATCGCGACTTCGCCGGCCCGCACGTCTCCAGTGACGGCGTGTCGGATGAGCTGCTCGCGCTCGCCTACGACGCGCAGACCGCGGGCGGCCTGCTCGTGACCCTGCCCGCCGAGAAGGCGCTCTCGCTCGAGGCCGAGTTCGAGCGCGCCGGCCTCTTCGTCGCGCGGGTCGGCTCGGTGGAAGAAGGCACGGGCGTCGTGCTCGAGCCGTAGCCCCGGAAGGCGCGCAAAACCCCATCTACACTCGTGTTGTGCATGCGGGGTCCGCATCGGCCGCGCTGCCGCGCCGGCTCGCCCAGACCGTCTCTCCGGTCGTGTTCCGGCGGGTCGCGCTCGCAGCCGTCGGCGTGCTGATCGTCATCGTCGCCTCGGGGGCGACGGTCCGGCTCACCGGCTCCGGGCTCGGCTGTCCCGAGTGGCCGACCTGCACGACGCAGCACGCGCTCCCACAGAGCTACCACTCGTACATCGAGTTCGGCAACCGCGTCGTCTCGGCGGTCGCCATCTTCACGGCGCTCGCGCTTGCAGTCGCCGCGTGGCTCACACGCGGCCTCGGCCGCCGCGGCCGCTGGCTGGCGACCGCCGTCTTCGTGGGGACGCTCGCGCAGGCGCCGCTCGGCGCGATCACCGTCTACTACGACCTCGACCCGTACCTCGTGATCACGCACCTGCTGCTCTCGTTCACGCTCGTCTCGCTCGCGGTGCTCACGTTGCTCGAGGCGACGCGGCTCGTCCGGGGCGAGGGATCACCGCTGCCCTGGGTCGCGCGGCTCGGCGGGCTCGTGCTCGTCGTCGCCGTCACGGTGCTCGCGATCAGCGGGACGGTGGCGACCGCTGCGGGACGGTTCCCCGGTAGCTCCGGCTCGCAGATCGTGCCGCGGCTCGCCTCCTTCTATCCCGCCGTCTACTGGCACGTGCGCGCCGTTGCCGTCTTCGGTGTCGTCTTTGGAGTGCTCGCGGCCTGGGCGTGGACGCGGCGCAGTTCGTACCCATGGCTGCTGCGCGGCTGCGCGGGGCTGCTCGCGATCCTCGCCGTCCAGATGGCGATCGGCGAGGTGCAGTACCGGACGTACGGCGACGTGCCGTGGTGGCTCGTGCTCCTCCACGTCGCGACGGCCGCGACGCTCGTGGCCTGGACGGTGGGGCTCGCCGCCCGCCTCTGGCGCCCGATCGGGCCTACGAGAAGCGACAACTAGACTGATCGAATGTCGGAGCTGATCGTCTCCTCGCGGCCGGACCTCCGCCATCCGGTGTTGATCGCGGCCTTCCGCGGCTGGAACGACGGCGGCCAGGGTGCGACGCTCGGCGGCGGCTACCTCGCGAAGCAGTGGGGCGCGGAGCAGTTCGCAGAGATCGACTCCGAGAACTTCTACGACTTCCAGGCGGTGCGCCCGAACGTGTCGCTCGAGGACGGGCTCACGCGCAAGCTCGAGTGGCCGTCGAACACGTTCCTCCACGCGCCGATCCCGGGGCTCGACCGCGATGCGGTGATCCTGCTCGGCGTCGAGCCGAACCTCCGCTGGAAGACGTACACGGCACTCGTGCTCGAGCTGCTGCAGGAGGTCGAGGTCGAGCTCGCCGTCACGCTCGGCTCGCTGCTCGCCGACGTGCCGCACACGCGGCCCGCGCCGGTGAGCGCGGCAGCGAGCGACCCGGGGCTCGTGGAGGAGCTCGGAGTCGAGCCGTCGCGCTACGAAGGCCCGACCGGCATCGTCGGCATCCTCCTGGACGGCTGCCGGCAGGCGGGGCTGCCTGCGGTGAGCCTCTGGGCGGCGGTGCCGCACTACGTCTCCCTAGCGCCAAGCCCTCGCGCCGCGCTCGCGCTCTGCACGCGCCTCGGCGAGCTCATCGGAACCGAGATCGACGTCAGCGAGCTCGAGCGGGCGGCGGAGGAGTACGCCGAGCAGGTGACCGAGGCAGTTGCGTCCGATGCCGAGACGGCCGCCTATGTCGAGGAGCTCGAACGCCGCGTCGACCTGATGGAAGCCGCCGAGGAGCTCCCGTCCGGAGAGAGCCTCGCGGCCGAGCTGACGCGCTTCCTCCGCGAACGGGACGAGGAGGAGGACGACGCCGGCGAGAGCGCCGGCGGGCCGGCCTCCTGAATCGCGCTACGAAAGATCGTGGCGGCGGTGCGCTAAGGGGTTACCAACACCGCTCGCACAGTGAGATAGTCGTTACGTGTGTAGCGAGGCCAGCAGCATCTGAAGTAGACCGTCTCGACTCGAAAATTCTTGATGGGTTTGTCGACAACGCTCTTTGGCCTTTGGGGATGGGGCCTCGGCTTCGAGACGAACCGGTAAGTGCGCCACACGCCATTCCACTTGATCCTTGCCAGGTAGCCCGACTTGATCAGGTAGAGGCGGTAGAACGGGCCGTGGATGCCATAGCCCGGTACAGGCGTTACGTCGTGCGCGTCGATAACCATCGTCAAGCCCATTCCGGGCCGCGTTGCGTAGCCCAGATCCCAGATGGGGCCGTACCTCAGATCGCAAGCTCTCGTGCGGATCGGCTTGTCGACAATGTGGAGGAACTTGATGGTCAGGCGAGGTGTGTCTCGTGACACCGGCCTCGCCGGGCACCCTTGACCCGCGATACCGCTAGGCGTCGCCATAACCATCGATGCCAGTCCGACAGCGACAATCAGCAGGACTGCTCTCATCCGCAATGCCGCCTCCCTGACTTCCGGCTTACGACACGCACCTTAGGGCTGACTTACCCTGGGTTCAAGAGCTGGCAGAGCTAGTCTCGGCTGGCGTCTCCGGCTTGGCCTTCGCCTCTCCGCCGCCGTTCTGCTTGGCCTGAGCGGCCTTTGCGGCGGCCCCGCCGCCCTTGCGCCTCCGCCGGCGTCGCCGCCTGCTGCGGCCTGAGCCCTGCTTTGGGGCGGGAAGATTCTCCGCCAGCCCAAGCGCGACCTCCTGGACCGTGCCGAGCTGCTCGCGCGCCTCGTCGATGAGCTTCGTCGCGCGAGGCGTGTAGCCCTCCGCCGACGCGAGGAGCGCAGCGCCGACCGGCAGCGGGAGCTCGAGCGCGGCCTTGACGAGCTTGGCCGCGTTCTCCTCGTGCCGGTGGCCGCGGGAGTTGGCGAGCGCCCCGAGCAGGCGCTTCGCCTCCGGGTACTCCGCCGACGCGCGGCGGTCCTGCACCTTGCGCGTCGCGCGCGCAAGCCGCCACGTCCAGCGGGCGAGGATCTGCTCCGGGGCGTCGGGCTTCTCCTCGCCGATCGCGCGCAGGAGGATGCGGATCCCGGCCAGCCGCTCCTTCTCCCAGGTCGGCGCCTGCGTCACGAGCGTCACGAGATCGTCGAAGTCGGCGCGCTCGACGCGCATCGAGACGCGGTCCTGCAGCGCCATCATCCGCAGCCGCCGATTCGGGTTCTCGGCCGCCGCCGTGGTCAGGAACTGCTCGAGCGCGACCTTGCTCGCGTTCCGGTCGGTCAGCTTCTGGACGAAGTTGGCCCGCTCCTCGAACTTGATCTGACGCCCGGCGATCGTCGCCCAGTAGCGCTGCTCGTCCTCGTCGAGGTACTTCGGGTCGAT
>DASXOM010000170.1:0-10416 GCA_036494245.1 Gaiellaceae bacterium
AGCTCGCGCCGAGGACGGACGCCCAGCGCAGCAACGCCCTGTCCGCCGGGGCGAGATTGTCGATCCGGCTCGTGACCACGCCCTCGACGCTCTCCGGTAGCGCCTCGAGGCCCTGTGCGGAGACACGCGTGGCGGCCACCAGCTCCTGCACGAAGAGGGGGTTGCCTCCTGCGCGCTCGGTGATCGCGGCCAGGTCGTCGGGCGGCAGCTCCTGCGCTGCGGCGGCGAGTGCGAGCTCGTGCGCGTCCGCCTCCGGTAGCGGGTCCAGCCGGAGCGACATCGCCGGCACCGGCGGTGTTCCCTCGGCCGCTACGAAGCCGGCGCTTCCCGGCCGGCGCGTCGAGCACACGAGCCAAGGCTTCGTTGCGACCCGGCTGCCGAGGTGCCGGAGGAGATCCGAGGACGCCTCGTCCATCCAGTGGACGTCCTCGAAGAGAAGGAGCGTCGGCGGCTCGAGCAGCTCGCCGAGCACCGTCTCGACGACCCCGTGCAGGCGGGCGCGCCGGAAGGCAGGCTGGAGGTCGTCCGCCTCCTGGGTCGAGCGCACCGGTGCGTCGATGACGTCGGCGACGAGCGGCGTCCACGGCACGAGCTCGCGGTCGATCTGCTCGAGCCGGTCCGAGAGCGCGAGCGAGTTCGCCTCCGGATCTCCGTCGACGGCAACGTCGAGCAGTCCTCTCAGCAACCTGCGGAACGGGTGGTAAGGCGTGGTCGCCTCGTACTGCTCGCAGGCGGCGGAGACGAGCGTCAGCCCCTCGGCCCGGTCGCAGAGCTCCTCGACGATGCGTGACTTGCCGATGCCGGCGTCCCCGACGAGCTCGACGAAGCTGCCGAAGCCCATGCGCACCGGCACGAGCGCGGCGTCGAGGACGGGCAGCTCGCGCTGCCGGTCGACGAGCGGCAGCTTCTTCTTCGGCGACTCCGGCTCACGAGCACCCGTCACCTCGCCGACCGCCACCGCGTCGACGGGCTCCGCCTTCCCTTTCAGGGAGAGCGCGCCGACGGGCCGGGTGGCGAAGAGGGTGCGCGAACGCTCGAGGAGGTCGGGGGTGGTCCAGATCGAGCGCGCGTCGGCTTTGGCCATGAGCCGGGCGGCAAGCGCCGCGGTGCCACCGAGGATCGTGAAGGCCTGCCTGTACGGCGGCCCGATGCGCCCGGCGAAGACGTTCCCGGCAGCGACCCCGATGTGCAGCGGCAGCCTGGTGCCCGCGTCGACGGCGGCGCGCACAGTGCGGAGCAGCCGCTCCTCGTCCTCGCCCGCGGTGGTCGGTACGCCCGCGACCAGGATGATGCGTCCGCCGACCGCGTCGATGTCGCTCTCGAGGGAGCAGACGCCGTGCGCTGCTGCCGCGTCCTGCACCGCGTCGACGACCTCCTCGACCAAGCCGGTGTCCAGCGCCTCCTCGGTTCCGCCGAAGCGGACGAAGGCGACCGCGGCCTGCCGATGCTCGCTCTCGACCCGCCCCGCGACAAGATGCGCGCGCAGCTCCTCGGGGATGCAGCGGATGACGTCCAGCCCGGCGATGTCCGGTAGTCCGGGGACTCCGGTGAACGCGACCGGAGGCGGGAGGGCGAGCAATGTGCCTGCGCCTTTGCGATCGCCGAGCGACGCAGCCGCGAGACGGGCCGCGGTCGCGTCGCTGACCACGATCTCTCCGGCTTCGGCCGTGTCCTCCATCTCGACGGTGACGACTGCGTCGGGCCCGGCAACGATCAACTCACGGTGCCGGCTGCCGACGAGGAAAAAGTCGAAGTCGCCGCTGTGGACGCCGACGTGCATCTTCAGCTCGACGGGGCCGACCGACGTGTCGAGCGGCCCGAGGGCGGTGAGCGAGTCGCGCATTCCCCAGGCCGCGGCGCAGGCGCGACCGGCGTCGGCGTCGCCGTCGAAGAAGAGGAGGAGCGCGTCGCCCCCGAGCTTGACGAGGCCGCCGCCGAGCTCGTAGGCGACCCCGAGCAGCCGGCCGAACGTGGCGCTCATAACGTCGGTCACCTCCTCGGCGCCGAGGCGGCCCTTGGGAGCGAGCCGCTCCGACATCGCGGTGAAGCCGGAGACGTCGACGAAGGCCATCGTCCCGTTCAGCGCGCGGTGTCGCTCGGTGGGAGCGTCGCGCAGCCACTCGAGCGTTATGCGCGGCAAGTAGGGCACGACAGCCGCGCCGGTCTCGTCGATCCGGGTCTCTTCCCGTGGTACCCCCACTCGTCGATTGTGCCCCTATTGACAAGAAAGTTGAAGGGGCGCATTCTCCAACGCAGGACCGGTAGGTCCGGTCAAGGGGCATGGGGAGAGGGGCATGAGCCGACCCGTTTGGTCAAACGGGCGAACACGGGGGCGGACGGCAGGCGTTTTGCGCCTGGTGCCGATCGTGGCGGCGTTGGCGCTGCTCGCGCTTGCCTTGTTTCCCGCAGGCGCGTCGGCCGATCCGGGCGGCGCAACCATCGTCGTCAACACGACCGACGACGGCACCGACATAGGTTGCTCGTTGCGCAACGCCATCCTCGCGGCGGACACCGACAGCGCTGTCGCCGATTGTGCTGCCGGCTCGGCGAGCAGCCCCGACACGATCGAGGTCCCGGGCGGGAACTACACCCTCGCCGTCGGCGAGCTTCAGATCTCCGGCGACGTGAATATCTTCGGCGCGGGCGCGCGCGCGACGAAGGTCGAAGGATTCGTGAACGGCCAGCGCGATCTCGAGATCTCGTCGGGCAACGTCACGATCGGCGGCGTCACCATCGAGGGCGGAAGCACGAGTCGCACCGGGCCCGAGAACCATGCGGGCCTCGGCGGCGGGATCTACGTCGACTTCGGAGCCACCCTGACGCTGCAGGACTCGATGGTGAGCGGAAACGATGCGGACACTTCCGGTGGAGGGATCCTGAACGACGGGTCGCTGACGATCCTCCGCAGCACGATCGGGAACAACACGACCGGGAGCGGTGGAACCGGAGCCGGGGTCGGGAACTTCCTGAGCCTCTCGATCACGAACAGCACGATTATGGGAAACCAGGCTCAGGCCGACGGCGGCGGCCTGTATCTCGCAGGCCCGACCACGCTCACGAACGACACGATCGCGAACAACGAGGCGAATGTCGGCCTCGGGGGCGGCCGCGGCGGCGGGATTGCGAACAACGGCGCAACGGTCCAGCTCACCAACACGCTGCTGGCCGGGAACGAGCGCAACGGGGTGGCCGAGAACTGCGACGGTGGAGTCACGTCGCACGGCGGCAACCTCAGCGACGACACGAGTTGCCCGCTCGGAGCCGCCGACTTCCCGAGCACCGATCCCCAGTTCGGCTCCCTCGACTCGACCGGTGCGACCGATGTTATGGCGCTGCAGCCAGGCAGTCCCGCGATCGACACCGGCAACGCCATGGGCTGCCCGGCGACCGACCAGCGCCTCGTACCCCGGCCGCAGGGCTCCGGCTGCGACATCGGTGCGTACGAGTCTGACGGTCTTGCCCCGACCGACTACTACGTCTCGACGACCGACGAGCTCGCCTCGGCGCTCTCGTCGGCGAGTTTCCATGAGCTTCCGGCGACGATCCACATCGCAGCCGGCCACTACGACACCGGCAACCTGATCGGCAGAACCGGCGTCGGGCCGGATTCCCCGTCGGAATTCACGCTCGCCGGCGCCGGGGCTGCGACCACGATCCTCGACGGTGACGACTCGACGGATCGGGTCATCGACGTCGGAGGGACGGGCATCACGTCGATCAGCGGCGTCACCGTCGAGAACTCCACCGATACGGGGATCTACGACAACGGTGACGTCAAGCTCATCGACAGCGTCGTGCGGAACAACACAGACGTCGGGATCCAGAGTACGAACGCCGGCCTCGACGTCTCTGGCAGCACGATCGCCGGCAACGGCAGTGCCGCTCTGGGCGTCGACGCGCAGTTCAACGGCGGCATCTTCTCGGAGGCGCCGCTCACGATCACGAACTCCACGATCACGGGCAATGAGGGCAGCGGCGTCTACGTCGACTTCGGCGGCAGCGCAGGGTTCCAGAGTGTCACGATCGCGGCGAATCCCGGGGTCGGGCTCGACTTGCGCGACTCCGGCACCGGGATCAACACGATCATCGGGCGCAACACCGCCGGTGACTGCACGAACGCGACGGGTGCGAACTGGACCTCCGAACACAACAACCTCGACAGCGATACGAGCTGTGGCTTCGTCGACCTCAGCGACTGGCCGGAGGTGGATCCGCAGCTCGGCCCGCTGCGGGACAACGGCGGCCCGACGCCGACGATGGCGATCGCGTCCAGCAGCGAGGCGCTCGACCACGGCGATGACGCGAACTGTCCGGCACTCGACCAGCGCGGCGTCACGAGGCCGCAGGGACCGCACTGCGACATCGGCGCCTTCGAGCTCGCGCCGAAGGCGGAGTCGATCGCGTTCGAGTCGAACCGCACCGGCAATTCACAGATCTTCACGATGAACCCCGACGGTTCGAACGTCCTCCAGCTCACGCACGACCCGGCGGGCGTAACCGACACGCTGCCGTCGATCTCGCCGGACGGTCACACGGTCGTCTACCAGAGCAATACCGGCGGAGTCGACCAGATCTGGGCGATCGACGGCGACGGCAGCAATCCGCGCCGGCTCACGTCGCTGGGCACGAACCGGCAGCCGACCTTCTCTCCGGACGGCACGAAGATCGCCTTCGACAGCAACCGCAACGGGAATTTCCGGCTCTTCGTCATGAACGCCGACGGGTCTGGCCAGACACAGGTCATGAACACCGACGGAAACGTTGGCGGCTCGTCTTGGAGCCCCGACGGCTCGCAGATCGCCTTCAACGACGACACGAACGGAACGAACCAGATCTACACGGTGGACGTCGGGACCGGAACGGTTCCCGGGCCCCTCACGTCGGCCGGGTCGAACACGAACCCGCATTGGTCGCCGGACGGCTCCGAGATCCTCTTCGTCAGCACCCGCTGCGACCCCTTCGGGCTCGCGGAGTCCCCTACCTGCGGGGGTGGCGAATCCGTCTACCTCATGAACCCCGACGGAACGAACCAGCACAACCTCACCAGCGCACCGATCTTCGACGCCGATCCCGCCTGGTCACCCGACGGCACGCAGATCGCATTCGTCCGCGACCTCGGCGGCCAGGCCTTCAACGTCTTCACCGCCAACGCTGACGGGACGAATCAGGTTCAGCTGACGAACGGCGGGGCGCCGTCGCGGAACTCTTTCCCCAACTGGGGAACGCAGGTCAGCGGTGAGCCGCTCTCGAACCTGACCGTCAACGTGACACCGTCGAGCGCCGGCGCGGGGATCGATCGGGTTCCGATCTCGACCATCCCGAACGCCTGGCTCTCGTTCTTCGCGGGCTCCACGAACTCGGCCCCGGTCGGCTCGACGCCCGTGGGCTCGACCCCCGTCGGCTCCACTCCCGTGGGCTCGACGCCTGTCGGATCTACCCCGGTGGGTTCCACACCCGTGGGATCGACCCCGGTCGGCTCTACGCCGGTCGGATCGACGCCCGTGGGCTCGACCGGTCTCCTCGACTTCCCCGTGGGCTCGACGCCGGTCGGATCGACGCCGGTCGGGTCGACTGCGCTCGCCTCACTACTGCTTTCGCAGATTCCGCTTTGCGGCGACGTCCCGCTGCCCGGAACGACCCAAGCCCGGTGCCAGGCCGACGGCGCCACCTGGGCGCAGGTGCTCGCGAGTAGTCCCGGCCTGGCAGGTAAGCCGCTCAACGCGCTCACGCTGGCGGACGTCGTCGGAAGCGCAGCAGCGAAGAACAACCTCGAGATGTTGCCGCTCAAGGACGTGAGCTTCGCCACCTCGCTGTTCAAGAGCGTGCACTGGTCGACGCTGTTGCTCGGCGGCCTCACCCTCGACTCGGTGCCCGCGCCGGCTCCCTACGATGGTTGGTGCGACGGCGCCCACCCGGCGATTCCTGCAAACGGCGGCAGCTGCGCAAACGTCGACCCGTCCACGACGTTGCTGCAGTTGGATGTAGCCGGCCAGCTTGGCTCGGCTCCGGTCGGCTTGACTCCGGTTGGCTCGACCCTCCTCACCGCGCCGGTCGGCTCCACACCGGTCGGCTCGACGCCCGTGGGCTCGACCGACGTCTCCGCCTCCCTCGTCGCAAATATCCCGCTGTTGGACATCGTCAACCACGACGGTGACCTCTCGAGTGTCGTCAACTGCACCGGGAGCTTCAGCTGCACGGGGAAGACGCTCGGGGACGCTTATCGGGCGAACGCGATCCTGCCCACGGCGACGTTCTCGAACATCAAGGGCGCGATGGCCGCTAACGACATCACGGTCAACGACCTCGTCGTCGCGATCCTCGGCGCGGCGGGCTTCCCATGGGAGCAGCTGCTGATCCAGGGTCTTCAGCCGTATTCGGCGACTCCCTCGAAGGTCACCTACACGATCACCAACGACGTCGCCTGTTCGATCGCGCCCGAGTTCACGATCACCGCTCACCTGCCGACGGGTAACAAGACGGCCTTCTTCCCGGTCGACGGGTCTGCGCAGTTCTCCGTCGGGAACAGCCCGCTGCAGGCTGCCGGACCGCCTCACATAGTCGGCAATGATGCAGCGGCGGCGGCCAAGAACAACGAATACCAATGGACGATCGACTGTCCGGCGGGCGACAGCAATCACGAAACCGCGACGTTGAAGTTCGACGCCTGGGTCGGGCTCGACCTCGGCACCTTCACGACACACGTCACCGCATCGACCGCCACTGCCTCGATCGGCACGACCGGGGCTCCTGTCACCGTCCACCAGAACCCCGAGGCAAGCGATCCGTCGACCGCGACCGAGATCCAGCCGGACACCCTGGTCGCCGGCCACATCGCGTTCGGCGGCGAGCAGGCCTTCTACAAGCTGAAGCTCGACGGCCTGCCGCGGGGCACGAGGATCTCGGCCTTCCTCAATGTGCCGTCCGCTGCCGATCTCGACCTCACGATGAGCGCGCCTGCCGCGCCCTCCTTCTTCTCGACTCCGGTGGGCTCGACCCCGGTCGGCTCGACTCCGATCGAGGACAGCAGTGTCGGCTTCTCGAGCGGTGGCTTGGCGTTGCCGCCAGACACGCTCCAGGATGTCCCCGTCGGCTCGACTCCCGTGGGCTCCACACCGGTCGGTTCGACCCCGGTGGGGAGCACGTCGGCCAACCGCGGGACCGGAGTGAACGAAGCCGGGGGAATCATCACGACCGGCCAGGGCGGCTACGCAACCATCGGCGTCAGCGGCTACAACGGCGCGACCAGCAAGCAGCCGTTCGTGCTGCGGGTGCAGGAGACGCCGCCACCGGCGCTGCCGAACTGTCCGGCGCGGACGTTCCCGTTCGCTGCATCCGGCCCCGGATCGCTACCAAGCTCGCTACCGACCTCCACAAAGACGCTCTTCATCGTCGATAAGCAGCGGCTGACCGCGCTGTACGGAAGCACGGCGGTCACGAACCTGCTCAACTCGCTCAACACGCTCGCCACGCGCGCGGAGGTTTCCGGCACGGTGCTCTTCGTCGACGGTGACCAGGGTGTTCGCAGTGCCTACTCCGCCTGGGATGCGGCCCCCTGCGACACGACGGCGCGTAATAGCGTCGTCAGGGCCATCAACGACGTGGTCGCTTCGTACCGCAACTCCTCGACCGGGCTGCCGAACCTCCACTACGTCGTCCTCGTGGGCTCCGACGAGGCGACGCCGATGGCGGATGCCCAAGATCCGGTACTGCTCTCGCCGGAGGAGAACGAGGCCGCCGATCTCGCGTTCACGACCAACGGCCTGACGCAGGGGAACGCGCTCTACGCCTCGGCCGCCCAGAACTACATCCTCACCGACGGGGCGTACGGCGCGTTCACGAACATCCCGTGGCTCGGCCGCAGCTTGCTTCTGCCGCAGATCTCGGTCTCTCGCCTCGTCGAGACGCCGAGCGACATCATCGGCCAGGTCAATCGCTACCTCGGCGCGAACGGCGTCAGCATCAGTGCGCCGCAGACCGCGGCGGGGACGCTCAACCCGACGTCGGCACTCGTCACCGGCTACGACTTCCTCGCCGACGGCGCGCAGTCGGTAAAGAGCAACCTGACGACGAACCTCCAGGGCCTCTCGACGCCCTTCGACCCCTTCCGGGCGGGCGTTCCTGCGATCTACAACCCGAGCGCTTCGTGGAAGCCGGGGACCGTTTATGCGCAGGGCGCCATCGTCCAGCCGACGTCGGCGAATCCGAACCACCTCACGTTCCAGGCGCAGAGTCCCGGGACGTCGGGTCTCCTGGAGCCGATCTGGCCCACGAGCATCGGCGGGACCGTGCTCGACGCCACCGGCATCACGTGGAAGGCGATCGCCACTCCCTGGAACGCCAACGACGTGCTCTCGAGCTCGCTCGCGTCGACCGGCAGCGCCTCCTCGATCGTCTCGCTCGACGCGCACTACAACCACTACGAGCTGGAGTCGGCGAGCGGCGACCTCGCGAACACCGGTCAGGCGACTGCGGACCTCGCGGCTCGCATCCTCTTCACGATGGGCTGCCACGGCGGTCTCAACGTCTCCGACACGCTCGGCAGCCCCACGTCTCCCGTGAACAAGTACCTCGACTGGCCCGAGCTCTATGCGCAGAAGCAGGCGGCGATGTACATCGCGAACACCGGCTTCGGCTACGGCGACACCGCGTCGGTGGCGCTCTCCGAGCGACTGCTCGCGCTGTTCGCCAAGAACCTCCACTCCGACTCCGGGTCGGCGGGCGAGGAGTGGGTGAACGCCCTGCAGCAGTACTTCGCGACTGCGGGCGCCTACGACGTCTACGACGAGAAGGTGATGGAGGAGACGACGTTCTACGGCCTGCCGTTCTGGCACTTCAGCACCGCCGGCAGCAGCCCGAGCTTCACGCCGCTGACCACGACCGCTGATCCGAACGCCGGCGGCACTCAGAGCTATACGGTCACGTTCCCGTCGGGGACGACGACGCAGTCGCAGTTCGGCCTCTACCGGCCGAACCTGCCGATCACGAGCCAGCAGGTGACTTCGTCCCTCCCGGCCCGCGGCGTGTGGGTCAAGGCTCTCACCTCGAACGATGTCAACAAGGACGCGGCCATCGGCTACCCGACCATCGACCTGACCGCCCACGAGCCGGCTCCGAATGTCTCGCCGATCTTCTTCCCGGCGAGGCCGTTCACGCTCGAGCACTCGCTGGCCTTCGGGAGCGAGCGCGACTATCTCAACGTCAGCGACCAGTTCCGGCCCACCGGTCCGGGCAACGCCGGCGTGGAGCGGAGCTTCACGGACGGGATGTTCGAGATCTTCTACTCGCAGAGCGCTGATCAGGTGGCACCGCTGATCTCCCAGGTGAACGTCTCGGACACGAGCGGCATGGCGACGGTCACGGCGCGGGTCACTGACGACTCCGGCCATGTCGCCGAAGCCGCCGCGCTCGTCAACGACGGCACCGGCTGGCGGTACGTCCAGCTTGCGCAGTCTCCCCAGGATCCGACGCTCTGGACGCGGGCGAACATTCCTGTCTCACACGATCCTGAGGTGTTCGTGGAGGCGACCGACGGCGTCAACGTGAGCGACAGCGCCAACAAGGGCGAGAACTTCACCTCCACGAACAGCAACACCCCGCCGAGCGGCGTCCAGATCCTCCTTCAGGCGCCCATCGGTAGCTACGCGCTGAACCAATCGGTCAACGCCACATACTCGTGCGGGTCCGGTGTGCCCTGCGTCGGCACGATAGCGAGCGGTGGCCCGATCGACACCTCGACGCCAGGCTTGCACACGTTCCTCGTCCAGGCGTACGGCGCCGACGGCAACGTCGTCGCCTCGCTCCAGCGGCAATACGCCGTCGACTATGGCTTCGGCGGGTTCTTCCAGCCGGTCAACAACCTGCCGACGCTCAATGTCACCAAGGCTGGTAGCGCGATTCCCGTGAAGTTCAGCCTCGGCGGCAACCAGGGACTGAACATCTTCTACGACCCGACGTATCCGGCTTCGCAGCAGATCAACTGCAACAGCTCGGCACCGCTCGATCCGATCGAGACGACGGTTACGGCTGGTGGGAGCAGCCTGAGCTACGACGCGTCGAGCAATCAGTACACCTACGTCTGGAAGACGAATTCCGCCTGGTCGGGCAGCTGCCGCGCGCTGGTCATCCGGACCAGGTTCGGCACGTCCCACACCGCCAACTTCAAGTTCAAGTAGACGTCGCGCGAGTACGCTTCCGCGCGTGGCCCGGGTGGCGTCAGAGGAGCACGAGCTCCGGCGGGTGATCGACGAGGAGCGCGAGGTCGAAGGCCTCGGCCCGGGGGAGCTGCTGGCGATCTACCGCTCGCTCATCCTCCTCCGCACGTACGACGAGCGCTCGGTCGTCTACCACCGCCAGGGCCGGATCGGGACGTACGCGATCTTCTGGAACCACGAGGCGATGCAGGCCGGCTCGGTGCAC
>DASXOM010000171.1:0-13299 GCA_036494245.1 Gaiellaceae bacterium
CAGACGTAGCGAGATGGGATAAGTGCCCGGGTCTGGCATCTCATTGAACTGAAATTCGTAGGTCTGACTGAGCCGCGGCGGTGGCGGATCGTCGTCCTTGAACGACCAGAGCCAGGCGGCGATTGAATCGCCCTTTGCCGAAGTGTCGAGCGAGGGAAGCGGCTCACGAGACGGTGCCCATCCACCTGCGCCTGCGTGAACATTCCAGGTCTTCGGAACAAGGAGATTGAGAACGAGGGGCGCGTCTGGCACCGGGTTCGGCCCGAGGTTGGTGATCTCCACCCAGAAGTGATCGCCCTCGGTGAGAACGCGGAACTCGAACTTAGGCCGCTCTGCAGCAGCCGCCGTGAGTCGGTCGAGCTCCCTGCGCTGTTCGTGGTGGAGACGGAATGCTCCGTCGAGAAGCATGAGAACTATCGCTAGAACGCCCAACTCAACACCTAGCCGGGGTCGATGCAATCCCCAGGCGAAAACTCCCAGGACCGAGCCACCGACGATTACCGTCACGGCCCCGACGACCCAGTAGAAGGACGAGGCCCCTTTCACGAATGCCGTTCGTAGAAAGTGCCAGCGACGACTGATCCCGGGCAGCATCGGGGAGAGCATACGCCATGCCCCTGTATGAAGGGGATAATCCCGTCCCACGGTCGCTTGTCACGACTGCTGCAAGCGGGTTGCCGTCAGCCCCCGGCGCCGGCAAGGGCCGGCGCAAGCTCACGGGCGAGGGGATCCTCACCGGTGAGCGCCTTGTACGCGGCAGGGATCTGCCGCCGCCTCGGCACGCCGAGCTTCTGGCGCAGCACGTCGCTATGCGCCTTCGCTGTTCTGGGCGAGATGCCGAGACGCTCTCCGACCTCGTCGTTCGAGCACCCGCGCGCGATCAGCGCAACGATCTGGAGCTGGCGCTCGGTCAGGTCGGGCTTTACCTCGTCGCTACCTGTCATGGCCGGGCACGCTACGGCCGCGCCGGCGCGGCGCCTATCGGCCGACGGGGGTATTCGGACTTGCGGCGTGTGCGCCGCCGACGAAGCTCGCCTCGTGGCCGCGCGCGTTGGCCTCTTCGAGCTCTTCCTGCGTCAGCGCGCCGATCCGCAGCAGCAGGTCGAACTCGTCGCGGAGGTGCGTCCGCATCATCTCCGGGCCGTCGGTGGCAATCGTGAAGAGGACGCCGTGGTCGACGAACGTGCGGAGGACGTCCCGCACTGCGTCCTCGTCGCGTATCGCCTTCGTGAGGAGGTTCGAGGTCGGGCAGATCTCGAGCACGACCTCGCGCTCGCGCAGCTCCTTCATCAGCGCGCCGTCCCCCGCCGCGAGGATTCCGTGCCCGATCCGGTCGGGACGCAGGAGCTCGAGCACGTCGCCGATCTCCGCGCGGCCCATCTCGGCTCCCTCCTCTCCGACGTGGATCGTGATGCCGAGGCCGGCGGCGCGAGCCTCCTCCACCATCGGCTGCACCTGGGCGTAGTCGTAGCGCCCGCCGCCGGGCCGCGGCCCCGCGATGTCGATCCCGACAACCCCGCGCGGCGCCCAGCGAATCGCCTTCTCGACGATGACCTCGTTCTGGTGCGGCGAGAACGTCCGATCCATCATCAGGATCAGGCCCGCGCGCACTTGCGGGTACTCGAGGCTCGCGACGTCGAGTCCGCGGATCGCGGCGAGGATGATGTGGTCGAGGTCGCGCTCACCGCCGCGGTTCCGCTTCATCGGGTTGAAGCGCAGCTCGAGCGTCGTGATCCCCTGCGACCGGTACGCGCCGCCGATTGCCTCGTGCACCGAGACCTCGACCGCGGCCGGGCTCGACTGGATCAGCTCCGTCCAGTGGTAGATCGCGTCGAGCGCGTCGAGATCGGGTACGCCGCGCGGGTCGGAGACGGTCACGAGCCGGTCGAAGTCCCAGAAGTCCTTGACCGGAAGCGCGATGCCCTGCCGGTGGGCCAGCGACCAGAGGATGTCGGATGAGACCGAGCCGCCGAGGTGGGTATGCAGCTCGGCCAGGCCTTCCATCGGGACAGTCTAATTCCAGCCGACGAGCGCCCACTTGCGGCTGACGAAGCGCGGGCCGAGGAGCGCGAGCCGCGCGGCGATGAGAACGTCCAGCGCGATCCAGACCCCGACCACGCCCCAGCCGTAGGCCAGCGAGAGCGCCGCGAGCAGGATGAACACCGCACTCGCTGCGAGCATCGACCACATCAGGAAGCGCGTGTCGCCGGCGCCGATGAGGATCCCGTCGAGGGCGAAGACGGCGCCCCCGAGTGGCTGCATGACCGCGAGAAACGGCCAGAGCAGCGCTGCCTGGTGAAGGACGTGCGGATCGTCCGTGAACACGCGCGGCAGCACATCCCCCAGCGGTGCGAGCACCACCGCGAAGACGAGGCCGATTACGACCGACCAGCCGATCATGCGTACCGCGGCCGCGTATGCCCCGTCCGCCTCGCCGGCGCCGAGCATCCGGCCGACGATCACCTGGCCGGCGATCGCGACCGCGTCGAGGATCAGCGCGAGCAGAATGAACATCTCGTACGCGATCTGATGCGCGCCGAGCTGTGCATCTCCCATCCGCGCGAGCACCGATGCGGCGACGAGGAACGAGGCATAGAGCGCCGCCGTGCGTACGAAGATCTGTCTGCCGATCCGGAAGAGTGGTCTCATCGCCCGCAGGCTCGGTCGCCGAGACAGCGCGTGCGGCCGCAGCAGCTCGACGACGAAGGCGGCGCCCATCGCGGCCTGCGCGATCGCCGTGCCTGCCGCCGAGCCCGTGACGCCCCAGTGGAAGACGTAGACGAAGACGATCTCGAGGACGAGATTGAGGAGGTTCGCGACGACGACGATCTCCAGCGGCCGGCGCAGGTTCGAGACGCCTCGCAGGTAGCCCTGGCCGGCGAGGGCGACGAGCGCCGCTGGCAGCCCGATCGCCGCGATCCGGAAGTAGGTGAGCGCGAAGTCGCCGGACTTTCCGTGGCCGCCGAGGCCCGTGAGGAGCGGCTCGGCGACGATCTCGCAGGCGACGAGCAGCACGAGCCCGATGCCGAGGGAGGCCCAGAGCGCCTGCGCGGCGATCCGGGCGGCCTCGTCGTCGCGGCCGGCCCCCGATGCGCGTGCCACGACGGCTGTCGTGCCGTACGTGAGAAAGTTGAAGATCGTGAAGGCTCCCGCGAGCACGGTGCCGGCCAGGCCGAGCGCCGCGATCTGCGGCCGGCCGAGGTGACCGACGATCGCGGTGTCGGCGAGGACGTAGAGCGGCTCCGCCGCGAGCGCGCCGAGCGCGGGCAGGGCGAGCCGTACGATCTCGCGGTCGTGGGGGGAACGAAGGCGCACCGGGCGGCCGACGATAATGGGCCGATGGATTTCGAGCCCGGCCAGCTCCTACGCCTCCCGTCCAGCCGTATCGTGCGCGTCTTCCTGGGGCTCGTCGTCCTCGCGGCGCTCGCCGGCCTGTTCTGGTGGAGGCGCGGCAGCCTCGAGACGATCGGCAGCGCGTTCAGAGCCGTGGAGTGGCAGTGGGTAGTCGTAGCGATCCTGCTGAATCTCCTCTCGGTGATCGCCCGCGCTCTTGCCTGGACGACCGTCATCCATTCGGCGATGGAGCCGCCCCGCCCGCGCGTGCCGCTCGTCTTCTCGGCCTTCTCGGTCGGCCTGTTTGCGAACGCCCTGCTGCCGGGGCGGGTCGGAGAGCTCGCTCGCGTCGCGGTGCTGACGCGGAAGATGCCCGGGCGCAAGGGGGCGTGGGCGACGCTCGTCGGGACGGTGTTCGCGCACCGCGTCTTCGACATCGTCCCGGTGATCCTGCTGATCCTCTACGTCGTCGCCACCGCCAGCATCCCGTCCTCGGCCCGGGCGACCCTGATCTTCGTGATCTGTTTCGGTGTTGCGCTGTTCCTCGTCGCGTTCGTCAGCGCGCGCCGGCAGCGCCAGGAGATGGCGATCGAGGGGCTCGGCCCGGTGCGCCGTCTGCTGACGATGGGGCGCGCGGGGCTCGTTGTGATGCGGTCACCGGGCGGCGCCTTCGGCGCGATCTTCTTTCAGATCCTCGGCTGGACCTGCCAGATCCTCGCCGTCTACACCGCGATGCGCGCCTTCGACATCCACGCGCCGCTACCGGCGGCCGGGGTGGTTCTGTTGCTCATGAACGTGGTGACGATCCTCCCGTTCTGGCCCGGCAACATCGGTCTCGTCCAGGTCGCGATCGCAACCGCGCTCGTGGGCTACGGCGTCGCCTACAGCACGGGCGTCGCGTACGGCTTCGGGCTGCAGGCGATCGAGGCGTCGGTCGGCATCGGCGTCGGACTTCTCTTCCTCGCCCGTGAAGGGCTCTCGTTCGCGATGTTGCGCGTGATGCCCACCGCTGACAAGGCTGAGGGCGAGGCCGAGGAGAGGGCGGAGGAGCAGGAGCGGACCGCCGAGCGCGCAGCCGCGAGCTAGTTCGCGGCGGCTTCGGGAGGGCGCGACTGCTCGGCGCGACGTGCGAGCTCTTCGACTCTGCCCTCGGCGGCGTCGAGCTTCGCCTTGCAGAAGGCGTAGAGCTCCTCGCCGCGTTCCCACAGCTTCAGCGCCTCGTCGAGCGGCGCCTGCCCGCGTTCCAGGCGCTCCACGATCTGCTCGAGCTCGGCCTGCGCCTGCTCGAACGTCCGCTCCGTCGACTCGTTCACCGTGTTACCTCCTCGACGCGCGCACCGAAGCCGCCGTCGGCGACCGTGACGTCCACATGCGCGCCAGTGGAGACCTTGGAGGTAGAGGCCACGACGTCGCCGGAGTCCGTCCGGACGATCGCGTACCCTCGCTCGAGTGTTTGCACAGGTGACAACGCTGCGAGTTTCGCCGCGCTCTTCTCGAGCGCCGCCCGCTTGCGCTCGACCGCGAGGGCCGGGGCTTGTCGCAGGCGTGCGCGTGTGTGCTCGAGCAGTTGTCCCTCTCGCTCGAGGGCCATGCGGGGCCGTGCGCGGAGCCGCTCGACGGAGCGTGTGAGCTGCTGGCGGTCCCGGTCGAGCGTGCGCCGAACGTTGCGCGCGAGTGCTCCGCGGGCGCGGTCGAGCCTGCCGAACAATTCAGTCAGCTCCGGGACGACGAGCTTCCCGGCAGCCGTCGGGGTCGAGGCGCGGACGTCCGCGGCGAGATCGCAGAGTGGGGTGTCCTGCTCATGTCCGACGGCCGAGACCACGGGGACCGGGCACTCGGCGACCGCGCGGACGACCCGCTCGTCGCTGAAGGGGAGGAGATCCTCGAAGCTGCCGCCGCCGCGGGTGAGGACGACAACGTCGATGTCGGGGCGCTCGCAGAGAGCACCGATCGCGGCCACGATCTCGGCGGCGGCACGCGGACCCTGCACGTAGGTCTCCGCGATCAGAACCGCCGCCGGTGGGAAGCGGGTCCGGATCGTCGTCACGATGTCGCGCTTCGCGGCGGCGTCGTTGCCGGTCACGATGCCGATGCGTCGCGGCAGCAACGGCAGCGAACGCTTGCGGGAGTCGGCGAAGAGGCCCTCGGCGGCAAGGGTCGCCTTCAGCCGCTCGAGCGAGGCCAGGTGGGCACCGACGCCGAAACGCTCGATCGTCAGGGCACGGAGCTTGAACTCGCCGCGCTGCTCGTACAGCTCCGGCCTGCCGAACACGTGCACGCGCTCGCCGTCCGAGAGGTCGAGGCGCAGCGCGTCGAACCGTCCGCGCGCCATGGCCACGCCGACGCAGGAACCGTCGGCCGGATCCTTGAGCGTGAAGAAAACGGTCGCCCACCGCTCGTGCCGGCGAAGCTCGGTCACCTCACCCTCGACCCAGACGGTGGGGAGACGCGACAGCCACTGGCCGACCCCGCGATTGAACGCGGCGACCGAGTAGACGGTCCGATCGTCGTACGGCAGCGCCTCGACCTTGGCCACGGCCGCAGCGTAGTCGCGCGACTGTTACGGAAGCATCGCTGCTACAGAAGGATCTCGGCAGCCGTATCCGGCTGGCAGCCGCGGCCGAGCATCTCGCAGGCGATATGGAGGTCCGCCTCGCTCACGGCGAGCCGCTCGGCGAGTGAGAGCGGGTAACCGGCCTCGATCAAGATGTGGAGACGCCAGCCCTCGACCTTCGAGCGTTCGTCGATCATGGGCTCATCGAGAATGGGGGTCGTTGTCTCGCTCATGGCCACTCAGGTTCGTGCTGCTACCGACGAACCCTCCTGGGCGTTGTTAGGACAACTTTTTGTAAGGAGCGTCAGGAGCCCCGGACGGCTGTGGCCGACGCATATCGGCGCAGGAGCTCCTGCAGACGCGCCTCGAGCACGCCGCGCTCCGCCTCGATGTCCGAGCGGAGATCCTCGATCCGGCGCCGCATCTCGCTCTCGAGCTCGCTCAGGCGCTGATCCTGGGCCGAGACGAGCTCGTCATGCCGCCGGTCGAGCTCCTTGCCGACGTTCGAGACACGGCTCTCGAGTCGCTGCGCCCCTGCGTCTCCGACATGCGCCAGCCGTTCCGCAAGCACCGTTTCGGCCTCCCGGGAGAAGGTGCTGACCGCGCGATCCAGCTCGCGGGCGAGCCGCTTCGCGGCGTCCTCTCGCGACGTCTTCACGAGCTGCGAGAACCTCTGCGCGGCCTCGTCCGCGTGGGAGGCCACCGCGCGATCGACGGCGCGCTCGAGCTGCTCGATCTGCCGCCGTGAGACGTCCTCGAAGCCGGCCTTCACGCGCTGCACTGCGTCGGCCTCCTCGCGCTGCGACTGCTCCGTCAGCTCCCGTTCGCGGCGCGCCATTCGACCCTCGAGCTCCTGGAGAGCGCGGCGACGGTCGGCCGCATGCACCTCGAGCTCGCTCCGCACGAGGCCGAGGGCCTCGTCGACCGTGCGGTTGAGCTCGGTGCGCAGCCGCGCCACTCCGGCCCGCTGCTCGTCGCTCTCGGCCGAGAGCCGCTCTGCATCCGCGGTGAGTCGCAGCTCGATCTCGCGCAGTACCTGCTGCTGACGCTGCTCGAGCTCCACGATCCGCAGCTTGGTTGCCTCGGCGATTCGATCGAGATCCTGCGACCACCCTGCGAGCCGCTGCTCGATCTCGGCCTGGACCTGCTTCAGCTTTTCGCCGAGAGCCGCCGTCGCGTCGTGCTCCCACTGGGAGACGAGCGTCCGCCGCTCCTCCGCTATCTGCCGCTCCTGCTCCTCCAGCAGCGATCGCGAGTCGGCGCGGGCGCGGGCGAGCGTCAGCTGGAGATCCTTGCCGAGTGCGGTCTTCTCCTGCTCGACGGCGGCGAGGAGGTCGGCCTGGGACTCGGCGAGCCGTACGTCCATCGCCCCGACTCGCGTCAACGCGCGACGCAGCAGAAGGGCCGCTACGGCGGCGAGCGTGCAGATGGTCAGACCGCCCGCGGCGACGGCTAACGACCGGTCGTGGCGCAGCGCGAACGCGACCCAGACACCGACGGCCGCGGCGGCCTCGACGATGGCGATCGCCGAGAGGACGGATGTCCGGACGCGCTGAAGCGCCGCCCCGGCGAGCGCGAACGCGGCGAGCACGATGCCCCCCGCGAAGATGAGATCGGCGATCGTCGTCAGCGACACTCGCCCCAGTCTAGATCGCTATCCCGCGCGCAGAAGAAGCAGCGCGGCCGCGATGAGCACGGTCGCGGCGGCGAGCATTTTCAATGCCACCTCGGGCTCGGCCGCGAGCGTGTCCGCGTCGAGTGGCACTGTCGTGCCATCGTCGAGTCGCATCTCGCCTTCGACGGCGACGACGCGGCGGCGAACGAGCCGCACCGGCGTCGAGAGCCTCCGCTGCGCCCAGCTCGTTGCGAAGGCGTAGCCGGCGCCGGCAAAGGCAGCGGCATGCAGTGTCTCCGCCGACGCGAAGTAGGCGGTGAGGACCGGGAAGGCTCCCCAGGCCGCGGGGAACCAGAGGCCGCCGTGGAACCTCCCGTCGAACAGCTCGAGGTTGTACGCGACTACGAAGAAGGCGCCGACGGCGACGAACAACAGAAGCCAGAGCGTGCGCGAGATCGCAACGGCGATGCCGATCGCAGCGGCCGCGGAGATCGAGACCGCCGCGAGGGCGATGAGCACCCGCGGTGAGATACGGGTCTGCAGCGGCCGGCCGCGCAGCTCGTCTAGGGCGTGTGCCCCGACCCCCATCGCGAGCGCGAACGCGAGCGTGGTCCAGCCCAGCAGCGCCCAGTCCATCCGCGGCGCGAGCGCAGCCCCGACCGCGACGTACGAGAGGTGCCAGAGCGTGTAGGGCGGATGGAGGAGCGTGACGTAGTCGCGCCAGCCGCCCGGACGGAGCGCGTAGAACGCGGGCCGCGGCCGCGCAGCCGTCATGCGCGCGTTCCCCAGACGACGATCCCGCCGCCGACGCTGAGCCGCCGAGCCTCGACCTCGACGAGGCCGGCTTCCCGCCACGCGTCGAGCAGGCACGGCTCCGGCCAGTCGTGCCAGAAGTCGCGGATGCTCGGTCCGAGAAAACGGCCGACGCCGCCCCAACCGGAGGAGACGACCGATCCGGCCGCCGGCAGCCCGATTCGCACGTAGAGCTCCCAGAGCGGTCGCCACACGCCGCGCGGGAGCCCGAACTCGAGCATCGCCACTGTCCCCCCGGGCCGCACGACCCGGGCGAGCTCACGCAGCGTCGCCGGCACGTCGTCGACGTAGCGCAGGAGATACGTGAAGGTGAGGGCGTCGAACTCCCCGTCGGGGAAAGGCAGGTCCTCGGCCCGCGCCTCGCGCAGCTCGATCTGCTGGCTCAGCCCTTCGTGCCCGACCCGGTCGCGTCCCGCTGCGAGCATTTCCGGGCTCTGGTCGACGCCCACCACGGCGCGGCTCGTATCGGCCTGGACGAGCTCGATCGCCACGGCCGCCGTCCCGCTCGCGACGTCGAGCACGCGTTGCGCATCGGGCGGGATCCGCGAAACGAGAAACGAGCGCCACCGTGGGTCCTGCCCAAACGAGAGGAGCCGGGCGTAGCGGTCGTACGTCGGGCCTAGCGGAGCAAACAGGTCACGCGCGTGCCGTGTACGGGTGGAGGCCACGGCCGTATTCTGGCCGCATGACGGTTGCGGAGGACGTCGCACGCATCGCGACCGCGGCTGCGGCACTCGCAGAGCCAGGTGAGGAGGTCGCCGGGGTGCTCGTCGCCGAGACTCTCGGACGGCGCGTCTACCTCTGCGCGTTCGAGTCGGCCGGGGGGCGCGCGTGGCTCGCATTCGGCGACGACGCGGAGCCCCTGAACGAGCGGCGCCTCGTGCTGGAGGCCGCCTCGCTGGCGGCGCTCTGCGAGGTGGCGGAGGAGTCCGCGGGCGGCGGCAATCTCCCCGAGCTCCAGGCCCGGCTCGCCGAGTTGCGGGAGACGGCGAACCCTGAAGGCATCGACGAGGCGGAGACCGCGGCGGTGGCACTTGCCGAGACGCTGCAGCCTGAGCCGCGCGTCGCGAGCGGGGACTACCTCGACGCCATCGGCTCGGCGTCGCGGCGGCTCGAGCAGTCACTCGGCGAGAGCAGTTCCTCTCCCTTCGCGGCGGCGATGCAGGCGGCGCTCGGCTCCGTCGAGGAGCTTGCGGGCGACGTTGAGAACAACTACAAGATTCCTCTGGAGTGAGCGGCGAGCTCGAGAAGCGCGCGTCGGACGCCGAGCGCGAGCAGGTCGTCGTCCGGTTGCGTGACGCATCGGCCGAGGGACGGCTCACGCTCGAGGAGCTCGCAGACCGCACCGCGCTCGCCTACCGCGCCCAGTCGCACTCCGAGCTCGAGCCGCTCACTGCTGACCTGCCGGTGGCCGGTGCTCAGCCCGCTTCTCCCATACCCGTGCGCAGGCGCTGGCTCGTCGGCGTGTTCGCGCCGGTCAGCCGCTCGGGCCGGCGCGCCTTCGCAGCGCGGAACATCGTGATCTCGCTCTTCGCACCGGTGCGGCTCGATCTTCGTCAGGCGCAGCTGCCGAGCGGTGAGGCCACGCTCACTGTCTTCACGCTGTTCGCGCCGGTCTTCGTGACCGTCCCGGAGCATGTAGAGGTCGAATCGTCGGTCGTCGCGGTGATCGGGCCTGTGCACGAAGGATCGGCCGGCGACGTCCCGCCGCACGCGCCACGCCTGCGGATCCACGGGCTCTCGGTCTTCGGGCCGGTCTTCGTGCAACGGCATCGTCGCTAGAGTGGACCGCATGGAAGGCGGCGGCTTCGGATTCCCATTCGGGGGCGACCCCGACGAGATCATGCGAGGCTTGCGCGAGTTCGCCGAGCAGCAGGCGGAGAGCGTGCAGGAGGCGCAGCGGGAGCAGTTCGCGACGCTCACGCTCAACACCGCCGTCGAATTGACCGCCGCCGCGCTGCAGCAGATTCAGCCGCAGGGCGGCGTGGACGAGCAGGCAGTCGCCCTCCGCGACGCGATGCGCGTCCTCTTCCCCGAGGCCGTGGCGCTCGTCAGCGCCGCGCGCCAGGGGTTCATGCGCGAGACCCCCTAACCGGCCGTCGGCGAGGCTCTTCGCGAGCCCGCATAGAATCGCCGCGCCCGTGTCGCTGTTCGACTCCGCCCTCGTCCGTCTCCTGCCGGCGGTGCCGAAGCCCGTGGTGCAGCTCTTCTCCTCGCGCTACATCGCCGGCGCGACGCTGGCGGAGGCCGTCGGGTGCGTCCGCGAGCTGAACGGCGGCGGGAAGATGGCCACCGTCGACGTGCTCGGCGAGGAGATCACGCGCGAGGAGGAAACTCGCGCGATAGCCCAGGCCTACCGCGACGTGTTCGCCGCGATCGACGAGGCCGCGCTCGACTCGAACGTCAGCGTCAAGCTCACCGCGCTCGGCCTCGAACTGTCGTACGGCCTCTGCCGCGAGAACCTCCTCGACGTCGTGCGTACCGCGGCCGGCTACGGCAACTTCGTCCGGATCGACATGGAGGACTCGTCGACGACCGACGACACGTTGCGGCTCTACCGCGAGCTTCGCGAGGACGGCCACGACAATCTCGGCGTCGTGCTTCAGGCTCGGCTGCGGCGCACGCTCGACGACGTCCAGGCGCTGGCGGATCTCCGGCCGAGCGTCCGTCTCTGCAAGGGGATCTACCTCGAGCCGCCGACGATCGCGTTCACCGACTTCGAGGCGGTGCGCGCGCACTTTCTCCGTTGTCTCGACGCGCTGCTCGGGGCCGAGTGCTACGTCGCTGTGGCCACACACGACGAGTGGCTGATCGGCGAGTCGCTGGCGCGGATCTCGCGTCGGGAGCTCGGCCCGCTCGAGTACGAGCTGCAGATGCTGCTCGGCGTGCGCGAGGAGCGGCGCGACGAGCTGGTCGCAGAGGGACACCGGTTGCGCGTCTATGTTCCCTATGGCGAGCACTGGTACGGCTACTCGCTGCGGCGGCTGCAGGAGAACCCGGCGATGGCGGGGACGATCGCGAAGGCGACCGCGGGCCGCGTCCTCCGGCTCGGTGCGAAGTGATCTGGGCGCGCGCCGAGGGCTGTCGCGTCACGCTCGACGACGGGCGGGAGCTCCTCGACCTGACCGGCGGCTTCGGGGTCGCGGCGCTCGGCCATCGGAACTCGCGGATCCTCGAGGCGTGGCGCGAACAGCAGGTCGTGCACGCGCTCGGAGACCTGGCCGACGCCGCGGTGACGGTGCGCTTGCGCGAGGCGCTGCCGCGGCCGGCGAAGCTCGGTGTGACGGGAGAGGATGCGGTCGAGATCGCGCTTCGGACGGCGCTGCTCGCCACCGGATGGCCGGGCATCGTCGCCTTCGACGGCGCTTACCACGGCACCGGGCTGCTCGCCCTCGCGGCGACCGGCTTCGAGCAGTTCCGGGAGCCGTTCGCAGCGTGGCTGCCCGGGCCGGTGCACCGGCACGCGTACGGCCAGGATCCCGGCCCGCTGCCCGAGGACGCCGCGTGCGTGATCGTGGAGCCGGTGCAGGGGAGAGCCGGCTCCCGGGTCCCCACCGACGGCTTCCTGGACACGCTGCGCCGACGCTGCGACGAGGCCGGTGCGCTGCTCGTGGTGGACTCGATCTTTTGCGGCCTCGGTCGCATCGGCGAGATGTGGCCCGGCGAGGAAGTTGCGGACGTGCTCTGCGTGGGCAAGGCGCTCGGCGGCGGCCTGCCGCTGTCGGCTGCGCTGTTCTACCGCGAGGGCCTCGAGGACGCCTGGCGACTCGGCCCGGAGGACGTCTACACGCACACGCACACCGGCAATCCTCTCGCCTGCGCCGCAGGCCTCGTCGTGCTGGAGGAGGTGCCGAAGCTGCTCGACCGCGTACTCGAGGCGGGCGAGCGCTTCGAGCGGGCCGGCTGGCACGGGCGCGGGCTGCTCCGTGCGCGCGAAGGCGACGCGGACGAAGCCCTGGCGCGCGGTGTCCTCGTCGTCCCGGCCGGCCTCGACGGCTCCCTGATCCAGGCGACGCCGCCGCTGACGATCACCGACGCCGAACTCGACGAGGCGTTCGAGAAGCTGTCTTGAAAAGACACGGCCGGTAGCAGCTACCGGACGTGGCTCTTCGGGACAGGTTAGGAGCCGCGGCGCGCGTAGAGGAGGAAGGTTGCCGGGATGCGACGGTCGTGGCGGCGGCGTGCGGTGCCGCCCGGGTACTCCTCGAGCGCTTCGATGCGGAGGCCGGCGCGCACGAGCGCGCTCACGACCTGGCCGATCCGCCACAGCCGGTCCGGGTCCGCGGGATCGCGGAAGTAGTCGTTTCGCCAGCGGAGAAAACCGTCGACGCAGTCGGCGACCGGGTGGTCGTCGAAGACGAGCAGTTCGCCGTGTTCGCGCAGCGCCGCCACGATGCCGGCCGCCCACCCGGCAAGGTCGTCGAGGTGCCCGAGCACGCCCTCGCCCGAGTAGACGAGATCGAAGCGGTGCCGCCGCAGCTGGCGGGGCAGAGCCTGCGGGTTGCCGTCCACCCAGAGGATCTTCGGCCACCGCTCGCGCGCGGTCTCGAGCGCTCCCGGTCGTGCATCCACGCCGGTCGCGACGGCCCCGAGCTCGGCGAGCCTGGCGGTCGCCTCGCCCGTCCCGCAATGGAGGTGGAGGACTCGCTTGCCCTGCAGGTCGCCGAGCGTGCGCTGCACGATCGGCGGCAGCTCCGCGGGCTCGGGGCGAGCCTTGTGCGCGTCTTCGAAGGCTCGGATGTTCTCGTCGGTCGGCTCCATCGCGTCCTACGCGCCGAGCGAGTAGCCGCCGTCCACGATCAGCGTCTGACCGCAGACCATCGCGGCATCCGGCGAGCAAAGAAAGGAGACGGCCGCGGCCACGTCCTTCGGCTCGACGAGCCGGCCCGCGGGGGTCCGTTTCACCGATGCAAGCATCTGCTCCTTGTTCGGGAACCAGTCGAGCGCCTCGGTGTCGACGACGCCCGCCGAGACGCAGTTGACG
>DASXOM010000172.1:0-11700 GCA_036494245.1 Gaiellaceae bacterium
CGCCGAGATCGGCGTCCCGCTCACTCCGGTGCGGCTCAAGTGCGCGATGCTCGGCCTCACGACGCTCAAGGTCGCGCTGCACAAGGCGAAGGGGACGCCGCTCCCCGACGGTCTCGCCGGCTTCGACGAGCTCGACCTGAGCTAGTGCCCGAGATCGCAGTCGCTGCGGCCGACGAGTTCCCGCCCGGCTCGTCGAAGATCGTCCGCGAGGGAAGCCTCTTCGTCGGCGTCTACAACTGCGGCGGCGAGCTGTACGCGATCGAGGACCGCTGCTCGCACGACGACGGGCCGCTCTGCGAGGGCGACTGGGACGAGGACCGCTGCTGCGTCGTCTGCCCCCGCCACGGGTCGCAGTTCGAGCTCTCGACCGGGCGGCCGATCTCGCTGCCGGCCACGGAGCCCGTCGCGACCTATCCGGTTCGCGTGGTCGACGGCACGGTCGTCCTCGAGCTACCCGGCTAGCGAGTAAGCGCCTCGAGCTTGCTCATCGGGATGAGCTGGAGGTACCCGCGCCGGCCGACGTTGAATTGCACGACGGCACCGGGCGAGTCGATCTGGGCAGCCGCGCGACCATGCACATGAAGCACGCGGGCGGTGAGGCCCGTAGCGACGTTCGACGCGTAGACGTCGCCGCCGGCGGCGATCACCGCGATTCCGTAGTGAAGATCGACTGAGCGCGCATCGGCAGGAACGGGCCATGAGTGAGCCAGAATCCCCGTGTCGGCGCTGTAGACGTCGAGGTGCGCGCCACGAAGGACGGCCACTGTGCCCGCGCGCAGCGCGACCGCGCGAGCCTGCCCGGCAGCGAAGCTGCTGACGAGCTGGCCCTCCGAGCTCATCACGGTCACCGTCCCGTCCCGGTACAGCGTCGCGACTCGGTTGCTGTCGGCAGAGATCGCAGCGACCTCGGCAGGAGATTGCGAGAGCACCTCTCCGTACCAGTCGTCCGAGTCGGCCTCGACCAGCCCCACGGCACCCTTCAACGCATAGGCGAGCACAGGCCCGTCCCCGGCGAGCGCCGCGACGGGCGCGCCGGGAGCCGGCCGTGCCACGACCCACTCCTTACAGCCGATCGTCGACGCTGCGAGGACCCGCGTCGTGTTGCCGTAGCGCGTCGTCCAGGCCAGGCGGTTGCCGGCCATCGCGACGCCCGTGACGCCGCCGGCGCCGTGTGCAGGTAGACACGTCGCCGCGCTCGGATGGGTCACGTGCGCGACGAAGTGCCAGGAGGGGTTCCAGAACTTGACCACGTCGCATCGGCCCGCCGGGTCGTGGACCGCGTATGCGACCCGCCCGGCATCCATCCCGACCGCAGTGATCCTCCAGTGCGTCTGGACTTGCCGATCTGCGAGCGTCAGTTGGCGTTTGACGGCCGCGAGCGGCACGAACTTCAAGCTCACGCGATTCGGGGCGAGGTGCTGCGCTTTCAGGGAGAGAGCGCTCTGATAGACGACGCCGTCGGGGCCGATGATCGGTCGGTCACCGGCGGCTGCGACCCCGAGCGTCGCGATGCGGCCATCCGAGATCCGCAACGCGTACAGCGCGTTCCTGCCGGCCGACGAGAGAATGGCGATCCTCCCGAGAAGGACAACGCGCGCGGGGCGATCGATCAGCGGCCATGACGCGACCCTGTCGCCCGTTGCTCGCGCGACCACATCGAGGCGGTCCGGTCTGTCGGCCCCTTCGGGCGCGAGCACGACCCGCACCAGGCGGTTGCCCTGTGTCGCGACCGGGTGTAACGGCGCCGCGCCGGAACCGCGCGCAGTCGCACCCCGGCAGGAAACCGAGGCGGTCGCGCTCGCCGCGTAGTTCCAGCGAGCGACGCCTGCACACCGCCTGGTCCGGACCGAGGCGACGAGCGTGCCTCCACCGGCGAACCGGTAGCCGGTCACAGCGCCCGTCACCGTCAAGGCGCGCGTGCCCGGGAGATCCGGATGGCATGGCCACGCGTCGCCTCCGGCGGCAGCTGCAATCCCCGCGGTGGCCAGAGCAGCGACCACGACCGTGGTCAGCGTGCGCACCATGTCGGCGAGCCTACAACCGGGCGGCCCCGCTGTCGAGGGTGCGAAAGCCGATGTTGCTAACGCTGGAGCGCGGGCTCGGGAGAGCCATCGAGGAGCCGCCGCAAGCGCGGGAGCATGAGGAACGAGAGCGGCTGTGGCAGCCAGATCGCGAAGAAGCGGTAGCTGAACGTTCCCAGGACGGCGGCGGCCCAGGGCGCGCCGCAGTACCAGAGGGTCGCCGCGAGGGCGACGTCGAGGATCCCGGCGCCGCCAAGAGGGCCGGTGCGGCGCGTGACGATCATCGCCGTCCCGAAGGCGACCATCGTCGTGGCGGCGTTCATGCGGTAGCCGAAGGCGGCCATCGCCATCCAGAGCGCCCACATGTCCCCGAGCCAGTAGAACAGCATCCCGGAGACGGACCGCCAATGGCGCAACGGGTCGCGGAACATCGCGCCGACGAGATGCGTCGCGTCGAAGACGATCGAGAGCTTCTGGCGCCAGCCTCCGCGGCGGCGCAGGCGGGCACGGTACTTCTCCGCCGCCCAGTAAGCGACGGCGAAGCCGAGCCAGGGCCCGAGCGCCCACGGGATCGTGAAGTCGAGCGGCGGTTTCCTCACGCCTTCGACGAGGAGCACGATCGCCGCCACGCTGCAGGGGATCGCCATGATGCCGTGCTCGAGCCCGCCGAGCAGCGCAACGCGCACCTTCGCCTCGCGTGAAGATCCTCCGGCGGCACGCATGACGGCTTTGTCGATCCCGGTGCCGCCGTGAGCGAGGAAGCCGCCGAAGCCGGCTGCCACGACGGCGAGCCGGTCGGCGTGCGGAAGATCGTCGGGTCCATCCTCGACGCTGCCGACGCCGCAATAGCCGAAGTAGTAGCCGCCGAAGGCGAGAATGACGGCTGCCAGCGAACCGGCGAGCCACCACCAATGCGGATTCTGTACCGCCCGCCACACCTCGTCCCAGCCGGCGACGTACGCCATCGCCACGCCGCCCGCGAGGTAGAGGAACGCCGCGAGCGCGGTCAGCAAAACCAGCCTGTGCGGCTTGGCCCCAACATGGCTGTGCGAGAGGAGGCTCACCTGCCTCTCGCTCTCCTACCGAGCTGTTCCGAAAACGCTAGGCGGCTGCGGGGCGAGGGCCGCGGACGGCGCTCTCGGTCCGATTTCGCCCGTTCGACTTCGCCTGGTAGAGAGCCTGGTCGGCGGCGCCGATCAGCTCCTCCACGCTGTCCTCCGGGAGCATCGTCGCGACGCCGCAGCTCGCGCTCGTTTTCATCTCGCCGACCGCATGCGCCTCGATCGTTCGGCGTAGCCGCTCGGCGAAGCGCTGCGCACCGGCGAGGTCGGTCTCGGGGAGGACGACGACGAACTCCTCGCCGCCCCAGCGGGCGACCGTGTCGCCCTGGCGCGCCAGTGAGGTGAGGAGGCGGCTGACCGCGCGCAGCATCACGTCGCCGGCAGCATGGCCGAAGGAGTCGTTGATCTCCTTGAAGCGATCGAGGTCGAGCAGCACGACCGCGAGCTGGTGGGCAAAGCGGTGGGCGCGAGAGACCTCGGCGGCGAGGATCTCTTCGAGGGCGCGACGATTCGCGAGCCCGGTGAGCGAGTCGATACGGGACTCGCTCGCCTGCTCCTCCGTCCAGCGGAACGCGCGCAGTAGGGGGCGGGCGAGCACGAGCGTCAGCAGCGCCAGCGCCGCGAGCGCCAGCAGCCCCGCCTCGATCACGCGGATGTACGCCGCGTTCTTCCGGTGCGACACGATCGCCGCCGGGAGATAGGCGCGGATGCCGACCCGCTGCGCCAGCGGCAACGTCACTCCTCGACCTGCCCGAGGCGGCGTCCCGAGACCGGTGTACGCGAGCCGCACACCGTTCGGGGCGCCCGCCGACAGCTGCCGGAGCAGCGCCTCGTCTGTCGGCAGCTGCGCGACGACCGCACCGATCTCCCGGCCGCCGCTGACGAGCTGAGCGCGTGCCGGGACCGCGTTCTCAAGCCGCCGGCCGTAGCTGTGGCCGCGGACCTCGATCAGGAGCCGGTTGCGCCGGGCGAACCGCGCGAGGCTCGCCGTGTCATGGCGGCCGATCGCCCCCTGCAGCCGCGGCGACGTGGCCGCGGCGACGGCGTGCAGCTCGCGCTGGTCCAGGAGCCGCGAGAACCGCGCCTGCGCGCTCTGAGCGGCGTCGCGAGTCTCGAAGTCGATGCTGCGCGTGACGTTGCGGATCTCGTCCCGGACGATCACGTAGGAGACGAACGCGATCGGGAAGATCGCGACCGCCGTCAGCGTGAGCATCAACCGCAGTCGAAGGCCGAGCCCCAGCGGTGAGGCGGGACGCGCCACGAGCCTCAGTGCTTGCCGTTGCCCCGGTCGTGTGCGGCGTGCCCCTCGCCGTGGGAGTCGGCGTGCGACGAGTGTCCTTCGCCATGGCCTCGTCCGGGCGGGCAATGCCCGGGGAGGTGGCGCGGCCGCGGCGGCTCGGCCTTATGGGCGAGCCCTGGAGGCGTGTGATGCAGGTGCCCCGGTGGTGGGCCGTTCGGCCCGTGATGGACGTGTCCGGGCGGGGCGGCGTGGTGCGGCTTCTCCGCCTTCTCGGGCTTCTCCGGCTTCTCCGCCTTGTCCGGCTTGTCCGGCTTCTCTGGCTTCTGCGCCTTGTCCGGTTTCGCCGCCTTGTCCGGTTTCGCCGCCTTGTCCGATTTCGCCGCCTTCTCTGGCTTCGCCGCCTTCCCCGCCTGCTTCTCCGCCTTCGCCGGCTTCTCCTTCAGATGCCCGAGCGCGCGTCCCTCATGTGCCGGAGCCTCGACTGCCGCTGCCGCTGCCGCTGCCGCTGCCGCCGTCGCCGCTGCCGCAGGCGGCGGGGGCGGCGGGGCCACGGACGGTGTGCCGGTGCCGGCGGTCTTGCTTCCGGACGCCTTGGGCGCCGGCTTTGTGCCGACCGAGCCCGAGGGCTGCTGGGAAGCGGGCCCGACCGAGGTCGGCGAGGCCGTCGGGGCTGCGACGGTCGAGCCGCCGGTCGTCGATGGGCCAGAGGTCCGCGGGGCCGTGTGCGTCGTCGGTGCCACCGGCCGATGGTGGGCTTGCCCTCCGGTCGCCGGTGACGAGACCACGACCTTCTCCGGCGGCGGAGAAGCCGAACGGGACCCGACCGTGGGAAGGTGCACCGTGCCGGAGTCGAGTAGCAGCGTCATCGCAGCCGCGCCGAGGAGCAGCGGAATCAGCAGCGCCGCCGCTCGCCGAGCGGCTGCCCCCACTGCGAGCCATTTCCCGCGTTCGTTGGCCGACACGGCCTCTTCCTCCCATTCCCGGACGGGCCTCCCCCGGCCTTCGCTCAGAGATACAAGAAACCCGATCGGACGGCAACCCGTGTCCCGACCGGACGTCCGCTGTTTCCGGAGGATTCATTAGCGACACTTCCCACATGGCGCCCGAGCCAATCCGCTGCTGGCCGACGAGCGATCCGCTCTACATCGCGTACCACGACGATGAGTGGGGACGCCCGGTGCTCGACGAGCGCGGCCTCTACGAGCGCCTCTGCCTCGAGGGGTTCCAGTCTGGCCTCGCCTGGATCACGGTCCTGCGCAAGCGCGAGGCCTTCCGCCGTGGCTTCGCCGGCTTCGATCCCGAGCGCGTCGCGCGCTTCGGCGAGCGCGACGTCGAGCGGCTGCTCGGCGACGCGGGGATCATCCGCCACCGCGGCAAGATCGAGGCGGCGATCGCGAACGCGAAGGCAACGCTTGGGCTGCGCGAGACCGGGACGCCTCTCGAGCAGCTCATGTGGGAGTACCGCGACCGAGAGGACGGGAAGGAGCTGTCGCGGCGGTTGAAGGCCGCGGGCTTCCGGTTCGTCGGTCCGACGACCGTCTACTCGTCGATGGAGGCGTGTGGGATCGTCAACGCCCACATCCCCGATTGCTGGGTGCGCGACGCGGTCGAGGCCGAACGGCGCGCGGTCCCTTAGGCCTCGAGAATCCCCTTCAGCCGCTCGAAGTCCTTGCGAATCTGCTTCTCGGCGCGCCGCGCGAGCAGTCCGGCGGCGAAGCCCGGGACGTCGCCCTCGGCAGTGACGGTCAGGCGCGTGCCGCCGTCGGCCGGCTCGAGCTCGTGCCGGACCGTGAACGCCACCGGGCTGTCGAGCGCGCGCAACGTGAACAGGCGGGGCTGCTCCTCGTCGACGATCTCGAACGTCGTCTGGAGCTCGCGCCCGAACATCGACCGTGACTCCTCGATCCGGCCGTCACGCTGAGTCGCGCTCTTCACGCCCGCTTGCCAATGCGGCAGGTTCGAGACGTCGGTGAGATAGGAGAAGACCTCCTCCGGCGTCCGCGCGATCTCGATGGTCAGCTCGGCGCGCACGTCGCCCACGATAGTTTCCGAGCCATGCTGGACGACCGGGTTCGCGCCGTGCTCGAGCGCCTCGAGCAGGAGGACGCTTCGGAGCGGGAGCGCGGTCTCCCTCCCGAGCAGCGCGCGCGTCAGGTCGAGCCGACGACGGGCCGCTTCCTCTTCTCGCTCGTCGCGCCGCAGACCGACTGCGAGGTGCTGGAGCTCGGCGGGTCGCGGGGCTACTCGTCGATCTGGCTCGCCGCGGGGGTCCGCGACTTCGGCGGTCGTGTCCTGTCGCTCGAGCACGACCCGGAGAAGGTCGAGGCCTGGCGCCGCAACATCGAGGAGGCGGGCCTCGAAGAGTGGGCAGAGTTGCGCGAGGGCGACGCGTTCGAGCTGCTGCCACAGATCGACGATGTGTTCGACATCGTCTTCCTCGACGCGGAGAAGGACGACTACGAAGAGCTGTTCCGGCTCGCGCGCGAGAAGGTCGAGCCGGGCGCGCTCGTCGTCGCGGACAACGTCCTTTCGCATCCCGACCCGCTCGCGCAGTACTCGGCGGCCCGGCAGGCCGACTCGACCCTCCTGAGCGTCACCGTTCCCCTCGACCGCGGGCTCGAGCTGACGACCGTCTTGCGGTAGCCGCTTCCTCAGCTATCTTGCGGGTACCGCGGAAAGGAGGTGGTCCGGTAGTGATTTCAGACAGTACGGGCAGTGGAGGTACCAGCGGGTAGGGGTGCCGTCCCCGGGACCCACCGGGGGAACCGCCTAGCCAGCGTGGGGGACGTCGCGTTCCGCGCCGCCCGGTCCAACTACCGGACCGGAGCAGGAAAGCGCCTCTACCACTACGCGCTGGTTACTGGATCGAGGGGCCGCGAAAGCGGCCCCTCGTCTTTGCTCAGGCAGCAACTCGGTCGGGTGCCGCAACGGCCTCCGACGCGAGAGTGGTTAGGTGCAGCCGGAGCTGTTCGAAGACTTCTCCGTCGAGGAGCCGACCTTCGGCGTCGAACCGTTCCTCGGCGCGGCCGACCGGGATCTCGGTCCCGACGACGCGGGCGCCGGCGATGCCGAGGATCCGCTTCAAATCCTGCTGGGCCCAGAGGGCGCCGAACTGGCCAGTGCTTGCGCCGACGACGGCGACCGGCTTGTTCCGGAGCAACGCCTCGAGCCGTGGACGCGAAGCCCAATCGACCGCGTTCTTCAGCCCGCCGGGGACCGAGCCGTTGTACTCGGGCGTCGCGAAGAGAATCGCGTCTGCCGCGGCCCAGTCCTCACGCAGGCGGCGCGCCGACTCGGGCACCTCGGCCTCGAGGTCCTCGTCGTAGAAGGGCAGCTCGCCGAGCCCTTCCCAGAGCTCGAGCTCGACGCCCTCGGGCGCGGCCTCAACCGCAGCCCGCAGGAGGCTCGTGTTGAACGAGCCCTCCCGCAGGCTGCCGGAGACGGCGAGGATCCGCATCGTTAGCTCTCCTGCCTCACGAAGGTCAGGTCGGCCTTCAGCGTGACCTCGTCGCCGAGGTAGTTGCCGCCGCTCTGGTTCGGCGCGTTCCATGCGACGCCGAAGGCGGTGCGGTCGATCGCGGTCTCGAGCTTCAGCCCGAGGCGCTCGCGGCCGAAGGGGTCGACGCTGGGCGCAGAGGCGAGGCTGCCCTTCAGCTCGACCGGCTTCGTGACGCCCTTGATCGTCAGCTCCGCGGTGCCGGAGACGGTGCCGTCCTCGGCGAGCGTGAGCTGGTCGGCGCGGAACGAGATCTCGGGATAGCGCTCGGCGTCGAAGAAGTCCGGCGACTGGAGGTGGCCGGCGAGCTGCTCGTCCTTCACGTCGACGCTTGCGACGCGCGCCGAGCCTGCGAGGAACGAGCCCTCGAGCGCGGCATCGAAGTCGCGGAAGCTGCCGCTGAAGATGCTGACGCCGGCGTACTCGACCTCGAACGTGACGTTCGAATGGACGGTGTCCGCGGCCCAGGTCGTGCCGGCCGGGGCGAGAGTGGTAGTGGATTCCAGGGTGCTCATCTGAAACATTGCCTCCTAGGCGAGTTGAGCTATACTTGATTACGCAAGCAACTATAGCGAGAAAAGATTGTCTAGTCAAGTATTGAGTACACAAGCAGTTATGCCGGCCCATGGCGTCACCGAAACGGCGTGGCTGCGCTTCCTGCGCGCGCACGCTGCGATCACGCGCGAGCTCTCTTCCCGCCTCGAGGCGCTGCACGAGCTGACGCTGAGCGACTTCGACGTGCTCGTGCAGCTCTACTACGCCGAGGGCCGGCGGATGCGGCGGATCGATATCGCCCGCAGCGTCCTCCTCACGGCGTCCGGGATCACGCGTCTGCTCGACGGCCTCGAGTCCTGTGGCCTCGTCGCGAAGGAGCGCTGCGAGGGCGACGCCCGGGTCACGTACGCCGTGCTCACCGAAGCAGGCGTGAAGAAGATCGAGGAAGCGCGGGAGTCACACAACGCCGACATCGAAGAGTTATTCGGCTCGCGGTTCTCCCTGGAAGAGCGCGAGCAGCTCACCGAGCTTCTCGGTCGCCTGCCGCTTGCGCACACGGCCGAGGCCTGCAGCGCGTGAGCTACGCGTTCGGCTCGCTCGACGAGCTCGGTGACGGCTACGGCTTCCGCAAGATCCGGAAACCGCTTGGCGTGGATGCGTTCGGCGTCAACGCGATCGTCTATCCGCCGCGTTACGAGGGGCCCGAGCACTATCACGACACGCAGGACGAGCTGTACTTCGTCCACCGGGGGCGGGTCCGCGTCGACGTCGACGGAGAGTCGCAGGAGCTCGGCGAGGGCGGGCTCTTCCACGCGAGCGCGACGACTCCGAGACGGATCTCGAACGCGGGAGACGAGGACGCCATCGTCTTCGTCGTCGGCGGTAAGGGGGGCTACGTCGAGCGTGACGGCCACCTCGTGAACGAAGAGATCGACCTGCCGCGCCGGCAGGGCCTCGGCTAGAAGACCGCGACCGTCCTGATCTCGCCGCGTTCGCCGATGCAGGGGAGGCGCGCCGGCACCTCGTCGAGCGAGATCGTGCTCGTCACGAAGCGCGCGAGGTCGATCCGGCCGTCGAGAGCGGCCTTGGCGAGGAAGGGGAAGTCCTCCTGGGGGATCGTGTCGCCGCCGTGCGTCACCGTGAGCGTGATCCGCGGGCCGAAGAACTCGGCGTCGAGGTCGACTTCCAGCCTCGAGCCCGGAGCTGGGAGGCCGACGATCGTCGCCCAGCCCGCGTAGGCGCACATCCGGATCGCTTGCGCGAGCGCCGGGGCACCGCCGCCCGCGAAGAAGGAGAACTCCGCGCCACGGCCGCCGGTCAGCTCGCGCACGGCCTCGATGGGATCGACGGCGGAGGCGTCGACGACGTCGGTCGCCCCGAGCGCGCGGGCGTGATCGAGCTTTTCCGGCGCGATGTCGACCGCGACGATCTGGCCCGCGCCGCGCAGCTGCGCACCCTGGATGACGGCGAGCCCGACGCCGCCGCAGCCGATCACGGCGACAGATGACTCGTCCCGCACGGGCGTCGCCCAGAGAGCTGCTCCCGCACCCGTCGAGAAGCCGCAGGCGAGCAGCGTGGCCTGTTCGATCGGCAGCTCCTCGGGGATCCTCACCGCGCACGCCTCGTGCACGACTGCGTGATCCGCGAACGTGCCGCAGCGCAGCACTGGCGTCAGCAGCCCGCCGTCCACGGCCCTGTGCAGGCGCCGCTTTGCGCGGAGCTGCGAGGAGCAGCGGCGCGGATCGCCCCGCCGGCACTGCGGGCACTCGCCGCACGGCGCGCGCCACGCGATGACGACGCGGTCCCCCGGGGCGACCAGGGTCACGTCGCTGCCCACCTCCTCTACCGTCCCGGCGCCCTCGTGGCCGAGCAGGATCGGGAACCGCGAGCCCCAGCCCTTGGTCTCGACGATGTGGAGGTCGGAGTGGCAGAGCCCGCACGCCTGGACGCGGACGAGCACCTCGCGTGGCCCGGGCGGGTCGACGCTCAGCTCCTCGACGGCCGGCGCCGCATCGGGCTCGGCGTAGACGACGCCGCGCGTCACGTCGCGCGCCGCAGCTGCTCGTCGAGCGGCACCAGCGGCAGCTTGAACGTCTCGACCGCGCTCGGGTCTGTGACGACGTTGTCCCCGAGCTCCAGCATCGTGAGCTGGTCGCGCGACACCGGCGCGCCCGGCAGGCGCTCGGTCACGGTCGCCTGGCCGCGCATCAGGCTGACCGGGACGTGCACCGACGGCCGCCGCACGCCGAGCACGCGCTTCAGCCGCGCCCAGAACTCGTTCCAGCTCACCGCCTCGGGGCCGCCGAGCTCGAACGTCCGGTTCGTCGCGGCCAGCTCGTCGATCGCGCGCACGTAGTACTGGGCCAGGTCCTCGACCCAGATCGGCTGCAACCGCCGCCTGCCGGATCCGATGATCGGCGTTACCGGCGCGAAGCGCGCCAGCCGGATGAACGTCGGCAGGACGCCGCCGTCGCGGCCGAAGACGAAGCTCGGCCGGAAGATCACGTGGTCGAGCCCTGACTCGCGGACGGCGCGCTCCATCTCCCACTTCGCCGCGAAGTACGGGACGGCGTCCTTCGACCGCTCGTCGACGCCGAGCGCGCTCGCGAGCACGAACCGCCGAGTTCCCGCCGCCTGCGCGGCCGCGACGACGTTCCGCGTTCCCTCGGCCATGACGCGCTCGAAGTCGGCGGGACGGCCGCGGATGATCGCGACGAGGTGGACGACGGTGTTCACTCCCTCACAGGCAGCACGGAGGGAGGCCGGATCGGTTACGTCTCCCGTGACCAGCTCAGCTCCCCATGCAGCGAGGCGCGACGCGCGGGCCGGCTTCCGCACGAGCGCCCGCACCGGCGTCCCACGCGCACGCAGCGCGTGCACGACGTGCGGCCCGATGAAGCCCGTCCCGCCGGTGACGAGGGTGGTCGCGCGTTGACTCACGAGCCCTCGAAGTTCTGCCAGTAGCGGCTCGCCGTCGGGCCGCGCTGGCCCTTGTACTTCGAGCCGATCGCCTGCGAGCCGTAGGGCGTCGCGGCCGGTTCGGTCATCTGCATGAAGGAGACCTGCCCGATCTTCATGCCGGGATAGATCGTGATCGGGAGGTTGGCGACGTTCGAGAGCTCGAGCGTCACGTGACCGTCCCAGCCCGGGTCGATGAAGCCGGCGGTCGAGTGGATGAGGAGGCCGAGCCGCCCCAGGCTCGACTTGCCTTCGAGGCGGGCGACGAGGTCGTCGGGGAGCTTGATGCGCTCGAGCGTCGAGCCGAGCACGAACTCGCCCGGATGGAGGACGAACGGGTGCTCACCGTCCACCTCGACGAGCTCGGTCAGCTCCGCCTGCTCGACCTTGACGTCGATGAACGGGTAGCGGTTGTTGTGGAAGACGCGG